>JANPPM010000268.1:0-27020 GCA_031428495.1 Novosphingobium sp.
TTTATGATTCCAAGATGATCTTTGAAGATCAACTCGACGCGCTGACGGCAGATTCCAAGAAGGTTGGTACGCAAGGTCAGGAAATCGACTTTGCCCTGCTGGTCGATGGCCTTGCGGCGGAGCGCGAACAGGGCATCACAATCGACGTTGCCTACCGCTTCTTCAACACCGAGAAGCGCAAATTCATCGTCGCGGATTGTCCGGGGCATGAGCAATATACCCGCAACATGATTACCGGTGCCTCAACCGCCGATCTGGCCTGCATCCTGATCGATGCGCGCAAGGGCGTGCTCGTCCAGACGCGCCGGCATTCGTACCTGTGTCATCTGATCGGCATCAAGAATCTGGTGCTGACAGTGAACAAGATGGACCTCGTGGACTATAGCCAAGAGGTCTTCGACAAGATCGTCGCCGACTATGCTGAGTTCGCCAAATCGATCGGCATCGAAAGCTTCACTGCCATGCCGATTTCCGGCTTCAAGGGCGATAACATCACCGGGCCATCCGAAAACACGCCGTGGTACACCGGGCCGAACCTGGTCGAACATCTGGAGACGGTCGAGGTCAACTCAGCGCGCGATGCTTCGCTGCCGTTCCGCATGCCGGTGCAGTGGGTCAATCGACCCAACCTCGATTTTCGCGGCTTTTCCGGGCTGATTGCTAGCGGCAGCGTCAAGCCGGGCGATGCCATCCGTGTCCTGCCTTCAGGCAAGACCAGCACAGTCTCCAAGATTGTCACGCTGGGTAGCGAGCTTGATCAGGCGGTAGCCGGTCAGTCAGTCACCATCTGTTTTGCCGATGAAGTCGATTGCTCGCGCGGTGACGTTATCGCACTAGCTGATAATCCGCCGCAGGCTGCGGACCAGTTCGAAAGCACTATTGTCTGGCTGAATGACGATCCGCTTCAGGTTGGCCGCGCCTATTGGCTCAAACTGGGCACACAGACGGTTTCTGCGACAGTTCACGAGCCAAAGTATACAGTCAACGTCAATACAATGGAGCATATTGCTGCCAAGACGCTTGAACTAAATGCCATCGGCGTCGCCGAGATTGTTACCGACAAGCCGATCGTATTCGAGGCCTATGCGGACAACCGCACGCTGGGCGGGTTCATCCTGATCGACAAGATGACCAATTCGACGGTCGCCGCCGGCATGCTCAACTTCTCGCTGCGCCGCTCACAGAATGTCCACTGGCAAGCGCTCGATATCAGCCGCGAAGCGCATTCGGGGCTCAAGAACCAGAAGCCTGCGGTGCTGTGGTTCACCGGGCTTTCGGGATCGGGCAAATCGACCATCGCCAATCTGGTCGAGAAAAAGTTGCACCGGATGAATCGGCACACCTTCCTGCTCGATGGTGACAACGTGCGCCACGGTCTCAACAAGGATCTGGGCTTCACCGAGGCTGACCGGATCGAAAACATTCGCCGCGTCGGCGAGGTTGCCAAGCTGATGACCGATGCCGGACTGATCGTGATCACCGCCTTCATCAGCCCGTTCAAGGCCGACCGCGAGATGGTGCGCGCGATGTTGCCCGAGGGTGAATTCATCGAGGTGTTCATCGATACCCCGCTAGCGGTCGCCGAGGAGCGCGACGTCAAGGGCCTCTACAAAAAGGCGCGGGCTGGTGATCTCAAGAACTTCACTGGCATCGACAGCCCGTATGAGAAGCCCGCTAATCCCGAGCTTCGCATTGATACAACCAGTCTTACAGCAGAGGCGGCGGCTACGCTGATCGTCGACACGCTGCTGGGCGACGCCTGATGAGCATGACTGACGCAGAGCTTGCCGCACACCTCGCCGAGGTTACCGGCAAGTTGCTTATCGAAGTCCGGGCATCCGGTATGCTTAGCCTTAAGGCGCTGGGCAAGGCGGGGGACGCTACTGCGAACCAGTTCCTGTGCCACGCGCTGCGCGAACAGCGGCCCGATGACGGTCTGCTGTCAGAAGAAGAGAAGGACAACCCCGAGCGTCTGGCGCAAAGCCGCGTCTGGATTGTCGATCCTGTCGACGGCACCCGCGAATACGGTGAGGCGCGGACTGACTGGGCAGTGCATGTCGCGCTAGCGATTGACGGTGTGGCCAGCATCGGCGCGGTTGCTCTGCCGGGGTTGGGTTTGGTGCTGCGCACCGATCAGCCTGCTCTTGTTCCGCCAGCGCCAGCGCAGCTTCGCATGGTCGTCAGCCGCACCCGTCCTGCGCGCGAAGCTACCGAGGTTGCCGCACAGCTCGGTGCCGAACTGGTGCCGATGGGCAGCGCGGGGGCCAAGGCGATGGCTATCGTGCGCGGCGAAGCCGATATCTATCTGCATTCAGGTGGCCAATATGAATGGGACAGTTGCGCCCCGGCCGCAGTTGCCCTGGCACATGGCCTGCATTGCAGCCGCATTGATGGCAGCCCGCTGGTCTATAACCAGGCGGATGTTTACATGCCCGATCTGCTGATTTGCCGGAAGGAACATGCCGGATTGGTGCTCGAAAAAGTGGCAGCTTTGCCTGCTTGAACCGAGTTGTTTTGTATGGCGAAAATGTCACAACTGTTCACTAAAACGAGATCGGTTGATTTCGTTCGCAAAGATTTGCTTTTGAGACGTGAACGCACGCTCTAAGTGCTGGACCACAGTCGGACCGGGAAGGGTTCTGGATCTGACGGCGCAGCATACATTCTGGATCTGACGGCGCAGCATACAAAAGCGTCTCGAAGAATTAGGGAGCGTGGGACCGCTAGATGTCCCGCGCATTTGGGAGGGAATTTACCATGAGAATTCGTGAAATCGCTTTTGCTGGCGTCAGCTTGCTGGCCTTCGCTGCACCCGCCTTTGCGCAAAGCGCCGAAACACCGGAAGATACCGCCACCGCTGAAGACATTGTCGTCACTGGCACCCTGATCCGCGGCATTGCGCCCGGCGGATCGCAGAGCATTGCGGTCGGGCAGGAAAAGATTGAATCGATCGGGGCGGTCAATACGTCCGACCTGATCGCTAGCGTGCCGCAGGCTGGCAACTTCCTCGCCTTCGTCGGTGTGCGCGGCAGCTCCAACTTCTCGCTCGCCGTCAATCGTCCTTCGCTGCGTTATCTCGGCAACACCTCTTCGAGCGGCGCAACCACACTGCTGCTGCTGGACGGTCATCGCATGCCGGGCATGGGCATTGTCCAGTCTTCGCCCGATCTTGACGCCATTTCCGCAGGCGCGATCGAACGCGTCGACATCGTCACCGATGGCGGCTCGTCCACCTATGGTTCGGACGCGGTTGGCGGCGTGATGAACTTCATCACCCGCAAGCGCATCGATGGCATAGAAGCCAAAGGTAGCTTTGGCTTTGCCGACAACATCAAACAGTACAACCTCAGTCTTTCCGGCGGTGTCAATTCGGACACTGTCTCGGCCTACATCACCTATGATTTCAGCAAGCATGACGAACTGTACGGGGCCGATCTTGACTGGTCGCAAAGCCGCGACTGGGTAAACAACCTGCCGTCAGACAGCGCTTGCGCTGTGGGCAATCTCCGCGTTGGCGCAACGACCTATGCGCTTCCTGGCCTCGTCGCCGGCTTCGGCAATCGCTGCGACAACACCGAACTGCAAACCTTCTATCCCAACGAGGAAAAGCATTCGGCGCTGGCCAGCATCTCGTTCGATCCGGGCGGTGCGGTAAGCTTTGCGGTCAAGGCCTATTACGTCAACCGCAAGAACACGTCTGACGGCGGACCGTTGGGCTTTCCCGGCGGCGTTACGGTGACCAGCGCCAATCCGTTTGCGGCACCCATCCTTGCGTCGATCCCGGGCGCTCCGACCTCTGGCACTTTCACCTTCAACCTGTCCCCCGCCTATGGCAATTCGACGAGCCAGCAAACCGAGCTGGAATCGTGGGGCATCACGCCTACGGTCAAATGGAACATCGGTGGCGGCTGGCAGGCCAATGGCATGTTCAACTATGGCGTCGGTAACTCCAGGTTCGTCGGCGAAATCCTCAATGGCGTGCCGATCACGACTGCGATCGCAGCTGGCACATTCAACCCGTTCAACCTGACTGCACCGGGCAATACCGCTGCACTCGCCTTGGCCCGCGATCAGTTTGCATTTGGCCGCGCCAAGCATGAATTGATCAACCCGCGCCTTATCGTTGACGGTCCGCTGTTTGCCTTGCCCGCAGGTGATGTGAAGGCCGCTGTCGGCGTCGAATATCTCCAGGAAAAGTACACCGGCAATAATAGCCGGAACCTCACTGCCGCAGGGATCACCACGCTTGCTGATCGCACTGCAACGCGCAATATCTACTCGGTGTTCGGTGAACTGAACATTCCGCTGATGGGTGGCGGTAGCGGACCATTCCACAGCTTCACCCTCTCGGCCTCGGGCCGTTATGACAAGTACAGCGACTTTGGCAGCACGTTCAATCCGAAGATCGGCGTGAATATCGAGCCAGTCGAATGGCTGGCGCTGCGCGGCAACTGGGGCAAAGCTTTCCAGGCCCCGGGCATTTCCGATATTGCCCTCAGCGGCGCAACCACTGCAAACGCGCTGCCGATCGCCTCGCGTCCGTTCACCAATCCAGCAGTTCCGACCGTGCCGGGCCGCACCATCCTGCTTGCCATGGGCGGCACGATTTCGCCGCTCGAACCGCAGCGGGCGAATACCTGGTCACTTGGTTTCGACATCAAGCCGCCATCGTCGGGCATTTCCGCTGGGCTGACCTATTACAACATCGACTTCAAGGGCGTGATCGGCATCCTGCCGATTTCCGATCCGACGACCTACTATCGCGATTTCCCGGCCAGCAGTGTGCTGTTCACCGCCGGTAACGCCGCGATGCAGACGTTCTACAACACGTTTGGCGCGACCAATGCTGCTACAGTGCTTGCTGGCCTCGCAGGAGGAAACTTCGATTCGGTTTATGGCGTGCTCGACTCCCGCACCCAGAATCTGGCGCGGATCAAGACATCCGGTCTCGATTTCTATCTGCGATACAACCGCGAGACAGGCTTCGGCGGCATTTATGCCGACATAAGCGGAAACCGTGTTTTGAAGTTCGACCGCCAGTCCGGTCCGGCATCGGCGCTGGTCGATCAGTTGGTCGCCGGTGTCACCAAGTTCCGGATCAGCACAACCTTGGGTGCGAATATTGGCAATCTGCGTGCTCAGGCAACATGGAACCATTCGCAAGGCTATAACCTGATTCCCGTGGCTTCGTCGCTGAATCAGGCGAAGGTTGGCAGCTACAACCTGATCAACCTGTTCTTCCAGTACAAGGTGCCGGGCGAAAGCGCGATTGCACGTGATCTGTCCTTCACACTCAATGTCGACAATCTGTTCGACAAGGATCCGCCGCTGTTCCGCGGCGCTGATAACTCGCTGTTTGGCGTGCGCAACGGGTTCACCCTTGGGCGCCTTGTCAAGTTTGGTGTCTCGAAGAAGTTCTGATCCAAATCTGATTTCAGTCTATCAATACGACCGGCGGGAAACCGCCGGTCGTTTTTGTTTGGGCTGGTCAAGCGAGAGCCAATAGGCAACAGTACTGTTTATTATGGCAAACCGCCCACCCCCCCGCGCCATCCGGCGTCCGCGTGATCCCGAGGCAACGCGCGATGCCATCCTTGCAGCGGCGCAGAATTTGCTTGCCCGGCGCGGGCCTGATGCCGTCAGTTTGTCAGAGGTGGCGCGTGTGGCGGGGGTTAACCGCGGCACAGCCTATCAACATTTCGAAACGCGGGAGCGGCTGATTGAAGCCACCGTCGCCTGGGCTTCGGACAAGCTGTTTCGCGCGGCGTTTGGCGATCCTGCGACTTTGGGCGACCGGCGAGTTGAAGAGGTCGATGTCGCAGCGATGACCGACCGGCTGACTGCGTTCGCCATGGAAAATCCGGAACTATGCAGAGTCTGGTTGCTTCAGGTTCTGGCGACGCCCGATCCAGCGAGCGATCGGTTCCTTGGCGAATATATCGGCTCGCTCAAACGCTTCGCTGCAACTGATATGGCCGCGCCGCAAGTCGATGCGGAGGTGCTCTCCGTGCTGACCCTGGCGGGCACATTTTTGTGGCCAGTCTGGGCGGGTAGTCATGCCAAAGAGGCTGCGGAACGCGATAGGCTTGCCTCACGGTTCTCAGCCGAAGTGCTGCGGCTCTCGTTGCATGGCTCGATGCGCGCTGGTGCCTATCCGCAAATTGTCGCCCGGTTGGAAAAAAGCGCCGCAGGGACCGCACCAGACTAGCCATTTCGCTTGCAGGGAGGGGCGCGCATGCGCCATTGCCTGTCCAGAATTCAGCCTCGCATTGTGCCGGGGCAAGACTGCCCAATCAGGAGGAGATTGCCATGTTCACCGCCATCCTTATCGAAAAGACCGAAACCGGCCAGACCTGCGAACTGAAGCAACTTGACGAGAGTCAGTTGCCCGAAGGCGATGTCACCATCGACGTCCAGTTTTCGACAATCAATTACAAGGATGGCCTTGCCATCACCGGCTCAGGCCCGGTGGTGCGCCGCTGGCCGATGGTTCCCGGGATCGATCTGGTCGGCACCGTCAGCGAGAGCACTTACGGCGAGTTCAAGGCCGGTGACGCAGTGCTACTCAATGGTTGGGGCGTCGGCGAAGTCCATTGGGGCGGCTTGGCGACCAAGGCACGCTTGAATGGCGATTGGCTGATCAAGCTGCCAGCTGGTTTTTCTGGCAAGGAAGCCATGGCAATTGGCACTGCGGGCTATACGGCCTCGCTGTCGGTTGATGCGCTGGTCAATGCGGGGGTAAAACCGGAAGACGGCAAAATCCTTGTCACCGGGACGCCGGGCGGCGTTGGCTCGGTGGCCACTGCGCTCCTGTCCAAGGCAGGCTACACGGTCGTTGCCTCCTACGGTGAGGAGAGCGAGCAGGAATACCTTACCAAACTGGGTGCCAGCGAATTCATCCATCGTGACGAATTGTCCAACCCCGGCAAGCCGCTCCAGAAAGAGCTGTGGGCTGGCGTGGTCGATTCAGTCGGTAGCCACACGCTGGTCAATGCCGTGGCGCAGACCAAGTATCGCGGTTTCGTGACCGCTTGCGGTCTGGCGCAAGGTGCAGATTTCCCGGCGACCGTCATGCCCTTCATCCTGCGCGGCATTTCGCTGCTGGGCATCGACTCTGTGATGTGCCCCAAGGGACCTCGCATGGCCGCATGGGCTCGTCTGGACCGCGATCTTGATCGTTCGCTGATCGGGCTGATCGGGCATGAGACCAATCTCGCAGGCGCCATCCAGGCCGGTGCGGATATCGTCGCGGGTAAGATCCGTGGCCGCGTACTGGTCGATGTAACGAAATGATTTTGACGGTGAGTTGAGGCAAATTTGCCCAACTCACCGCCCTGAGCCGATCTCAGGGAAAAAATTGATGATGCAAGGGAGAGCAAGCATGGCCGAAGCAGACACCAACCAATCCCCCCAGCTCGACCTGAGCGATGTTGATCCAAGAGTCGGGCAACTGGTCGGCGGAGGACAGCTTTATGAGCCTTGCGCCAAGAGCGATATCCGCCGCTGGGTGATGGCGATGGACTATGTCAATCCGCTGCACTGGGATCAGGAATTTGCGGCGACGACCAAATACGGTGATATCATCGCGCCGCAATCGATGGCGGTTGCGCTGGACTATGGTCACGGCTGCCAACCTGCCTGCGTCGGTCATATCCCGGGTAGCCACCTGATCTTCGGCGGCGAGGAGTGGTGGTGGTATGGCACCCCCGTGCGCCCCGGTGACAAGCTGTTCCAGGAACGGCGGTTCTATGACTACAAAGTCACCGACACCAAATTTGCCGGCCCGACCATGTTCAGCCGCGGCGACACGACCCACCGCAACCAGCACGGCGCGCTGATTGCCAAAGCACGCTCAACCGCGATCCGTTATCTTGCCGCCGAGGCAGAGCGGCTCGGTATGTATGATACGACTGCTGGTGTGCTCAAGCGCTGGACCAAGCAGGAATTGGCCGAAGTCGACAAGATCCGACACGAGTGGCTGCTGTCAAACCGCGAAGGCAAGTCGCCGCATTGGGAAGAAGTCTCGATCGGTGACAAGCTGCCACGCCGGGTGATTGGTCCGCATTCGATAGCCAGCTTCACCACGGAATACCGCGCGTTCCTGTTCAATATCTGGGGCACCTTTCACTGGACCGCGCCTGAGGGCGTCGTGGACCCATGGATCAATCAGGATCCGGGTTGGGTCGAAGGTTTCGGCTTTGACGAAAAGCTGGGCGAGATCGATCCGCGCGCCCGCGATGGGCTCTATGTCGGGCCATCACGCGGACATATCGACGACAGCTATGCCAGCGAAGTCGGCATGAGCCGTGCCTATGGCTACGGCGCGACAATGGCCGCGTGGAACACCGATTATCTCGCAATGTGGGCCGGGCATGACGGCATGGTGCGCCACGCCAAGTCCGATTTCCGCACACCTGCTTTCGAGGGCGATGTTACCTTTTTTGAGGGCGAGGTTGTCGACAAGATCGAGAATTCGCAGTGGGGTTTCCCGGTGGTGCAGATCAAGGTCAAGCTGACCGATCAGAATGGCAAAACCGTGGTCAGTTCGCTGAACGAAGTCGAATTGCCTTACTAAGTACACAAGCAAAGAGGCTGGTATTATGGACGGATCGACAGGGCTGGCGGACGGCCTGTCAATTTCGCGCGGTATTCCACTTGCCGATGAAGTCGGCGTCGGTGCGCTTACGCTGGGTGGCTACATCCGGGAGGTGGCGGACATGTTCGGCCCTCGCGAGGCGGCCGTGATCTACCTCGATGGCAAGGCAGTGCGCTGGACCTATGACGAGCTGTTGGCGCAGTCGCTGGCGGTCGCGCGGTCACTGGTGTCACTGGGTATTGCCAAGGGAACCCGCGTCGGTGTGCTGGCGACAAACCGGCTCGAATTCCTCGCCGGGCTGTTCGGTACTTCGCTTGCTGGCGGTGTGGCGACTACGATCAGCACATTCTATACCGCGACCGAACTCGACGAAGTGCTGCGGGTTTCGGGCTGTTCGGTGCTGCTGTTCGAGCGCCGCGTGCTCAAAAAGGACTATCTCGAATTGCTCGCCGGGCTTGAACCGCAAGTCATGTCTGCCGCGCCCGGTGCGCTGGCCTCGCTGAAATATCCCTACCTGCGCCATCTGGCCATGATGGACAATGACGAGAGTATCGGCGCAATCGAGGGCTGGAACACATTCCTGGCGCGCGGGGCGGCTGTTTCGCCTGAAATGGTCGAGGCGCGCGGGTCGGCGGTTGCGCCCAGCGATGTTGGTATGCTCAAGTTTTCTTCCGGCTCGACCGGCAAGGTCAAGGGCATCCTCAGCGCACACCGCGCGGTCTGCCTTCAGCTGTGGCGCTGGAAACGATGGTATGCGGTCGACGAGGCACATCCCGTGCGGATGTGGTCTGCGAACGGCTTTTTCTGGTCCGGCAATTTCGCCATGGCGCTGGGCGGCACGCTTTCATCGGGCGGCTCGCTCGTCCTCCAGCGCTGGTTCGATGCGGAAGAAGCTCTTGACCTGATGGCCAAGGAGCGGGTGACCTTCCTCAACGCCTGGCCGCACCAGTGGGCGCAGATTGAAGGCGCACCGAACTATGCCAGCGCCGATCTGTCCGCGATGCATTATATCGATTGTACCACGCCAATAGGCCGCCACCCCACGGTCAAGACTGACTGGCGCGAGCCGGCGCAAGCCTATGGCAATACCGAGACGTTCACCCTGATCACGGTTTATCCGGCGGGAACAACCCCGGAGGTTGCTGGCAAAAGTCACGGTATTCCCACGGCGGGATCGACGGTCAAAATCGTCGATCCGCTGACCGGGGTGACTATGCCGCTGGGCGAACGCGGCGAAATCGCGGTCAAAGGCCCGACGCTGATGCTCGGCTATTTGGGAGTGCCGCTTGATCAGTCGTTGGACGAGGACGGCTTCTTGCGGTGCAGTGACGGCGGCTACATCGATCCGGAAGGGCGGCTATTCTGGGAAGGTCGGCTCAATGACATCATCAAGACCGGCGGCGCAAACGTGTCTCCGCTTGAGATCGATGCAGTGATCCGTGAATGTCCGGGGGTCAAACTGACACAAACAGTCGGAGTTCCCGATGAACTGCTCGGCGAAATGGTGGTTGGTTGCATCGTCCCGCATGCGGGGAAGATCCTTGACGAGGCTACGATCAAGTCTTTCGCCAAGCAGAAGCTCGCGAGTTACAAGGTGCCGCGACGGATATTGTTTTTCGCCGAAGGTGAACTGAAAACCACGGGAAGTGCCAAGATAAAGACCGCCGATCTGCGAAAACTTGCGGCAGAACGATTGGCGGCAGAAGGGTTGGAAAATGCATGATTTCAACGATTGGCTAGCAATCTGCAACGTCAAGGCTACCTATTGCCGATTGCTCGATACCAAGGACTGGGAGGGTTGGGCACAGCTGTTCACCGAAGGTTTTCACCAGGATGTCAGTGGCAGCGGCGGCGGGGTCTATGAGGGCAGAGATGCAGCGGTGGCGGCAACCCGCGCGGCAATTGAAACAACCAAGACCGCGCATCAGGTCCACTCTCCCGAAATCGTGATCACAGGTGATACGGCAACCGCGATCTGGGCCTTGCAGGATAGGCTGATCTGGGACGGCGGGAACACGATGACCGGCTATGGCCATTATCACGAGGACTATGTGAAGCAGGATGGGCACTGGAGGATATCGCGGCAGAGGTTGACGCGGCTGTTCATGGAAGCCTGAAATCATAGCTACGATGCATGTTTCCGCTCACCACCCGATCTCACATTGCGCTGGATTTTAGTAAGCACAGATATTATATCCACAGTTATGGAAGAAAATGTAGGTACATTGCTGGCGCAGGTATCGCGCCTCATGCGCCGCAACTTCGATGAGCGTGCGCGCGGCATCGGCGTAACACGGCCGCAATGGCAGGTGCTGAGCCTGCTCAAGCTTCATGCGGGAAGCAATCAAGGCACACTTGCCGAAATGCTCGAAGTTGAGCCGATTACCTTGGGCCGGATGATCGACCGTTTACAGGAAGCTGCATTGGTGGAGCGTCGTGCAGACCCATCTGACCGCCGCGCCTGGCGGATATATCTCACTGAAAAGGGAGAAGGACTGCTCGGCAAATTGCGCCCGTTCGGCGTTGAAACGCTGAACCTTGCACTCGAGGGCTTGAGCGACACAGAGCGTAAGCAGTTCCTGGAGTCCCTCGCGCGGGTGCGGACCAATTTGTCGCGTAAAGCGCCTGCCGGGATCGCGGCCAATGGCTGAGAGCGACGTTAATTTTGAAACACCTGCTGAAATTGCACTTCCAGTAAAGTCTGGCTTTGGCCGTGTGGGCCGTATCGCCCTTATGGTCTCGCTGCCACTGCTTTTGGCTGTCGGAGCTACAGTCTATTATGTCTCTACCGATCACATCATAGGAACGGACAATGCCTATGTCCAACAGGACAAGGTTTCGGTCAGCTCGCAGATCAGCGGCGAAATTGTCGAGGTGCTCGTGCGGGAGAACCAGCAGGTCAAGGCAGGTGATCTGCTGTTTCGCATTGATCCAGAGCCGATCCGGATTGCCATTGCTCAGGCAGATGCTTCAATTGCCGCAGCGCAGGTGAAGGTGATCGGGCTGGAAACCGACCTTGCGACTACCGGGGTCGACATCAACGGAGCCCGTGAAGACGTCGATTTCTACCAGCAAGAATATCAGCGGCAGTCCCAGCTGATGGAGCGTGGTTTTAATACCCGCGCAAGGCTCGACGCGGCTCAGCATGCCCTTGATGATGCGCGCAGCAAATTGGCCACAGCGCAGGCCGATGCGGCCAAGGCACGCGCGGCGCTGGCCACTGGGTCGGTTGCGCCGGGAGTCAATCCTGCATTGCTCGCAGCGCTGGCGCAGCGCCGCCGCTCGATGCTAGATCTGTCGCACACTGATGTGCGGGCGCCAGTGAGCGGTTTAATAAGTCAGGCAGACCGTTTGCAGCACGGCCAGATGATTACTACCGGACTACCAGCCGTGACGATTGTGGTCAGCGATCGCAGTTGGGTTGAGGCCAATTTCAAGGAAACTGATCTCGCGGAGATGCGCATTGGTCAACCTGCCAAGCTCACCTTCGATGCCTATCCCGACATCGAGATGAAGGGTCATGTTGCCAGTATCGGGGCAGGCACGGGATCGGAGTTTTCGGTGCTGCCGGCACAAAATGCCAATGGTAACTGGGTGAAAGTTACCCAGCGCGTACCCGTGCGGATTGCCATCGATACCAAACCATCGCGCCAGTTGCTGGCGGGCTTGTCGACCCATGTCAGTATCGACACCAGCAAATAGCCGCGGCACTTCCGCCGCGCAGGAATACGATGATGACCGGCCGCTGCTAGAGACCAAGCATCGAAAACTGCTGCTGTTCGCTGTGATTCTGGTGTCGATGTGCCAGTTTTTCGATGCCACTATCGCCAATGTCGCGCTGCCCTATATGCGGCAGGCGCTGGGTGCATCGAATGAATCAGTCAGCTGGGTTCTGACCAGCTTCATCATCGCCACGGCTATTGCGACCCCGATCACGGGCTGGCTCTCTGACCGGGTCGGTTCGCGCAATCTGTTCATGTATTCTACGATGGTTTTCCTGCTGTCGTCCGCCGCCTGTGGAGCCGCGACATCGCTTCCCGAGATGATCGCATTTCGTATTGTACAGGGCATTGCAGCGGCTTTTATCGGGCCAATGACGATGACGATCATGTTCGACATCAGCCCGCGCAGCAAGCAGGCTATGAGCATGGCGATCTTTGGCATGATCGTTATGGTTGCACCGATCAGCGGACCATTTCTTGGAGGGTTCCTGACCGAATATCTCAATTGGCGGTGGATATTCTACGTCAACCTGCCGCTTGGTCTGCCGGCACTCGCGCTGATCTGGTGGTTACTGCCAAGTCGGCCGATTGAGCGCCGCAAACTAGATGCCTTTGGCTTTGCTGCGCTGGCAATCGGGTTGGCGGCGATGCAGTTGGCCTTCGATCGGGGGCAGGGAAAGGATTGGCTTTCCAGTAAGGAGATTGTCGTAGAAGTAATTCTCGCGGTGTCCGCTTTCTGGGTCTTTTTCATCCACAGCCGCAGCACACCCAATCCATTGTTTCGGCCCGAACTGTTTGCAAACCGGAATTTCGTCGCAGCGCTCGCTTTCATGGCCATACTGGGCATGTCGGTTGTCGGCCTGTCAGCCGTTTTGCCCATGATGTTCCAGACGATCTATGGTTATCCGGTAATGGATACGGGCGCGTTGATGGCTCCGCGCGGATTAGGAGTGATGTGCACTTCGCTGCTGGCTGGTTTGCTCGCACGGCATTTTGATTTCAGGCTGGTGATTTGCGCGGGCTATCTGATCGCCGCGGCGGGCATGTGGTATATGACCGGCTGGGCGCTCGAAATGGACTCCACGCCGATCCTGATTGCCAGCTTCGTGCAGGGGCTGGGATTTGGCATGATCGTCTCCCCGATGAACGTCATGGCATTTTCAACTCTCGGCCCTCATTTACGCCCCGATGGTTCGAGCCTGATGGCTCTGTTCCGCAATTTCGGCGGCTCGATCGGAATTTCCCTGATCGTCACTTATTTATCGCGTAATCAGCAAATTAGTCATGCCGATCTGGCCGCCCACATCACTGCGACGACTCTGCCGACAATCGATCTGCCCGCTGTGGTCGACCGTTTACCCGGGATCGGATCGGGGCTGATGGAAATGATCAACGCTGAAATCAGCAGGCAGGCCCTGATGATCGCGTTCCTCGATAATTTCTATGCCCTCACCTGGTTGCTGTTAGCCTTCGCGCCATTGCCTTTGTTGCTCAAGAAGCCAAAGCCGCTTGCTGTGGGAGAACATATGCCGATTGTGGAGTGACAAGGCGCAACAATCGCAGGCGCGTTGACATTCCCCCTTGCCGCGACGCCCGGATTCTGGAAACGCTGCACACCAGAGTCAATTCATAAGATGGATAGGATGCCCGTGGGAAAAGTGATCGTGATTACCGGTGCTGGCCTTGGTCTTGGCCGGGCGCTCGCGCGGCGCTTTGCCAAGGACGGTGAAACTCTGGTCCTGCTCGGGCGCACCTTTTCGAAAGTACAGGCACTTGCCGATGAATTGGGTGCACCGCACTTTGCGGTTGAATGCGATGTTCAGTCGGTCGACTCAATCCGCACAGCTTTCGCCGAAATTGCCAAGCGGCATGCTAAGATCGATGTGCTGATCAACAACGCTGCGATTTATGAGCCGTTCCTGATCGAGAAGGCCACCGATGAGCAGGTGCTGGGCTCAGTTCTGACTAATCTTGCTGGCCCGATCTTCACTTCACGCTCCGCGATTCCGATGATGGAAAAGGGC
Source organism: Novosphingobium sp. (assembly GCA_031428495.1). Taxonomy (GTDB): domain Bacteria; phylum Pseudomonadota; class Alphaproteobacteria; order Sphingomonadales; family Sphingomonadaceae; genus Novosphingobium. The sequence continues at coordinate 14,343 of JANPPM010000268.1, forward strand.
GGATACATTATCAACGTGACCAGTGAATCGGTGGCACTCGATTTCCCGATGCTGGCGCTTTATCAGTGTTCCAAAGCTGGCCTTGAGCGCTTTTCAGTATCGCTGTCGCGCGAACTTGAGGCGGCCGGTATTCGCGTCAGCACTGTTCGCGCCGGCCCGATGTATGAGGAAGGCAAGGGCAACCCCGGTTGGGACATGGAGGTCGCGATGCAGTTCCACCAGTCATGCAAGGCAGCCGGAATTGACCTGATGACGCGACCTGTTTCTCAGGTCGACTCCGTTACGCCTGTCTTCCGTGCCCTGCTCGATCTGCCGCCCGATGTCCGGGTTACGCATGCTTCCATTGAAGCGCGCCATTCCTGATTTTGTTTCGATCTCGATAAGGATCCCTATGTCATGACCACTCTTCCTGAAGCAAAGCTCTATATCGACGGTAAGCTGTGTGATGCCGCCAGCGGCGCGACATTCGACGTAATCAGCCCATGGACCGGCGAAGTGGTTGGCAAGGCAGCTGATGGCACTGAAGCTGATGTCGAGGCTGCTATCGCCGCCGCGCGACGCGCGTTTGACACCACGGACTGGACGACCAATCACGATAAGCGCCTCGGCCTCGTTAAGAAGCTGCGCGAACTTTTTGAGGCTAACCGTGAGCGCCTAGGCGATCTGGCGAAGCATGAAGCTGGTGCTGCGCAGGGCGCGGTGACGCGGGCGCACGTCGATATGGCGCTTGAGGGTTGGGATGATTACCTCAAGGTTTTCCCGCAGGTGAAATGGGAGAAGGACTACGGTACCAAATTCGCTTATGGTTATGACAGTCAACGTATTGCGTTTTATGAGCCGGTCGGTGTTGTCGCAGCGATCACGCCGTGGAACGTGCCGCTCTATGTCAACATCGGCAAAGTCGTTGCCGCTTTGCTTGCGGGCTGCACAGTCATCCTGAAGCCTGCGCCTGACACTCCTGGTATGGGCGCGATTTTTGGTGAACTCGCGGACCAGGCTGGTTTTCCGGCGGGAACGTTTCAGGTGCTGTTCGGCAAGGATCCAGCGCTTGCTGGAGAGATGCTGGTCAAAGACCCCCGCGTTGACCTTATCTCATTCACCGGCTCGACTGGCGTAGGCAAACGCATCATGGAGCAGGGCGCCGCGACACTGAAGCGGGTGTTCCTCGAACTTGGCGGCAAGTCGGCCAAGATTGTCCTCGAAGATGCGCCAAATTTCGCCATGGAATGCGCACAGACCATGCTGGTGTTCCACGCAGGCCAAGGCTGTGCAGTGCAGAGCAGGCTGCTGGTGCCCAAGAGCCGTTATGAGGAAGCCAAGGCGATCCTCAAGCAGTCTTACGCTGGGTTCGGCGACAATTGGGGTGATATTACCCACCCCGATCACATAATGGGTCCCGTGATTTCGAAGCGTCAGATGGAACGGGTGATGAGCTACATCGAACTCGGCCAGCAGGAAGGCGCAACTTTGCTCGCGGGCGGCAAGATGCGTCCCGATAAGGGCGGCGGCTACTTCATTGAACCTACCTGTTTCGTCGATGTTACCAACGACATGCGCATTGCGCAGGAGGAGATTTTTGGTCCGGTCCTGGTTGTTATTCCTTTCGAGGATGATGAAGATGCGATCCGCATCGCCAACGAAAGCGCCTATGGCTTGTCCGGCGGCGTCAGCTCGGGTGATTTTGACCGGGCCATGCGGATGGCAAAGCGCATCCGCACCGGTTCGGTTGGGGTCAACGGCGGTATGTGCATCGCTGGCGACATTCCTTTCGGCGGTTACAAGGCGAGCGGCATCGGCCGTGAGTGGGGACTTGAAGGGATCGAAGAATATCTCGAAACCAAGATGGTTGCCTATCCGGTCGCACCTGCCGCTGCGGCCTGAACCGTGTTGGTAAGTTCGGGTGCGCAAGCTGTGCAGGCGTCACCCGACGAGGAAGTCATCCGCAACCTCAACGGTCAGAAGCTTGGCCGCAAAGGTCGCGATACGCGCGCCCGGATCGTCGCTGCAGCGACGCAGCTGGTGGCGCAAGAGAACGATATCCCAGTGACGCTCAGCGCGGTCGCGCGCAAAGTGTCACTGGGGATGACCTCTCTCTATCTCTATTTCAACGATCTGACCGAACTGTTGATCGCCGTGCTTGAACCGGTGGCGGCAGCCGCTGAAGAGGCGTTTGTCGCGCAACTGCGCGAGCGCTGGCCTGACGAAAACCTCGCAGTGCACTGCCGCGGATTCGTTGAAGCCTATTATAGTTACTGGGCTAAACACGCGCGCTTGCTGCATTTGCGCAATAGCATGGCCGATGGGCACGATCACCGCATGATGGAGCACCGGATTGCTTCCGCTCAGCCGCTTATACACTTGCTTGTCCTGCAAATGGACGGCGATGATACCGCAATGCATTCACCGCCTTACGCCATGGCCTCAATGCTGATGACCGGCCTTGAACGCGCGACAACCGTCTGGACTGACAAAATGCTCCACCGCATGTTCGACAGCCCAGCGTTTACAGATTTCGAACGTTTTTTTGGTCCATCATCACGTTTACTCGAACTCGGTATCCGGGATGGCCGAGAAAAAGCACGCCAGCCGAACTAATTTCGCGTTCTGGGCAAGCCTAATCCGCGTTCGGCGACCATTGATCGATGAACCTCGCTAGTGCCACCATAGATCGTCGTGCCATGCGCGTGCCGATAGGCAAGGTTGAGAGCGCCCGCAGGTCCGCTGCGTTTTGACAGCGAATAGGGAGCAGTCAGATCGAGCATATCACGCGCATCAGACTGGAATTTCTCTGACGAGAACAACTTGGCCATCGGACCGAAGGCCTTGTTCTCCTTGCCCTCGACCTGCACCCAATTGGCACGGAACTGGATCAGCTCGGAAACCATGGCATTGGCCAGAGTGCGCGCCAATCGGCGCTGTGCATGCTCGCAATCGATCAGTCGTGAACCACCCGCTTGCTTGATCTCACGGCACAGCATCACCGCCTCTGCCAGCATGGCGAACTGCACTTTGGCAAAGCCGCCACCGTGTTCCAGCTCGAGACTGGCTGACATTGTGCGCACGCCCTGATCGACTTCGCCCAGCCGGTAGCTGTCGGGGATCTTCACCCCGTCATAAAACGTTATGTTGGTGCGCTCGTCCTGGAACGTATAAACCGGCTGGATCGTAACGCCCTCGGCCTTCAGCGGCACGATGAACATGGAAAGCCCTTTGTGCTTGGCCACTTCGCTGTTCGTTCGCGTGAGCATCAACACATAGTCGGATATGTTAGCCCCGCTGGTGAACATCTTCGTACCGTCGATCCGCCAGCCGTTCCCGTCCGGCGTCGCCTTGCACTGGGCGTTGAACACGTCGCTGCCCGCGCCCGGTTCGGAATAACCAAGGCTGCAAATCGCGTCGCCTGCCATGATCTTGCCGAGGACGTCGCGCTTCAATTCATCCGAACCGAACCGGTTGATGATAAGCGCAACCATGGCGGAGACCCCGCCAACCGGATTGGTCCAGTTCTCATCCTCAAGCACCTCGCGCGCAGCGGTTATGGCATAGGCATTAAGCCCACGCCCACCGACGTCTTTTGGCAGGCCAAGATAGGCCAGATTGGCGGCAATCAGCTTTTTGTGGACCTCTGGATTGTAGCCTTCGAACGAATAGTGGAATTTTGCCTTCTGCTCCGCCGTTACTTGGGTGGCGAAGAATTCGCGCAATTCCTGCTGCACAGCACGAGCTTCGTCGCCAAGGTCGAAATCGATTGTCACCGAACCGACATCAGGCAAGGCAGCAGCCTCTCCGGCATAGAGCCTGCGTCCTGCCTCCGAGAGCCACTGCTGCGGATCGCCAGCGATCAGCGGCCAGGCCTTCGCTCGCAGAACGTAGAGGTGAATGTCGTATTCGGTGGTCAGGCCATAGCCGCCAAAGGTGTGGAGCGACTGGGTAACCGTGCGCGCGGCACAATCGGCATTCCACCAAGCTGCAAGGCTGACCGTCGCGGCGGCATCGGAATCGCCGTCTGCAATCGCGCGGATCGCCTTCCAGACGAGGAATTTGCCGCCATCCGTATCCATCAGAAGGTCAGCGAGCGGGTGCGAGATCGCCTGGAAAGTGCCAATGAGCACGCCGAAGGCTTTGCGCTCGCAAGCATAGTCACCGGCAAGCCGGAGTGCCTCACGCGAGAGGCCGGAGAGTGCAGCGGCGATCAGCAGCTTCCATTCCTCGATCGCGGCAGTGAATGTCGCAATCGCATCGGGGCCTGAGCCTAGAACAGTCTTGTTCAAATTGCTGAAATCGATCTCGGCGATTGGTGTGGAGGCGAGATTCTCCTCTACCCGGCGAGCCTCTTCGGGAACGCTATACAGCACGACTGTATCATCGATCCGCGCAATTACCGCTTCGGAAACCTGGCCACCGGCAATCCACTGCACGGGTTCGTTGCCAATATCGCGTAATGCGATGGTGACGACTGCTTCGCCAGAGATGACCCGCTCAAGCAGAGTGTCATTGCCGCCGAACTGCCCCAATAGCCGCGCCGCGACCAATGCTTCGGCCACCGGACCCGATGCAATGGTGCGCCCAGACTCTTCCATCAGCAGTACAGCTTCGAACAGACCCATGCCCATGCCGCCCGCACTTTCGGGGACACGCATCGCAAAGGCACCGAGTTCGGCCAAACCCTGCCAGAGAGCCTGATCGAATCCTGATCCACCATTCTCGGCTGCCATCGCCGCGCGGACACGCACCGGGCTCGAGTGTTCATCGAGAAACCGTGCGAAGGTCTCGCGGACCATTTCCTGCTCTTCGGTGAGGTCGAAATTCATGGGCATCTTCCCGCTTGCGATTGTTCATTCCGAACGACAGCGTCCGGTGTTTGGATCAATTGCCTCACCATAGATTCAATGCGACCTGCAACTGGAATCTGCATGGCATCGCAGGAGCGACGGACAAACGAAAGGCGGCGCCCCCGCGAGGGAGCGTCGCCATCGTATTCAGCTAGCGATTGATCAGTTGCCGAACTTGTAACGCAGGCGAACGCCCCACATGCGCGGCTCGCCGATGGTCGACGAAATGAAGCCACGCAGCGTGTTGTCGTTGATCTGCTGGATCACCTTGGCATTGGTCAGGTTGGTCACGAAAACCGATGCGTCGATCGGCATCTGGGCAACATTTGCCCAGTTGAGGTTGAGGTTGATCACAGTCGAAGACGGCGCGATGCCGGCACCCGAAGTAATGCGCACGCCATTGACTGTCGTGATCACACCGTCTGCCACGATCCGGCGAGCCGACTGATAGACAAGCGTCCCGCCGATTGTGAGCTTCCCAGCCGATTCCGCCAGCGGCAGGGTATAGGCCAGCGAGGTCACCAGCTGATGCGGAGGGCCGGAGTTGGCGATGGTGTTGCACTGCGGTCCGCCGCAGCCCTGCGACAATGGAGCCGAGATATTGTTGTAAGGGGGCAGGACTGCCGGGATCGTCAACTGCAGGATGCGCGCATTGATATAGGCATAGGCTGCCGTGAATTTCAGACCTTCGAACGGTGAGATATTCAGATCGGCCTCGAAGCCATAGATGCGTGATTTGCCCGAATTGATGATCGTCGCATTGCCCGCGCAACCGCCAGTAAAGTTGGGCTGACCGGCAACACACGATACGCCTAGCTGGAGCTGCTGGTTGCGGAAGTCGTTGTAGTACCCGGACATGTTGAACGAACCGGGGACGGCACCGCGCCAGCTGGTCTTGGTGCCGATTTCGAAGGTATCGACCGTTTCAGGACGATAGCTCTGGATGGGATCGGGGCCGAAAATTGCCAGGCCACCCTGACGGTAACCACGCGACCACTTGCCATAGACCATCACGCCGTCGGTCGGCTTCCAGTCGGCCTGGACCAGCCAGGTTGGCGCACTCGAATCGTTTTTGAGATTCTGATTGCAGACATCGAGCCTTTGAGCCGCAGTGAACGGTGAAAATGCCGGGTTGGGGCCAAAACCGTTGATCACCCCAACGAACTGCGGAACGCTGATGTTGGTGCAACCGAACCTGACATTCGAAGGGACCGCGTTGAACACCGAAGTCTCGTTGATCAGCAAGGTCCGCATCTTGTCCCAAGTATAACGGAAGCCTCCGGTAAAGGTCAGTTCAGGCGTGACCTTGTAGCTGGCCTGCGCGTAGAGTGCATAGTCGCGATACTTGGTCTTTTGCAGTGAATAGGAGCCGGTGCCGCCAATGCCCTGTGCCGCACTTGCCGGTGAACAGTTGAACGATGCGATGTCAGCACATGGCGTGAACGATGCCGTCTGGACGCCCGAGAAGCCCAGCGGATTGTTGATCTCCATATAGCCGCCCGCCTGCCAGTTGAACCGGCCATCACCGGGTGTGCCTTGCAGCTGAAGCTCGTAAACCATCGAGCTTTGCGCGTTGGTCTTGCCAAAAATGCCTTCGTTGTGGGTGAAGGCAAAGCCATTCACCTGGCTCAGCGTTTCGGTTCCGGAGACAACACCGGGGAGCAGGGCATAGTTGCCGAACAGGTCCTGATTGGTCTTGCCGGTGAACTCGGCATAGGCGAATATGTTCTTGACCGTCAGGCTGTCGCTTGCGCGCCAAGTCAGCGTGTTGATCGCCTGCCAAGTTTTGGTGATCGACTGGGCATCAGGCAAGCGGTTTGACACCGACCAGAAGCCGAACGGGGCTTCACGCGCCATCTGGGCAATGGATTCGCAGCCGAAGTTCGCAAGCGAAGCGACCGGGTTGCAAGTCGGGTTGCCAGCAGGGGCAAATGCGGCGGTGATCTTCGGGATGATGCCATTGCTCTGCGACTGATTATACGAGAAAATCGTGTAGTTTTCGAGATCTGGATGCAGATCGAGAACCAGGCTGGCGCGCGCCGCCCAATAATTGGCATCGCCCAATCCGCGCCCAGCGAACGAGCCATCGCCAAACCGGCCAGCATTCTTGAGATAGCCATGCCGATCCTGGTGATCGACGCCAATGCGGACCCGCGCGGTGTCAGAGATCGGAAAGTTGAGTACGCCCTGGACGCGCCACATATTGTGGCTGCCTGCGCTGCCTTCCAGATAGCCTTCGACCTTGTCCTTGGGCTTTTGCGGCACCAGCAGGATGGCGCCGCCGGTAACATTGCGGCCAAACAAGGTGCCCTGCGGGCCCTTCAGCACCTGAACGTTCTGCAAGTCGAACAGGTTGCCCGGACCAGCACCGTCACCGCCGAAGGTCGCGCCGCTGCCACGCGGTGCAACAACGTCAGCAAAGAACACGCCCACGGTCGCGAAGCTGCGCTGTTCCTGATAGAAACCGCGAATGGTGAATGTCGTGCTGTCGGCACCGAAACGGTTGTTGACGGCAAGGCCAGGGGTGAACTGCGCCAGATCCTTGGCATTCGATACGTTGTTGTTCGACAGGGTCTGCTGATCGAGCACCGTGATGGAAATCGGCACATCCTGCAGGCGCTGTTCGATGCGCTGGGCAGTGACGACAATATCATTGGCTGAAACTGCTTCGTCGGCTGCGCCGTCAGTGTCCTGTGCGAAGGCAGGCATGGCGCTGGCCATGCTCAGTGCGGTTGCAGCGAACAGCGCGCTTTTACGGCTGATGTTCATATGTGATTTCCCTCTTGTGCCGCAATATGCGGCTTTCCCGTGATGCCCGTGCGGAAACTGCCACGAATTGTAGCCGCGCTAAGGTCAAACCTTGAGCGTGAGAAGGGAAATTAGCACCAGACTGTTTTTTCCCCAAGGCTGTTGCCAAACAACAACAGTCTTGGTGTTCCTGAACTGAGGCAGCCACTGTTTTGCAGCAGTGCACCGCTCCGGACAGTCTAAATCATCGCGCAGGCCAAATCGTCACGCAGGATTGATGAAGGCTTTCAAGATCACGGTGAATTGCTCTCCGTTGAGCGTAGCGATGCCGGGACTGCGCTGCTAGCATAGGCCACGATCATGACGCTTGATGCTCACAACTGCCGACCCGCTTTTCGCCGCCGCATTGTCGTGTCGGCTCGCACAGGCGTGGTCGCCGCAATGCTTGAAGATGACATCCACTGCCTATCGGTGACATTGCGCCATGATGGAACGCGGGTGAGGGCAGTTGAGCCTGTGTTTGAACGGGCACCCTGGACTACCTGTCCCGGCGCGGTTGCCAAATTGATCGAAACCTTCGCCAATCGCTTGCTTGCAGATGTTACCGCAAGGGCTGACAAAAAGCAGAATTGCACGCATCTTCACGACATGGCTGTGCTTGCAGCCGCACACGCCGCCACGCCTGGTGACACACAGTATGATCTTCTCGCAACCGATCCCGTGAGCGGTGAACGCGTGCTGGAACTTCGCCGAAATGGCGCCTTGGGGCTACGCTGGATTGAGCGCGATGGAGTGCTCGTTTCACCCGATGAGATTGCCGGAAAGACACTGTTTACGCTGCGCGACTGGATCGGCGGTTTGGCAGGTCGTGAACAAGAAGCGGCGCGCCTGCTGCAATGGTCGAGTATCGTTGCACATGGCCGCACCATGCCGATCGAGCACCAGTCGAGGGCGACCGATATGGCGCCTAGCTGCTATACGTTCCAGCCCGAACGCGCCGTGCATGCGGTGCGAAATGGTCTTCGCAAGGATTTTACGGGCAGCGTAGCGGAGCCGCTTGCCGGGTTTCGCAAAGCGGTGCTGTCGCAACTCTAAGCTGCGGAACACAACCATTCAACATCGGCGGAAACAGCTTCTGTTTCCTTCATCATTTGCCCGATGGCACCTGCGATGCAGTTGGACAGACCATCACGATTGACTGGCTCGTCGCGCCCAAACAGGACTGCGATAGCGAGGGGTTCGTCGGTGGCATCTGCCGGCAGAAGTCGCGCAACCATATCGGACTTGCTGCCAAATCCAGCAGGTCCGCGCACTTCACCAGTTTCCAGGCATTCGTCGATTTTTGCTGACAGATCCGCGCAGGAAAATTTGTGTCCTTCTAGTGCTTCGGCGTTGAGGCGGCGAAGCAAGCCGGTCCGGCGTGGCTGAGCGACACTCGTTAGCAACAGCCATCCTGCTGCGCTGTGCGAGAGCGGATGTTGAAGGCCACCAACTGTGCGGCTGAATTCGCGGTTAGCTTCGCGGATTGCTGGACGCCAAGCGAAGATCTGCGTTGAAAGGCCAGTCATTCCGAATAATGCGACGGCCAGTCCGGTCTGCGCTGAAAGCCGGTCAAGCAGCCGTACCAAGCGCCCATCACGTACCGCGCCGCCTTGACCTCCGGTGCCTAGCAGAGCCGCGCGCGGGGTGAGGCTGTAGGTTCGTGCTTCGCGATTTTTGCGCAACAGGCCCAATTCGACGAGGCTCGAAAGCAGTTCAGAGGTGCTCGATTGCGGTCTGCCATAGCGCCGCACGATATCCATCACCGTTGCGTCACGGTGCGCATCGTCGAAATACTCCAGCACTTCGACGACCCTGCGGGCAATCTTGGCCTTGTTGGAAGAAGCAGGCATCGCAGCCATGACGTTCCCCTCCATTATAGTTTTTCTGTTATGGCAGGTTTAAGCGGAGTGTGCCGCTTGTCAATATAAAATGAGATTACCTCGTTTTATGCTGACCATGCTTAGGGTTAGCAGCTAGACGAATGTCTCGTCAACTAGTTGAACGTGCCTACATCCGGCGCGCAGATCAAGGAGAGCCGAAGCATGACCGTAGCAGCTCTGACAGTCGACGCGTGGCGATTGTCAGCAGCAGACCTGCCGTCTGACTGGCCTCTCGCATTCATCGATCTGAACGCAACGGATGAGGTGAGTGAGCCATTTGGCTTGCCACCCTATCCTGTGATTGGCTTGGGCGATGGCAAAAACCCGCTCGCACAATTTCTGGATGCGATCGTGGAGCAGCCGGCTTCGCCCGAAACACTGGTTCGGCAGGTCACAGCTCAGCCGCAAGCGGCAGCGGTAACTGTCCAGTTGCTACGCACCTTGCCCGCGCTTTCGGAGCAGAGTGGGCTGACAGTCGAATCTCTCGCCTATGCAGTCTTGCAGGGCAGCAATGGCCATAGGGATTGGATAGCTAATCGTGTAGCGAGGCCCGCAACGTCAACAAACGGCCAGGTAGTAGTTACGCGAGAGGAAGCGGAGCTAAGAATTGAACTGAGCCGCCCAGAGCAGGGAAATGCAATCGACCGGACTATGCGGGATCAGTTGTTCGAGGGGTTCAGTCTTGCCGCCATCGATCCGGAAATTTTCCGCGCTATTCTGAAAGGCCGTGGCCGTTCGTTCTGTCTTGGTGCGGACCTTGATGAATTCGGCACGACCACTGATCCCGCCACCGCACATGCTATCCGCGCGCAAACCCTGCCGGCTCATGCGATCCGCCAGTGCGCCGACAAACTGGAGGTGCACATAAAGGGAGCCTGTGTTGGGGCGGGGTTGGAAATGGCAGCTTGGGCGAAAACTATCTATGCGGCGCCAGACGCCTGGTTCCAATTGCCCGAGCTGGCAATGGGTGTGCTGCCGGGGGCGGGGGGGTGCGTTTCGATAACCCGGCGCATCGGGCGTCAGCGCACAGCTTTGATGATCCTTTCGGGTAAACGAATCTCGGCCAAAACAGCGCTAGAATGGGGCCTGATCGACGCCATTATGGATCACTTCCCCTGCGATGAAGGTGGTACGCACCAGAGTTGATGAGAGAATGCTGCGCACTTCGGCCCAGGGGCCGTGCAGCAAGCACAGGTCAGCGGGCTCGCCGACCGCGATGCGCCGCAAGCGCGAAAGATCATCAGGTGCGGCAAGATAGAGCGCGAGCGCGGTTTCGGGCGACAGCGCCTCTCCCTCAGTAATCGACTTCCCCTCGCGGGTTTCGCGGCTGACGGCAGCGCGCATCGCATCCCATGGGTCTTCGCTGGCGAACGGAGCATCGCTCCCCCCGGCTAGCGCAATTCCAGCCTTGGCGAGACTGGCCAAGCGATAAAGGTCCGCATGGTGGCGTGGCTCGACATCGCGCAGGTAGGCATCGCCGCGTTCATAAACGAAGTGCGGCTGAACGCAGACCGCGAGACCGAGGCCTGCAATTCGGTCAACCAGGTTGAGCGCAGCAACCGAGGCATGTTCGATCCGGTCACCGCGCACGGTGCCAGCTGCCTCGAATGCAGCGAGCGTATAGACCAGTTCGACTTCGGTGACGCAGTGGACGGCGACAGCGCGGCCTTGCGCGTGCGAGGCGGTGATCAATTCAAGGGTCTCGTCGAAAGTAGGCAGGGCCGCTTCATGAAGGTGGAGCTTTGCCGGGCCAAGCTGCCAAGCCGCAGGAATAGCATCGGCGAGTCCCAGTTCTCCTGCCAGCCAACTCCTTTGTTGCAGATGGCCTAGCGATTGTTGCGCGGAAAAGTGTCCAGCAATCGCGGCATCATTGCGCGGTGACATATCGGTGATGCCTGTGACCCCGCAGCGCGCCAGCTTTGCGGAGATCGCAGAAAAATCGGGCGGAACGCTGCCCAAAGCTTCGCGCAGCCATAGATCGTCGTCGAACAGTCGGCCGGTAAAGCGTCCATTCTGGCGTTCCAGCCCGGCGGGTGGGGCCGTTTTTCCCAACAGTTCATCGAGCGCGCGGGAATTGAACAGCCACATCCGGCCGGACCGATGCTGGATGCGGAGCGGACGGTCTGCCACCAGATCGTCAAGCGCCGCAGCATCGGGCAGGCCCATGACGCTGTCGTGATATCCGATCCCGCGTATCCAGCCAGCTCCAGGATGCGCGGTCAGGCGTGCGGCCAATTCCGCCGCAGTTTTAACTTCGGGTGGCCCGCAGAGTATTGACGCGGAGCGCGCGGCAAGTCCGGCGAGGTGGATGTGATGGTCATGCAGGCCAGGAAGCAGCGCTGCGCCTCGCGCATCGATCTCGCGTCGCCCCGGACTTGATCCGATAGAGCTGGCAGGCGTGTCCGGGTTTGCGGGCAGCGGTCCCGGGTCAGGCCCGGGATGACGGTGAATGGCAGCAATTATGCCGTCTGCGATCACGACGTCAGCCAGCCCTACGCCCCAGACCTCTGCATTGCGGATCAGATCCATGCTGCAGTATCCGCGCCAAGCGGCCGGGCCTCAGCGAACATCGCACGTTGCTGAACTTTCGGAAATTCCTCTCCGACAGCAGCGCCCCATGCGCGAAGCTCAGCCTCTAGAACGTGTGCATCGAAGTCGCGCTCCTCGCGCAACGCCAGCGCACCAATTGCGCTCATCGCAAAGCCGAGACGGCATGCAGTGCCCGCACGGTAAACCCGCCACCCCTCCAATGCTGCAACGATTCCGGTCAGTGGATCGGGCAGGGCATCGCCGACATAGCCGATCTCGCCGGTGACATCGGCCATCGCGCGGGACAGACCGGCTGCGACCCCGCAATCATTGCCGATCCCGGCCCAGTTCGCCGCTTCACCGCTTGCCCCGTGCCCGGTGATGCTCAGCCAGACGAGCCCGGGAACTTCGCGCACTAGCGCCTCGGCATCGATGCCCAGATGTTTCAGCGCCCGCACGCGGGAGCTCTCGATGACTATGTCTGCGCGGCGGATCAGCGCAATCAAAGCGGCCTTTTCTTCTGCATTGTGGAAGTCGACCACCACGCTGGCCTTGCCCTGATTGATCAGGTCAAAGGTCTCAGGATCGTCGCGCCGGATCAGATCAGGGCGTGTAAGGCTTTCGATCTTTACGACCTCTGCCCCAGC
>JANPPM010000269.1:0-2649 GCA_031428495.1 Novosphingobium sp.
ATCTCACATACAATCGAGATCAGCGGCACCGGGCTAACGATTGCCAACAACACGACGGCAGACTGTTCCTCGGGCGGTTACACTATAACAGGTGGGACGATCCCCGGGACAGCTACCCGCACGAAGATCGTCCTGTGATGCAGCTGCGCAGTCTCTTTCAAGACACGCGCGGCGCAGCAGCAGCCGAGATGGCGATGATCCTGCCAGCGATCGCGTTCATCATGCTCAACGTCGTCGATTTCAGCGTCTATACCTACACCAAGATGCAGGTCGATCTGGCCGCGCATGAGGCGGTCGGCGCGGCGCGCGTGCTCTGCGATGAATCGGAGGCAGCCAAGGGCCTGCCTGCTACGACCAATTGCACCGGCGTCGATACCATTATGGCAAGCGCAGCGCAGTCAACCACGCTCGGCAGCACTGTATCAATCGCCAGCACCGTCGAGAAATACTATTGCGCCAATTCGGGCGGAACGCTTGTCGAGGTTGCGTTGGCAAGCGCCACTCCACCTGCGGATTGCTCTGCAACCGTGTCTGGCAGCACATCGGCACCGGGGATCTATATCCAGACGACTGCAAGCAAGACCTACAGTCCGATCTTTCCGGGGGCTTCGGTTGCGGCCCTGCTGCCCGCCGCGATCACCCGCACTGCGTGGATGCGGCTGAAATGAGCAGGTTTGTCCCCCTGATTCGCGCGCGGCTTGCGGATTTTCTGCGGGATTCGTCCGGTGCGACGGCAGCTGAGTTCGCTCTGGTCGTCCCGGTGTTCCTCATCCTGGTGTTCAGCACGATCAACATGGGTCTGGCCATGTCGGCGGTGAACCAGGTCCACTATGCCGCGGAACGATCCGCACGGTGCCTTGCGACCAATGTCAGCGGAGATTGCACCACCGCCAATATCGATACCTACGCCAAGGGTCTGTACAACGGGCCGGGGCTGACCGCCTTCAGCTTTACCCCAGCCGATGAAGCCTGCGGCAAGCGGGTCACCGGGACCGGAGGCTATGAAATCCTGACCGGGTTCGACAGCACCGCCGTCACCATCACGGCCACCGCCTGCTATCCGATCATTTAAACCCGCACCGCACGCCTCCTCTCCCAGAGGGGAGAGGTAGCGCAGCTTGCTGCCTTGGCAGCTAGCGTAGCTGGGAGAGGGGGTTCTTCGCTATCGAGGGCAGAGCCCCCTCTCCAACTGCGGCTAGCGAGCAAGCTCGCAAGCCTGCGTATCCTCTCCCCACTGGGAGAGGAGGTGGCGGTGAGCATCCCCACCCCGGCAGAAACCCCCAGTCCGGGCTTGCGCTTAACTATTTCCTAACTACGTTCACTGCATCGTGGCCGCATGAACCAATTGGGCAACCCCGCAAGCCGCAATGGCACCTTCTCCTCGGCTGGCCTGGCCTCGGCGGGCCGGGGCATGGCCGCTGATTGGTCCGCCGGGCTGCATCGCCGCAGCCGGGCGCTCGTCGCCTTCCTTGATGTGCGGATGGAAGCCTTGATCGTCGGCTGGATCGCGGTGATCGTGGCGCTTGGTCTTGGCAAGCTGGCCCTGTCGCCGCTGCCGCTAGGCGGTCTCGCTGGCGCACTGACAACCCTGCTGCCCTATCTGCTGATCGCTTTCGCGCCCATCGCGGGATACCGCATCGCCGCTGGCAGCTTTCCGCGCGGGCTGCTCTCCGCCCAGCCCGCGATCCGCCTGTGCCGCTATGGCTCGTGGCAGCATGTCGATCCGGTTGCCGCCCGGCAGAACGGCGCCTTCGGACCCACCGGTTTCATGGCCTCGCTGCTGGCGGGCATTCTGCTCAACGTCCCGATCCGCAGCCTTGAATTCATCATGGCGGTGCCCGCGATTGCGCCGGGCGCGCCCGCATGGGCGCACACCCTGATGATCGCGATGACGATCGACGTGGTGGTGATGAACTTCTTCTACATGGTGTGCTTCGTCATGGCGCTGCGATCGGTCCCGCTGTTCCCGCGCATGCTCATGTTTGCATGGGCGGCGGACATCACATTGCAGCTTGGCATCGCCAGCATGGTCGGCACGACGCCCGGCCTGCCGCTGCCGGTCGCCGGGGCGCTCGAAAGCCTGCTTAACGGCAACATGCAAAAGGTGCTGATCAGCGCCTTCATCTGGTTGCCCTACCTGATCGTTTCGGAGCGGGTGAACGTCACCTTCCGGCAGCGAGTGCGGGCCTGACGCCAGACTGCGCGCAGCCCTGCTGCTTATTTGCCATTCAGATGCGCGGCAGGATTTATCGCCTGACCATTGATGCGGATCTCGTAATGCAGATGCGGTCCGGTTGACCGGCCCGTCGAGCCGACAAAGCCAATGACCTCACCTTTGCGGACTTTCTGGCCTGCGGCGACGTTGAGCCGGGACATATGCCCGTAACGCGTCTGGAGCCCGCCCCCGTGATCAAGCGCGACCAGCAATCCGTAGCCGCCAGCCCAGTCGGCGGTGCCGACCACCCCGTCCGATGTGGCGACGATGGGCGTGCCATAGCTTGCGGCAAGATCAACGCCGCTATGCGCGCGCAGCGTGCCCAGAACGGGATGCTGGCGCATGCCGAAACCACTCGTCAGCCTGCGCGCCGCCACTGGCATGTACGATGGCAGTGCACCGGAATAGCGCGCTGCGGCAATCGATGTCAGCGC
>JANPPM010000270.1:0-3433 GCA_031428495.1 Novosphingobium sp.
TGATAGATATTGCCCGAACGCAGCCCCGCCTCGACATGATCGACCGGCAGCTTGCGGTAATAGGCGGCCAGCGCGCCGCACATGGCGGTTGCGGTATCACCCTGGACGATGACTCGGTCAGGCTTCACCTCGTCCATCACCTTGCCCAGACCCGTCAGCAGCGCGGCAGTCAGCGCATCAAGGCTCTGGTCGGGCTTCATCACATCGAGATCGTAGTCAGGTGTGATCCCCGCAATATCGAGCACCTGATCGAGCAGGCCCCGGTGCTGGGCGGAGACGCAGACTTTGCAAACAAAACGTGGGTCGGCCTTGAGTGCGGCGACGACCGGGAAAAGCTTGATGGCTTCGGGGCGGGTGCCGAAGACTACGAGGATAGTGGAAGGTTTTGGCATGACGGGGCAGCATTTAGCATGGGGGAGTTAACCATGGGATAAGGCATTCTGGGGCCAATCGCATGTGTTTTGCGCAGTCAGGTATCTGACCGTGAACTGAAAGTTCGGGCGCGTAACCACAAATCAACCATTTCAGGGCCAGATGCGCGCTACGCAAGATTCAGGAAGCGCGTGTGTCCACTATCGTCATCGACGGATTGAACGAAGAAGACTTTCGTCGTTCAATCGAAAACAGATTGCGTGAAGGCCGGGCAAGTGCCGCGATCGAACGGTTGCGCCCGCTGCTGGCGCCCTATGCTGGTCCCGGAGGCATCCTGCCGGAACGCTTCCTCACCGTCGAAGCCGCCGACCTTGTCTTGCACGGGTGGGATGCACTGGGCGATGCTGTCCGGCGCCGCGACCTGCCGGGACGCCGGGTGACGGCACTGTCCATCGCATTTGCATGGCCGAGCGAGGAAGTGTCTGAACCCAACGCCCAGGGAGAGCTGAGGCCACATCTTGAAATCGGCTATTTCAGCGACAATGCGTACCCATTTTCGCAAAGCTTGCGAGAGGATCTGCTCGAAGGATACTCGTTTTACGGTTGCTCGTGGAGCGGCGATTCAGAAGCGACCGATACGGCCCTTTGGCTGGAGGGCATTGATGATCTCCATGGAGCATTGGCAAGCCTTGAAGCGCAATTGCTGACCAGTGACGAGCCCGATGAAGATGCTATCCGAGCTGGCTCGCTTGGGGCGTGCCTGCTTTCTGCCTTGCTGGTTCAGGCCGTCACAGACCGAATAGCCTGTGATGGATTGCCGCGCCCGCTCTGTGTCATGGCGGGGAGCAGCGGCGTCTATCCCTACTTTGATGCGCCGGTAGCGGGTATGTCAGAGGAGGCGAGCAGGGAAGTCGAGGCTGAGGAAGCTAAGCTTGCGACGACCGACCGCGGAGTGCCCGCCCCGCGCTACAGCAGCCTGCTGGTCACCGGGATTCCCCGGGGCAAGAAGCGCGCGGTGCTGGTGCTGGATGAAAGCGATGACGAATTAGCGGGTCGGCTGGGAGTGCTGCGCAACGTCGACTACGCCGATACCGAAGCTGCACTGCCCGTGACGGAATCTCCAGCTCTCATCCCCGCGACCCTGGGTGAAAGCCCGCTATTGGCCAAAAAACCGAGTGGGCACGCGTGGGACTTCCGCGACATGCTCAGTCCGGGCGAGCTGGAAGCACCCGAGGCCAAGTGGCCACCGCACCTGCCGGCTGACCCCGTTGAGCCTGGTCATTCCGCCGTCGCGGTTGAGACCTATGCCGAGCCCCGCACGACTTTGCTCCAGCCCGCTTTGCAGCAGCGACTGGAAATTCTGCTCGCGGAAAATGCCCCGCCAATCGCTGAAGAACCCATACCAGTGCCGACCGATCCGGAAGTCGAGGCCGCACCCAACTGGCGGCAGGGCCGCGGCGCTTCGATTCGCGCGGAGCCGGAGACCAAAGCGCTGCGGCAGCGCGCAACCGAATGGGTGCAGGCAAAGTGCAACAAAGCGCTGTCCCTCATCATGTTCTGGCGCAGATGATTTCGGTGCCGGGCGCCTGCAAACAGGCCCTTTGGCATTAACCACAAAACAACCGCCTTGGGTCTAAGCCGGGGCCAAGCAGCGGATTGCCGCAAGCGGTTGAAAGGCCTGATTTGACCTCGATGTACCCCTCGATTGCCGCCGCATCTGCTGGCAAGGCAGAGTTTGAAGCCGCGACCGGCACGCGCGTTGCCGTGGTCGGCCTCGGCTATGTCGGACTGCCGCTGGCGGTGGCGCTGGCGCGGCAGTTTGAGACTATTGGGCTTGATATCGACACTCGCCGGATCGAAGAACTGGCGACCGGGCATGACCGCACCGGCGAAATCGACGCGGCACGGCTGGGAGAATCGACCCTGGCGCTGCTGGCTGATCCGGCCGCCTGCCCGCCTGCCGATTTCTACATCGTCACCGTGCCCACGCCCATCGACGGGGCGAACCGGCCTGACCTGCGCATTGTTGAGGCCGCCAGCCGCACGATTGCCGGAATGCTGCCTGCTGCGGTTGCTGAAGGCCGCGTGCCGGTGGTGGTCTATGAAAGCACGGTCTATCCGGGCGTCACCGAAGAGATCTGCGCGCCAATTCTGGAGGCCGGATCGGGCCTGGAATGCGGCAAGGATTTTTTCCTTGGCTACAGCCCCGAGCGGATCAATCCCGGTGACCGTGAGCATACCATCGACAAGATCACCAAGGTGGTTGCGGGGCAAACGCCCGAAGTGCTGGAGCGGGTTGCCGAGCTGTACAATGCGATCACCAGCGGCGGGGTGTTCCGCGCCGCATCGATCAAGGCTGCCGAAGCCGCCAAGGTGATCGAAAACGCCCAGCGCGACATCAACATCGCCTTCATGAATGAGATTGCGCAGATTTTCAGCCGTATGGACCTGTCTGTCTGGGATGTGCTGGCAGCGGCGCGCACAAAGTGGAACTTCCTGCCCTTTGCCCCTGGCCTTGTCGGCGGGCACTGCATCGGCGTCGATCCCTATTACCTCTCGCACCGCGCAGAACAGCTGGGCCTTGATCCCCGGGTGATTCTCGCGGGGCGGGGGATCAACGATTCAATGGCGGCATGGGTGGGCAAGCAATTGCACGAAGCACGCGGCGGCAAGCCCGGCTCGGTGCTGATGCTGGGCCTGACCTTCAAGGAAAACATCCCCGATCTGCGCAACAGCAAGGTGGCCGATCTGGTCTCCACGTTGGGGCGGCTGGGGCACGGGGTCACGGTTCACGATGCCCATGCGGATGCCGCTGAGGCGCTGCACGAATACGGCATTCCGCTGGTGGCGGATGCGCTGGACCGGCAATATGATCTGGTGGTGCTGGCAGTGCCGCACCGGGAGTATCTGGCGATGGGTGGCGAAGAATTGCGCGGGTTGCTCGTCGATGGCGGGACATTGGCGGATTTGAAGGGTGAACTGAGATCGGCTGCGGACTGGACCCTCTAGCAATCCCACCGCCGTTGGTGTGGAGGGGAGGGGGGGGACCGCGGCCCCCGGG
>JANPPM010000271.1:0-2116 GCA_031428495.1 Novosphingobium sp.
CGTGGCGCTGGAGCAGTTCCTTGCGCGGACGTCAGATATCCGGATTTCGGAGGCGCAGCATGGACCCGCAGGCGCGCGGCGCTATGCCTATGAGCCGACCTACATGCTGCACGGGCTTCAGGCGTTGCATGTTGAATGGGACTGCTGATTGCGGCCAGCGCGTAAACCAAATCCTAGTTAAGGTCTGTTAGCACTCTAGACCGTGGCAACAGTCGGAATCAGCTAGAGTGGCGAGCGCAGGGACAAGACTAAGCAGTTTTGACGCGCTGCGCGGCATCGCCATTCTGAGCGTTGTCGCCTTTCACACCGCTGTCTTCACTCCGACTGCCATCCCTTTCATCAACTCCCTGTTCGATGTCGGCGAGATAGGCGTGCAACTGTTCTTCATCATCAGCGCGCTAACCATGTGCCACATGTGGGAGCAACGCCGGGAAGAGGCCAACCGGACCGCCAAATTCTATGTCCGGCGCATCATGCGCATCGCCCCCTTGTTCTGGTTGGCTGCTGCGTTTTACATCGCCGTAAACGGCATGGGCCCATCATTCTGGGCGCATGACGGCATGACGCGGAGCGACGTTGGCCTGACAATGCTGTTCCTGCACGGTTTCTGGCCGCCAGCGATCAACAATGTTGTTCCCGGCGGCTGGTCAATTGCCGTCGAGATGACGTTTTACCTGCTGTTTCCGCTGGTGATTGGCGTGATCGGCAACCGGCGGCACCTCTATCTCGCGCTGGCTGGTGCGACTTTCTTGGCGTATCATTTCTGGTGGCAGAACTGGTTGAAAGCCGCGCTGGCGACGGGCTCTTTCGGCGGCAACCCGGAAATGGTCAGCGAATTTCTCTACTATAATTTCCTCAACCAAAGCCCGATCTTCCTGATCGGATGCTATCTGCATTTTGCGTTCCGGGAAGGTTTTACCAAGCGCGAAGTGATCGCAATCGCCATGCTTTCGCTTACCGGAATTGCCGTCGGTCACATGTTGCTGACGGTTGCGGTGGGGCTGTCGGCCCTGGTCTATCTGGCGGTAACCCAGGGTATGCGGTCCAGCCTGCTTGAGAATTTCGGGCGAAATTCCTTCTCGGTTTATCTCGTGCACTTCATCGTAGTGCAAGTGGTCGGCAGCATTTTGCCCGGCCAGACCGACCTGCCCTTCCTGCTGATCCGCTTCGCTGTGGTTGCGACCATCAGTTTCGCCCTGGCGCGCTTTCTTCACATCACCGTTGAGCGCAATTTGGCCCCGGTAACAAAATGGCTGGTCGCGGCGATTGATCGGCGGCACAACCAAGCCGCCCCCGCCTGATTTTGGTCTAGGTTTCCGGGAGCAACAGGCTCGCGTCCCCGTAGGAATAGAACCGGTAGCCCCCATCAATCGCATGAGCATAGGCAGCCTGCATCCTCTCAAGCCCCATAAGGGCACTGACCAGCATGAACAGGGTGGAGCGCGGCAGATGGAAATTGGTTATCAGCCCGTCGATGGCGCGGAACTGATAGCCCGGCGTGATGAAGATCGCCGTGTCGCCCTCGAATGGCTGAACCATGCCATCCTCACCGCAGGCGCTCTCGAGCAGACGGAGGCTGGTGGTGCCGACTGCGATCACCCTGCCCCCGGCCGCGCGTGCCGCGTTAAGCCGGTCGGCGGTTGCCGCATCGATCCGCCCCCATTCCGAATGCATTGCGTGGGCATCGGTGTCTTCGGCCTTGACTGGCAGGAAGGTGCCCGCCCCGACATGCAGGGTCAGGGTCTCATGCAAAATGCCCGCATTCGCCAGTCCGGCCATAAGCTCTGGCGTGAAATGCAGCGCAGCGGTGGGCGCGGCAACCGCGCCTTTTTCTGCCGCAAACATAGTCTGGTAGTCGCTGCGATCGGCCTCGTCAGTCGCGCGCTTTCCGGCGATATAGGGCGGCAGCGGCATTGTTCCTGCGCGTTCCAGCAGCACTTCAACCGGCTCGTCCCCCTGAAAGGTCAGCGTCCAGCTGCCATCGGGGTGGCGCGTCTCGGCAATGGCGCGAACCTCATGGGCAAAGCTGATCGTATCACCTTCGCGCAGCCGTTTGCCATTGCGCACGAAGGCCTGCCAGCGGCGCAGATCGATCCGCTTGTGCAAGGTCGCGCCG
>JANPPM010000272.1:0-10318 GCA_031428495.1 Novosphingobium sp.
GGTCCGGGGATCGACGCCGCATGGGGCGTTCAGCGCGACGAGGCGGCGCTGGGGTTGCATATCCGCTCCAGCGTCCGGCTGTTCCTGTATGGGCTGCTGGCCGATCGTGCGCCACCATCTCAAGACCCGATCGACGCGGCATTGGCGGCGCTCGATACGGCCCGTGCGCAGCTGCTGCTGGCAAAGTCCGCGCAAGAGCCTTAGCCTGGTCTAACGGGCAAGGGGGAGTGGAACAAATGGCCGCTGTGGAAGTAATAGCCGAAGGTCTGAATTTTCCCGAAGGACCGGTGATCATGGCTGATGGCTCGGTGATTGTCGTGGAAATCCATGCCGGAAAGATCACCCGCTGCTGGAACGGCGGAAAGACCGAAGTTGTCGCAAATCCCGGCGGCGGCCCCAATGGCGCGGCAATCGGCCCGGACGGCGCACTGTATGTCTGCAACAGCGGTGGTTTGTCGCATGATGGCAACGGTCCTATCGAGAGTGGACGGATCGAGCGGGTGGACATGGCCACAGGCAAGGTGGAGCGGGTCTATGAGGCCTGCGGCGGCAAACCGCTCAGCGCGCCCAACGACCTGATGTTCGACCGCGATGGCAACATGTGGTTTACCGATCTCGGCAAGATTTCCGCAGGTGGCAAGGAATTTGGCGGACTATATTGTGCCCGCGCCGATGGCAGCGCGATCACCCGGATCAAGGGCGGGGCGCTGAGCTATAATGGGGTCGGTGTCTCGCCTGACGGGGCGAGCGTCTATGTTGCCGATACCTATTCGGCGCGCATCTATGCTTATGACCGCCGTATCGAGCCGCAGGAACCGCGGTTGTTGGCAACGGTTCCGGGCATGGTGCTTCTCGACAGCCTTGCCATGAGCGCGGCGGGCAATGTCTGCGTAGCGACGATATTCGAAGGCGGCGTGACCACGGTGACACCCGGTGGCGCAGTGACCAAGCACCCATTAGCCGACCGGCTGGTCACCAATGTTGCGTTCGGCGGCGCCGACATGATGGATGTCTATGTGACCTTTTCGGATCGCGGCGCGCTGGTGAAGTTACGCTGGGACGAGCCGGGGATGCGGCTGGTCTATAACGCCTGAGATCACTCCTTGTTGAGATGCCCCAGCAGCGGGTCGGCCATCAGCGCGGGCGAGAAGGGCTTGAGCTGATCGAGTTTACCCGCCTGCACCAGCTTGGGCCAGTCCGGCTCGGCGATCATCGCGCGGCCCACGGCGACCATGTCGAAGTCCCCCCGGTCGAAACGGCGCATAAGCTCATCGAGATTTTTCGTGTCGGTTTCGGACTGCTTGCCCTCGCCAAGATTGGTGAAGAAGTCGGAATCAAGGCCAATTGACCCGATGGTGCAGGTGGGCACCCCGGTTACCTTCTTGACCCAGCCCGCAAGGTTGAGGTCACTGTCCTCATAACACGGCTCCCAGAAGCGGCGCTGCGAACAGTCGAACAGATCGACCCCGGCCTCGACCATCGGCGCGAACAGTTCTTCCAGTTCCTGCGGGGTGTCGGCAAGCCGCGCATCGAAATCGACCATCTTCCAGAACGAAGTTCGCACGATCAGCGGCATGCCAGGGTCCAGCTCGGCGCGGCAGGCCTTGATCACCTCGGCAGCGAATTGCCCGCGTGCGCGCGGACTGCCGCCGTACTTGTCGGTGCGGTGGTTGAGCACCTTCCACAGGAACTGGTCGATGACATAGCCATGCGCGCCGTGCAGTTCGATCCCGTCGAAACCGAGTTCGACCGCTTTGGCCGTGCCGCGCGCATAGGCGCTGATGACTTCGTCGATCTCGGCCTGCGTCATACCATCGCAGACCTTCTGGTCTGGGGCGATATAGCCTGAGGGACTGACCTGGCCGAGCTCAGGACGGAAGGCGAGCTCCTCGCCCGCAAGCTTTGCCACACCGCTGAAAATCAGCCCGACATGCCAAAGCTCGGGCACGCAGATACCGCCCTTGGCATGGACCTTGGCGGCAACATTGCGCCAGCCGTCGAACGCATCCTCACCGTGGAAGCGCCCGAGTAGCGGATTATCGCCTGACGAGTGGTGGTCGATATAGACCCCCTCGGTGACCACCAAGCTTGCTCCGCCCTCGGCGCGGCGCGCATAGTATTCGGCGGCCTCGTCGCTCGGGACGCCGCCTTCGCAGACCTCCAGCCCCATGGGCGGGAACATGAAGCGGTTGGGCAGAGTGAACTTGCCAAGCTGGATGGGCGTGAATAGCCCGCTGAAATCCGTCATCTTATTTCACCACCACGCGCGCCCGCGCCAGATTACGCACCATCACATAAGGTGTCCCAGCCGCATTGCGGCGCTGGGAATAGCCGCGCAGCACCGCGAAATAGGTGCCCGGTTTGGTGAAGGTATGGCTGGAACTCACCGAAGCTCGAGCAGCCTTGCCGCCGACCACGGAGGCAACCGGGAAGTCGCCATTGCCTTCGAAGTCCCATTCCGCCTTGACCACCATGCCGGTGCCCGGCGGTGCGGTGATCGTGCCGGTGAAGCGAACCGGTTGACCTGCTGCGACTTCCGTTCGTGGGCCTCCATTGGCGGCAACGGTGACTACGGGCTGGATGCCGCGCCGCGCCTGAGCAGTGGCAGGAAGGACAACCTGACCATCGGCCACCCGGTAGGCCGTATTGGCGGGCGGCGGTGTGCCCTTCTCGACCCACGCCGCAACATCGCGGAGCGCCTGTTGCAGCATCGGCAAATAGGTCACCGCGCGGGTTGGTGCGGTCTTGTCCTCGGTATAGCCATGCAGCGCGTTCTCGGTATACCATAGCCGATAGCGGTTGGCGGCATCCTTGCCATAGTTCGCGTCAAAACGCTGGCGATACCAGTCAGATTGCCAGGGCACGGCCTCACGATCGAGCATCGAGCCGACCACGATGATCTTGCCGTTGAATCTGCCCGTCGGCACTTTGCCAGCCGCGCCGGCAGCGAACATCGGCCCCAGCAGCATCCGGCGCTGCGGATAGGCTGGCGTGCCATCGGCTTTGCGGAACTGGTCATAGACCTTGTAGCTGGCATCGGGGACCTGATGGCGGTGATAGGTCTGTGCGGCGAGGAAATTCGAATTGTCGACCCGCACCTGATCCCCAGGGTGCAGCTTGGCAATGGTCGCCAAATCCACCACGCCCAGCGAGGCAACGCCGCCATTCAAGGCCACCAGCGCGATGCGCTTGCCCTTGGCCTCGCCCGACAGCACGAACAGATCGCCGCCGATGAAGCCCACGTCAGGCGGTGTATCGGTCAGCTCGAACGCTGCTGGCCGCGATGTCCCGTCGCTGACCAGTGCTTGCCAGGCTTGATCGACCGAACCCCGGCCCTGATCGCGGGGCTGGCCCGGTAGTCGCTTGGCCGAAAACCCGCGCGCTTCGACCTGATCGGCTGTGAGCGGCGCTTTGACTGTGGTGGTGAATTGCAGACGCGCCGCCTTCAGCGATGCAGGGGGATCAAAACCGAGATAGCCGGGCTTCGTCCAGAAATCCTCGAAGTAGCCGGGATCAGCCATGACCATGCCTTGATAGAGCGCTGTGAAACCATGCACCCCCATGTCCTTGTAGCCGAACCAGCTTTGCAACGGAAAGCCCATGCTGGTCGCCTCGCGCAGGGCATCGGCCTGCTCGGGGTCCAGCCCGGCATAGGGATCGCCGCTACCGCCGGCGTCGAGCGCATCGACGATCTGGGGGAACTTGTCCTTGAGTAGGCGCATAGCATGCATGCGGATAGTGAAGCTGTTTGGCGCGGCCATCGGCGATCCAAGCACGAAAGGCACTGCGCCGTCCCACACACCCTCGGTATTTTCCATGCTGCCCAGCGTGCGATAGCCCCCGCCGCTGCCGCCATAGAGATAGCCATAAATGCGCTGCGGTCCGTACATCTGCTGCGCTACGACCCGGGCGTAGCGCGCGGCTGCGGCATTGGCGCGATAGGCGCCGATGGTCGGATCCACCATGAATGCAGGCCCCGCCGTAGCGGACTTGCCGCCGCCGTTGGTCTCTACGAAAATCGCCCCTGATGCTGCGGCAAAACCGATGTTATTATCATCCGCCTGCACGGTCTGCGCCAGATTTTCGCTGTCGGGAACCGGGGTGACATATTGGAAGAACTGGCCCTGGAACTGCTCCTTTGGCGGCATGTAAAATGAAAAGCGCATATCCGTGCCCTTGAACCCGCCATGGACATAGCGATGGCGCACCGGGCTTGTCCGCATTTCATCCAGATCGATATAGGGCTCCTTGAACATCGCATCAGCGGCGGGGTTGGCCGAGTCAGCATTGGCTCCGGCGGCAACCGGCACCGGTTGCGGCGCGGCGAGGGCGGGCAGGGCTGTTCCCAGCAAAAGGGTCCATGCGGTTGCGGCTGTGCAGCCCAGGGCGGACAGTTTCATTTCAGGTTCCTCATCGTCTCTCCAGCCGCGCGATATCTTCCGCCCGGTCTATATCGAGGATGACACCTTCGTCTGCACTGGTCACGATTGCAACATCCTTGCGCGCCTTGAGCAATCTTCCCGCGCCTTCATCCCCTTTTAGGCCCGCGACCAAGGGAAAGGCGCGGGCGGAGAGCAGTACCGGATGGCCCCGCGCGGTGCCAAATTTTGGCAAGGCGGCAAGGCTATCGCCCAGCGCGGACGCAAGCTCAACAGCGATACTCGGCGGGATGAGCGGCATGTCGCCAAGGAATACGAACGCGCCCTCACTGTCAGCGACCGCAGCAATGCCTGCCTTGAGCGAGGTCGCCAGCTCTCGGCTGGTGATCCGCAGCACTTCAACCGGAGGCAATCCGGTCCATTCTCCAATCGGGAGCACATCGCTGCAAACCACGACGACGCGGGCTACCGGCGCTGCGCGGGCAGCGCGGATTGCGTGAGCGATGACCGGCTCGCCCTTGAACTGTGCGGATAATTTGCCGCCGCCAAAACGCGTCCCCGATCCGGCGGCGAGCACGATGGCGGCTAGGTTCACGTGCGCTCGCGCTCTGGGTTCAGGGCCAGCATGATCTCGGCAAGAATGCCGGTTGCGACCTCCCAAGGCGCTTTGCCAAGTCCCGGAACGCCGGGCGAGAGGTGCAGCCGGGCCAGTTCCGCTTCGCTCGCCCCTGCCGCCTTGAGCGCTGCCATCCGGTCGCCAGCGCGGGACTTCGCACCGATCATACCTGTCCACGCCGCATCATGGCGCAAAGCATGGAGGCAGGCCGCAAGGTCGTGATGGTCTTCGTGCGTCGCGCCGACGAAGGCAGTCCAGCGGTCGATGCCTATCGCCTCGAGGGCCAGTGGCACAGGGTCGCGCAGATAACGGGATACCCGGAAGGGCGGCGCGCCTTCGGGACCATCGGGGCGGACCAGGATCGTCTCGAACTGGGCTGCCATGGCAAGCTGCGCCAGCGCCAGTGCGCCGGGATCGCCGCCGGAAACAACAATCCGGCGTGGCGGGTCATAGCGGCGTTCGATGCTCAGCGGGTCACCGCTGACTGTCAGAAGCGGTCCGCAGCCCTCAATGACTTGCTGCTGCGCGCCGTCGCTGATCCAGCAACACTGGCGGCGTTTCCGGGCATGTTCAAGCAACAGGCGCGCTGCTTCGCTGTCGGGCAGGATCCGCTCTGCAAAGACATGCAAGGCCCCGCCGCAGCGCAGGCGAATGTCGATCCACGGGCTGCCCATGCCATAGTGCAGGTGGCGCGGCTGGCCATCGGCAAGCACCTCGGCAGCATGACGCGCAACATCGGCCTCGATGCAATCGCCTGAGAAATAGCCGCTGGCGCCCATGCCGCCGGGTCCGTGATCGAACAGCATCTGTGCACCCGGCCCGCGCGGCGCGCTGCCTTCGACGCGGAACAGGGTTGCGAGCACGGCCGGGCGACCAGCTGCGACCGCTGCAAACAGTGCCGGGCGCACATCGTCGCTCCAGCCGAACAGCGGCCAATCAGCCCCTTCGAGGACTGGCTCGGTCATGGAACTAGCGCGCGGGGCGGGCGAGGTGGTTCAAAATCGCCGCACGCTGCTGGGCATCCGAAACCGAGATGACCATCCGGGTGCCCGGCACCATCCGGGTGGGGCCTTGCAGGTAGCGATCCAGATTGGCGCGAGTCCAGGTAAGGTTCGAGGCCTTGAGCGCGGGCGAATAGTTGAACACGGTAGATGCCGCCTTGCGCCCGGTCACCCCGGCAAGGCTGGGGCCAAGCACGGCACGTGCGCCCGGCACAACCGAATGGCAACTGCCGCAGCGCATGCGAAACAGGGCCGCGCCATCGGGTTGTGCGGGTGCCTGCGCGGGAAGGCTGCCCGCCATGGCGAGCAGGGCAGCGGCGGGAATGGCGAAGGCGATTTTCTTGATCATGTCCAACTCAGGTCCTGTTTGCGGAACGGCGTAGAGCGCAGGCGCTTTCCGATAGCTGAATAGATCGCGTTGCCAACTGCTGGGCCGATCGGTCCCACGGGAAGTTCGCCGATCAGATCGAAGCGGTTGTGGCCGGACAGCGCGCCGGTGTGAATATGGATTTCGGGCAAGGCATCGCTCATCCGCAGCATCGGGTATTCATCGAAATTGCCCTCGACCACTGCGCCGTCCTTCAAGGTCAATTCTTCGTTCAGCGTCATGTTGAGGCCGAAAATGGTGCCGCCCTCGATCTGGCTGCGCACAGCGTCCTCATTGGCCATGCGTCCGCAATCGAAGGCTATGTCGACGCGGCGTACGGTTATTTCGCCGGCCTTGGTGATAGATACCCGCGCAGCTGCGGCCATGGTCGAGCCAAAGTTGCGGATCGTCGCCACCGGCCAGTTGGTGATGGCAATCCCCAGCCCTTCACCGCGCGGCAGCTTTTCGCCCCAGCCGGCTTTCGTCGCGGCAAGGCGGAGCACGTCGCTCCACGGCTTTTCCCATTTCGCCAGCAGCTTCAGTCGGTATTCCACCGGATCGATCCCGGCTGCTGCCGCGCATTCGTCGATGAAGGTCTCGGTGATGAAGGCATTGGAATTGAAGCACGGTCCGCGATAGGCACCGTTGAGAATGTGCACCGGAAAATTGGTGGTGGTGAGCTTTACGTTGGGGATGGATCCGCTGTTGAAATAGGGCGCATCGCCATAGCCCTGGGTAAGGTGGAACAGGGGCTTGTCGCCCGCGAAACACAGGTCACCGGTGACCGCCAGTGGCAAGCCGGTTGTATCGTCAAGTACCGCCTTGAACCGGGTTGAAATCGGCGTGCGATAACGGCCCTGACGAAACATTTCCTCGCGCGACCAGATCGTCTTGACCGGTACGCCAGGATAGGCGCGTGCGATGGCCACGACCATCCGCAGGTCCTCGGCCTGGGTGCGCCGACCGAAATTGCCGCCCATCAGGGTGTTGTGCACGCTCACCTTAGCGGGCGGGAGGCCGGTCTCGTCGATTGCCACCCAATAGGCCTGCCGGGAATCCTGGGTCGCGCACCACAGTTCGCAGCTTTCTGCGCTTACCCGCGCAGTGCCGCCCAGCGGTTCCATCACTGCGTTATCGCCGTAGGGCGTCATATATTCGCTTTCGACCACGCGGCGACCGGTGGCGCTGGCGACATCGCCCTTCTTGACGACTTCCTTGCCTTCGCCGGTATCGCGGATCGAGGCCATGCCTTTGTAAATATCGTCCTGCGTGCGGTAATGCGTGCCGCTGCCCAGATCCCATTCAACCGGCAGCGCATCGAGCGCCATTTTTGCCTGCCAGAAATGATCGGCAATCACCGCCACGGCGTGCTGCGCCTCGGTGGTGTTGGAGAGGCCAAAGCTGGTCTCGTCTTTCAGTGTTGTGCGACGCGAATTGGCCGGATCGATCACCACCACCGCGCGCACGCCGGGCATTTTCAGCACAGCCTCGGGCTTGTGGCTCTTCAGCCGACCGCCCATTACCGGCACCTGCATCAAGGCCGCATGGACCATGCCGGGCAGCTTGACGTCGATGCCATAAATTGCGCTGCCATTGGCGACTGCCGGGATATAAAGCTTGGGCGGCGACTTCTTGCCGATCAGCGTCCATTCGCTCTCGGGCTTGAGCTCAGGCTCAGCCAGCAGGTTCATGCCCGCCGCCTGTGCGGCAACTTCGCCATAACGCAGCGTCCGTCCGGTGGGCGCATGGGTGAGCACACTGTCGCGCGCCGATACTTGAGTTGCAGGGACTTTCCAGCGCGCTGCTGCTGCTGATTTCAGCCGCTCACGCGCGCTAGCCCCAAGGCGCATGTTGTGCGCCATGCGGTCCTTTGCGGTGCCGTGACCGCTGAAAAACGGCAGCATACCTTTAGTGTAAACATGGTTTTCGGCATAGTCGCGGCTGACCGAGGCATTGACCACGCGGATGTCGGCCCAGGCGCAGTGCAGTTCTTCGGCTACGTTCATCGCGATCTGGGTCATTGTGCCATTGCCCGATTCAGGCTGCGGCACGCGGATCGTCACTGTGCTGTCAGCGGCGATTTCGATCCAAGCCGAAAGTTCATTGCCGCTTGCCGCATCGGGGCCCCACGGCAGGGGCGCTGCCGCATTTGCCGGACCTATCGCCAGCGCCATTCCGCCGGCAACCACTCCGGTGGTGACCAGAAAATGGCGCCTGTCCATATGGCTCATGCTGGAACTCCCGCAGCGCGCTTGATCGCCGCGCGCACCCGGCCATAGGTGCCGCAGCGGCAAATGTTGGTCATCGCCTCGTCAATGTCGGCATCGTTGGGCTTGGGCTTTTTGGCCAGCAGGTCTGCCGCCGCCATCAGCATCCCGGCCTGACAATAGCCGCATTGCGGCACATTCATCTCGGCCCAGAGCTGCTGAAGTTTTGCGCCGCCGCGCGCCGCAAGCCCTTCAATGGTCGTGATCTCCGCGCCCGCAAGGCCATCAAGCGGCAACTGGCAGGACCGCGCTGCCTCGCCATTGAGATGTACGGTGCAAGCGCCGCATTGCGCGACGCCGCAGCCGTACTTTGTGCCGGTCAGGCCGAGATGGTCACGCAGCACCCACAAGAGCGGCGTGGATGGATCGGCCTCGACGCTTTGCGGCTTGCCGTTCACCTTGAAGCTGACCGCAGCCATGGCGTTCTCTCCGTTATTCAGCGAATTGCGTTGCTTATTTGATCGCCGCGAGATCAGCGTCGATCTTGGTCAGCAGGTCATCGGAAAGCATCTCGCCGGCCATCGGCTGGATTTGCTTGAGCGTCATCGAACGGGCCATTTCGATCTGGGCATTACCGGCCAGTTCGGGAATGTGCTTCATCAGGACGGCCTTGGCAGCGGCATTGTCGAGCAAGTCGCCAATCGTCGATTCTGCGGTGGTTAGCTTCACGGCGGTGGCTGTTACAGGAGCCGGTTCCGCGGCCACGGCGGATGCTGAAATTGCCAAAACAGCGCAAGCGGCGGCAGCGATCAATTTGTTCATGTCATTTCCTCTCAAGACTTGTGTCTAGCGTGGTGCGGATGCGCATACACGGATTATTTTGCACGGCAAACTGGTAAGGCCAATATCCTTGGCGGCTCAATCTAACTGGCTGCGCCGTTGCTGCGCAGGGGCATGCGGCCATCGACGATCGGGGCAATGATCAGCCGGTCAAGAATTGCGGCGATCTGGTCTGGCGAGTGTTCTTCTTCGCGCGCCAGCCACCAGGCCAGCAGATCGACTGTGGCCCCGGTCGCATAGACAACGGCAAGATCGGACGGCAGCCAGCCTTCAGGCTTGGGCATCGCATCGGCCAGCCCGCGCGCCTGCCGGATGAATTCCCCGCGCAGGATCCCCGCCGCGCCGCCGGTCAGCAGTGCAGACCATAGCTTGCGCTGTTCATGAACATGGCGGCACAGCGCGCTGGTCGTCTCGCCGCTGCTGGACGAATGAAAGATGGGCAAGGTCATGGCCAACAGGCTGGCAATCTCTTGGCTGGCGACATCGCCGAGCAGCGTTTCCTTGTCCGGATAGTGACGAAAGAAGGTGGCGTATCCGGTCCCAGCCCGTGCGGTGATCTCACGGATTGTCACCTGATCAAACGGAATTTCGGCCAGCAGCGCCAGCATCGCCCCGGTCAGTGCCTTTCGCGAGCGAACCTGCCGCGCGTCGGTGGGTGCGGCTTTCTGGCGATGGATTATGCGTGCTTCCATGAGTGCCGCCTATCATCGCTTTGCCGTCTAGGCAAAAAAGGCGCTGATCAGGCCATCGGCTCAGGCGCAGCGTCAGCGAAGTCGGGATAGGCCCCGAGCTGCAGAAACAGCACTGCGGAAAGCAGGCATAGCGGCGCCAATGCCCAGAGCACGGGGTCGTAGCTGCGGGCGGTGTCATAGACATAGTTCGCGACCAGCGGCGCAAGGCCCGCACCG
>JANPPM010000273.1:0-16557 GCA_031428495.1 Novosphingobium sp.
CTGCTGGCAGATTGATGGGTAAGCTGCCCCGCTATCTGCTGATTGCCGTGGTGGCCTTCGCTGCGGCGCTCGGGGCGATCTGGTTTTCACGCAGCATTGCCGGGGATCACCATCCGCAAGGCGGCGAGCTGCACGCCCTGATGCACGAACAGCTCGACCTCGATCCGGTGCAGAAAGCGAAAGTCGAGCAGCTTGAGCGTCAGTTCGCCGAGCGCCGCAAAGTTCTCGATGCGATGCTTCGTCAGGCCAATGGGCAACTGGCCGCTGCAATGGCCAGCGAGCACCAGTACGGCCCCAAGGTTGCCGAGGCAGTCGATCAGTCACATATGGCGATGGGCGAGCTGCAGAAGGCAACGCTGAGCCATGTCTTTGCCATGCGCGCGGAGCTACGGCCGGCTCAGGCAGCCCGTTTCGACGCGGCCGTCAGCAAGGCGCTGACCCGATCGGGCGACGAGTAGCCTGGCATGGCGGGTGCAGCCGCCGCAGCAGCAAGTGATGCCGATCTCATCGCACTGGCGCTGGCCGGGCAGCAGTCGGGCTATGCCGGTCTGATGCAGCGCCACCGTGCATCTGTTTTCCGGCTCGCGCGTAGCCATGTCGGCGACGGTGATGAGGCGCTTGATGTTACCCAGGAATGCTTTGTCTCCGCCTTCGCCGCGCTACACCGCTTCGATCCTGCGCGGCCATTTCGCGCGTGGTTGCTGCGCATCGCCCTTAACAAGTGCCACGACTGGGCGCGCCGCCGGGCAGTGCGGCAGTTCTTCACGTTTGCCCGGCCGCTTGAGGAAGCGGCTGAAATCGCCGATGACGCGCCAGACCCGGAGGCTGAACTCGCGTCCCGTGCCGAAGTCGCAAGGATCCAGAGGGCAATTGCGAAGTTGCCTGCCGCCCTGAAGGAACCGCTGATCCTCTGTGCGCTTGAGGGCATGGGCCAAGATGAGGCCGCTGCCATGCTCGGCATCAGCCGCAAGGCCGTGGAGACGCGGATATACCGTGCCAGGCAGAAACTCTCTGAAATGCTTGAGGGATAGAACCTGCGCGCGCGTATTGTTTGGCAATGGAACAGATACTCTCGCTTGATCGTCGCCGCCTTCTAGCTGGCGGTAGTGGCATGGCTGCCTCACTAGCGCTGGCCAAGTTGTTTCCTGCTTGGGCGCAAAGCGGCACTGCGGGCGCAGCCACCGGCGGTGTGTTGTCGGGCGAACGGATCGATCTTACTATCGGATCCAGCCATTTCGCCACGGGCGGCAGGTCCAGCCACCACGCTATCACAGTCAATGGCACGATCCCCGGGCCACTGATCCGGCTCAAGCAGGGGCGTCCCGTGAAGATCGCGGTAGCCAACCGGCTGCGTGAACAGACTTCGATCCACTGGCACGGTCTGCTGGTCCCGTACCAGATGGATGGCGTGCCGGGCGTCAGCTTTCCGGGCATCGATCCGGGCGAGACATTCAATTACGAGTTCACGCTGAACCACGCCGGGACGTACTGGTATCACAGCCATTCGGGCATGCAGGAAGCCGTTGGCCTCTACGGCCCGCTGGTGATTGATCCGGCGGGCGTGGATGCGGTTGTCTATGACCGCGAACATGTGCTGGTCCTCTCCGACTGGAGCCCGATGCATCCTCACGAGCAATTGCGCAGACTCAAGCTGGCCAGCGGGCATTTCAATCGCCAGAAGCAAACGCTGGCGGGGCTGCTGGCGGGTAAGGACCAAAGCCAGAAGGACCGGCTTGAATGGGCCAAGATGCGGATGGACCCGACCGACATCTCGGATGTTACCGGGACCACCTACAGCTTCCTGATCAACGGCCACGGCAATGCCGAGAACTGGACCGGCCTGTTCGCGCCCGGCGAGCGTGTGCGCCTGCGCATCATCAACGCCTCGTCGATGACCAATTTCAATTTCCGGCTGCCGGGCCTGCCAATGATCGTGGTCGCCGCTGATGGTTTGGACGTGCAGCCGGTCGAGACTGACGAGCTCCAGATCGCCATCGCCGAGACTTATGACGTTGTGGTCTCGCCGGGCGAGGCCAAGGCTTATGGCATTATTGCCGAGGCAATCGACCGCTCGGGACAGGCGCGCGCGACTCTGGCGCCCCAGCTTGGAATGATTGCACCAATCCCTGAGCTACGCGAACGTCCACTGCTGACCATGCGCGACATGGGCATGGACATGTCGTCAATGGATATGGGCAGTGGCGGGGAGATCGACCTGAGCAAACCGGCGAACGCGTCGATGAGCGGCCATTCCATGTCGATGCGTGATCCCTCCGTTGCACCGGGCGTTAAGATGGGCCCCGGCGTCGCCACCCTGTCCCCCATGCCGGTGGACCGGCTGGTCGATCGGCCGACCGGGCTGGAAAATGTTGACCACCGGGTGCTGACCTATGCGGAACTGCGCTCGCGCGAGCCCAATCCTGATACCCGAACGCCCAGTCGGCAGATCGACATCCACCTCACCGCCAACATGGAACGGTACATGTGGTCGATGGACGGCGAAACCATGTCGCAAGGCGCGCAGCCAATCGCCTTCCGCCTGGGCGAGCGGGTGCGGGTCAATCTCATCAATGATACGATGATGCCGCATCCCATCCACCTGCATGGCCACTTCTTTGAACTGGTGACGGGTGAACCCGGCCACCGCCCGCGCAAACACACGGTCAATGTCCTGCCTGGCGGCAAGGCGAGCTTTGACCTTACCGCCGATGGCGAAGGCGATTGGGCATTCCATTGTCACATGTTGCTCCACATGCACGCCGGGATGATGCGGGTCGTCACGGTGCGCGGCGATGGAGCGGCGGCATGAGGTTGTTTGCGGCAGCCCTCGCACTGGTGACTTCTCCCGCGCTGGCGCAGGAAATGGATCATTCGAAGCACGGCGCAGTCTCGGCTACTGCGACCGAACTGGAAGTAGCTGAGGTCGGTAATGCGCCCGCGCCGCCAGTTCCTGCCGATCATGCGGCAGACCGCATCTATCCAGCGGACCGTATGGCACGCGCGCGCATGGAGCTGATGGATGAGAGCC
Organism: Novosphingobium sp.; assembly: GCA_031428495.1. Lineage (GTDB taxonomy): Bacteria > Pseudomonadota > Alphaproteobacteria > Sphingomonadales > Sphingomonadaceae > Novosphingobium. Next base: position 3,029 of record JANPPM010000273.1, read on the forward strand.
GGTTTTCCACCTTCACGCTCATGGTCGATCAGCTCGAGTATCGCGCGGTCGGCGGTACGGATGGTTACGCCTGGGAGGCTGAGGGCTGGTATGGCGGCGACACCGACCGGCTAGTGATCGCCACCGAAGGCGAGGGCGAGATAGGTCATGCACCCGAGCAGGCAGAGCTTCGCGCGGTGTGGCGCCATGCGCTGGACCCATGGTGGAACCTTGAGATCGGCGTTCGCCATGATTTCCGTCCTGACCCAGAGCGTACCTATGCGGTTCTTGGAATTGAAGGACTGGCTCCCTATTGGTTCGAAGTGGAAGGCCAGCTATTTCTCTCTAACAAAGGCGATCTCCATGCGCGGGCCGAAGCGAGCTATGATCAGAGGATCACCCAGCGGCTGATCTTGCAGCCGCAGATGGAAATCAACGCTGCCTTTCAGAATGTGCCCGAACTTGGCATCGCCAGCGGGCTTGAGAGTGTCGAGCTTGGCGCGCGGCTCCGCTATGAGATTGCTCCTAAATTCGCGCCTTATGTGGGCGTCCACTGGGAGCGCAAACTGGGCGGCACCGCCGATCTGGCGCGCGCTGCGGGTGACAAGGTCTCTGGCCTGTCAGCAGTATTCGGAATTCGGGTCTGGTTCTGACACCTTATGCCGCCGTAGCTGTGGTATTCGGCAAAAACGTCTAGCAACACCATGCCATGCTTCGGCATGCGCAATTTGACCTCCGTCCGCCATATTCTGACCCTTGCTGGCATGCTTGCTGCCCCTGTTGCAGTTCATGCTGAGGATTCATTCGAAGGCGAAATAGAACTGCTGGAAGTGCATCTCGGCAAGGGCGATGATCATCTCGTCCTCGACAGCACGTTCACTATCGGCGCGGGTTCGAACCAGCTTGTCCTTAAGGTCGAAGGCGGCAGTGATACACGGACGGCTTTCGATGACGTTGAGGTTCAGGCACTTTACGCGCGGAAATTGACGAACGCTGTCACGATCCTGGGCGGTGTTCGCCATGATTTTCGCGAAGGTCCGGACCTGACCCACGCTTCGCTGGCGATTCAGGCCGGGCTGGCGCCGTGGCTTGAGGGCGAACATTTTTTCTTTGTATCGCAACATGGCAATCTGACCGGAAGTGGACAACTGATTGCCAGCTGGGAACTTTCGCCGCGGCTGACGCTCGAGCCGCGGGTGGCGGTCGGCTGGTCAGGGCAGGACATTCCAGACGAAGCATTGGCAAGCGGCTTTACCGATATCGAAAGTTCGGTGCGGCTTCGCCATGCGCTGGACGAAAATTTCGACGTCTATGTGGGTGTCACGCACGAGCGGCTGCTAGGCGGAACGCGTAATCTTGCACTGGCATCAGGCGAGGCCGCGAAAGTTACCCGTGCGGTGATCGGTGCGGGGTTGAGCTTTTAAGCGCCCGCGTTCGGAGCGCTATCGCAGCCAGTGGCGGGCAAGCGCCGCATGCAGCCGGATGCCGGTTTCCAGTACGCTATCATTAAAGTCATAACGCGGGTTGTGCAGCGGCGCGGGGCTATCGCCCTGGCCTTGTCCGAGCCAGATATAGGCGCCCGGTCGCTGTTGCAGCATGAAGGAAAAATCCTCTGAAGTTGCTGCGGGGTTTGGCGCGAGCTGAGCTATCCCGACGCTGGCAGCGACTTCGAGCGCATCGGCGGCTGCTGCGGGATCGTTGATTGTCGCCGGGTAATAACGATCGTATTCCAACACGCTCCGCACCTCGAAAGAAGCCTCGATGCCGCGCAAAATCTGGCGCATCCGCTCCTCGATGCGGTCCTGCACTAGTGGATCGAACGTGCGCACTGTCCCGCCCACTCGTACTTCTGCTGGAATTACATTGTGCGAATGACCGCCCGCGATCTCGGTCACCGATAGAACTGCCGCTGCGGTTGCGGGCACATTACGCGCAACAATTGTATTGAGCTGCTGGACCAGCGCTGCCGCCGCTAGGATCGCGTCGGGGGTATCCTGGGGCAGCGCAGCATGGCCGCCTTTGCCTTCAATGCGGACCTTGAACTTATCCGCCGCGCCCATGATAGCGCCCGGACGCGTGGAAATTACACCGGCCGGAAGTCCCGGCCAATTGTGCAGCGCATAGACCCGGTCGCAAGGGAATCGTTCGAACAAGCCGTCCCGGATCATCTCGCGAGCGCCGCCCAGGCCTTCTTCGGCAGGCTGGAAGATAAAGTTGAGCGTTCCGGAAAAATCCGCGTTCGCGGTAAGATGCTGCGCCGCGCCGAGCAGCATGGCAACGTGGCCATCGTGTCCGCAGCCATGGAAACAGCCCGGTACCGTGCTGGTCCAGGCAAGATTGGTCTGCTCATCAATCGGTAGCGCATCCATGTCGGCGCGCAGCCCAAGAGTGCGCGGTCCGTTGCCCACGCGAAGCACGCCGACAACGCCCGTACCGCCGATATGCTCATGCACCTCCAGACCGGCGGAGCGCAGTACTTCAGCAATCCGCGCCGCAGTGCGCTGCTCCTGAAAGCCAAGTTCGGGATGCGCGTGTATGTCGCGGCGCAGCGCGATCAGGGGTTCAATCAGGCTGGCAATGTCATTCATGCGTCAGCCGTAGTCCTGCGTCTGGCCGCCAAACAGGTTCTGGATGGGAAAATGGTGTTTGATGAACGGCGATTTGATCACGACGTAGCTGAAATATTTCTCGATACCAAAGTCGTTGTCGAGCATGCCCTCAACGATCGATTGATAGTGCGCCACGCCGCGCGCGACGAATTTCAGCAGATAATCGTAGCCACCGCTGACCAGGTGGCACTCAACGATCTCATCGAGTTTGACGATCCGCGATTCAAACCGGGAAAAGTCCCCGCGGCGGTGCTCTTTCAAGGTGACTTCCGTGAAAATCGTCAGAAATTCGCCCAGCTTGTTGAGGTTAATGTAGGCCCCGTAGCCGGTGATATAGCCTGCCTTTTCCAGCCGCTTCAGACGCGTCAGGCAGGGGCTGGGTGACAGGCCCACCGCATCGGCCAGATCGACGTTGGTTATGCGTCCCGATTGCTGGAGTTTCGCCAGAATTTTGAGGTCGATCCTGTCGAGCTTTGGACCTGGCATCATGGCAGTTCCCTCCGTCAGCCCAGTGCAGCCCGAATGTCGGGTTCATCCAGGAGTTGGTCGAGTGAGCGCCCGACACGGTCGAATATCAGTTCCATTTCGCTTTCGGAACAACATAGCGCGGGGGCGAAGCCGATGACCCCATTGGCGAAGCAGCGGACGATGACATCGTTATCCCATGTCAGCTTGGACAGTCGCCCAGCAATGTCCAGTTCCGGCGCAAAACCAGCCTTGGTTACCTTGTTCGACACCAGCTCGATAGCGCCCAGCATACCGCGTGATCGCACATCACCGACCAGCGGGTGCTCCTTGATCGCGGCAAGACACGCGGCAAAGCGACGACCGGTCTTGATGCCATTTTCGAGCAGCCCGCCCTCGCGGTAAAGCCGCAGCACTTCGAGCGCGACGGCGGCACTGACCGGATGGCCGGAATAGGTAAAACCGTGGCCGACGGGCAGGGCTTCGGGAGCGCTGTCAGCGATGGTCTGGTAGATCTTGTCCGACATCAGCACCGCACCCATAGGCGCGTATCCGGCCGTAAGTCCCTTCGCGAGCGTCATGAAATCGGGTGAGACGTCCTCCTCATCACAGGCGAACATCGGGCCGGTGCGGCCAAAGCCGGTGATGACCTCATCGACCAACATGAGGATGCCCAGCCGCGTGCAGGCTTCGCGTAAAGCCTTGAGCCAACCGCGCGGCGGCACGATCACGCCGCCCGAGCCTTGGACCGGCTCGCAGCAGAAGGCAGCAACATTTTCCGCGCCCAGCTCGGCAACTTTCGCCTCGAGCGCGGCAACGCTTGAAGCGATTACCGCTGCGTCGTCATCGCCCTCGGGGTGACGGTAGGGATAAGGTGAGGCAATGTGGTGCTGCCATGGCCTGGGCAGGTCGAAACCGCGGTGGAAATTGGCCAGCGCGGTGAGCCCGGCACCGGTGCTGGACGAGCCGTGATAGCCCCATTCCAGCGCGATGAACTGTTTCTTCTGCGGCTGGCCGATAGCGTTGAAATAGTGGACGATATAGCGGATCGCGCTGTCTACCGCATCTGAACCGCCAAGCGTGAAAAATACGTGATCGAGCCCGGCCGGGGCAAGTGCGGTTAGTTCCCCAGCGAGGCGGATCGCCGGCTCGTTGGAGAAATGGAAATAGCCCGTCGCATAGGGCAGTCGCCGCATCTGTTCGGTGGCGGCTTCGACAATGCTTTCCTGACCGTAGCCGACGTTGACGCACCACAGGCCGGCAAAGGCGTCGAGCACACGTTTGCTGTCGATGTCGGTCAGCCACATGCCGTCACCTGAGGCCAGGATACGCGCGCCGTGGCGCTCATGACCGCGAAACGAGGCAACCGGATGGATCAGATGATCACGGTCGATCTCGCTTAACGAGCGATTGGAGGCGAGGGGCTGCTCTTGGGTCGAGGCGCTGGGCATGGCGACAGATTAAGCGCCGGACCAGCGTTGTTGCACCGAAGTTGCGGGCGATCCGGGCCAGCCCGCAGCATCTTGCCGGGATTTCGCGGCATATTATGCTGTGCTGTTGGAACTAGCCGATTGCGGCGGTGATCGCCTTGCCGCAGGCCACGGTATCAGCGCTGCCCTTCAGATCCGCTGTCCGACCGGCGGGGGTCGCAAGGACAGTTTCGATTGCCTGCATGATCGATGCTGCCGCTTCGGCCTCGCCAAGGTGCTCAAGCATCATCGCGGCGGACCAGATCTGGCCAACCGGATTGGCGACGCCAAGTCCGGCAATATCCGGGGCCGAGCCGTGGACCGGCTCGAACAGCGAGGGATGGGTGCCGTCCGGATTGATATTGCCCGACGGCGCAATGCCGATAGTGCCGGTGCAGGCGGGGCCAAGGTCCGACAGGATATCGCCGAACAGGTTCGAGGCGACAACGACGTCAAATCGCTGCGGGTTCAGCACGAACTGAGCAGTGAGGATATCGATATGGTATTTGTCGTGGGTGACGCTGGGATAGGCTTGCGCGATGTCTTCCACCCGCTGATCCCAGAACGGCATGGTGATGGCGATGCCGTTGGACTTGGTGGCGGAGGTCACGTGCTTGCGTTCGCGGGTCTGGGCCAGATCGAAAGCGAAGCGCAGGATGCGGTCAACACCAAAGCGGGTCATTACCGTCTCTTGGATGACCACTTCCCGATCAGTGCCGGGAAACATGTGGCCGCCAACGGCGCTGTATTCGCCTTCGGTGTTTTCGCGGACGACCCAGAAGTCGATATCGCCGGGCTCGCGGCCGACCAGCGGACAAGGCACGCCGGGCATCAGCCGCACCGGGCGCAGATTGACATATTGGTCATATTCGCGGCGGAATTGCAGAAGTGACTGCCACAAGGAAATGTGATCGGGCACGATGTCAGGCCAGCCAACCGCGCCAAAGAAGATTGCGTCGGGGCGGCCGATCCGGTCCTTCCAGTCATCGGGCATCATCTGGCCATGCGCGGCGTAATAATCGCAGCTGGCGAAATCGTGCCATTGCTGTTCGACGGTGAAGCCAAAGCGCGATGCAGCGGCTTCGAGCGCGCGGATACCCTCGGGCATCACTTCCTTGCCGATGCCGTCGCCGGGAATGACGGATATGGTATAGCGGCGGTTGCTGGTCACAGCGCGCGATCCTTCAAAGTTCTAACCCGCCGATATGGAAGGCTTTGGTTTCCAGATATTCCTCAATGCCCTCGTGGCCGCCTTCGCGGCCTAGGCCCGATTGCTTGACCCCGCCAAAGGGAGCCATTTCCAGACCCAGCGATCCCGTGTTGAGTGCGACCATGCCCGCTTCAAGGCGTTCGGCCACACGGAATGCACGCGACAGATCGCGTGTAAAGAAATAGCTGGCGAGGCCATAGGGCGTGGCATTGGCCATCTCGATTGCCTCCGCCTCATTGCCAAAACGATAGAGCGGCGCGACCGGTCCAAAGGTTTCCTCCTCGGCGCAAATCATGTCGCGGGTCGCGCCGCCAATCAGCACCGGAAGCACGAAATTGCCGTCCGAGCGCCCGCTGCCACTGGCAAGGATCTTGCCGCCCTTGGCCAGCGCATCGTCAATATGAGCGCTGATCTTGTCGACTGTGGGCTGGTTGATCATCGGACCAATGGTTGCGCCCGGATCCATGCCCGGCGCAACGTGCAGCGCAGCGACCGCGCGGCCGAGTTTGGCGGCGAACTCTTCATACACTGAATCGTGGACCAAAATCCGGTTGGCGCAAACGCAGGTTTGACCGCCGTTGCGGAACTTGCTGACCATCGTTGCGCGGACGGCAAGGTCAAGGTCAGCGTCTTCAAACACGATCAGCGGGGCGTTGCCGCCAAGTTCAAGGCTGAGCTTTTTGACGGTGTCGGCGCATTGCCTGATCAGCAGCGACCCCACCCGGGTCGAGCCGGTGAAGGAGAGCTTGCGCACGACGGGGCTGGCCGTGATCGCCGCGCCTATGGCCTGCGGCATTCCGGTAACAACATTGAGCACACCGGCGGGGAAGCCAGCGCGGGTCGCCAGATCTGCCAGCGCGAGGGCGGTCAGCGGCGTCAAATCGGATGGCTTGAGGATTACCGGGCATCCAGCAGCCAGTGCAGGGGCGCACTTACGCAGGATAGTCTGGGCGGGAAAGTTCCACGGGGTAATCGCGGCGCTGACGCCGATTGGCTCGGACAGGATGATGATGCGGCGGTCCCGCTCGGGCGAGGTGATGTTGCGCCCGCCGACGCGACGGCCCTCCTCGGCGAACCACTTTATGAAGCTGGCGGCATAACGGATCTCGCCCTGCGCCTCGGCATAGGGCTTGCCCTGTTCGGCAGTCATGATCCGGGCGAGATCGTCGGTGTTTTCCAACACCAGTGCGTGCCAGCGCTCAAGCAGAGCCGACCTTTCATTGGCCGTGCGGGCGCGCCAATCGGGCCATGCGGCATTCGCTGCTGCAATAGCGGCTTCGGTTTCGGCAGCAGTACAGTCGGGAACCTGAGCGATGACCGCGCCGGTCGCAGGGTCGCTAACGTCGATGGCAGCGCGGCCGACGGCCAGCAGCCACTCGCCGCCGATCAGCGCCGCCTGCCTCAGCAATGTCGGGTCTTTAAGCATCACCTTCAACCGAGCGCCTGTGACGCAAGCCCGTAGGCGTGAACCTCTGGATCGGTGATCGGCGCAGCGCCCAGCACCATCGTCTTGACCATACCCACTTTGGGCAGGCCCAGGTCTTCGAGCCAACCAGACAGACCGCTCTCCTCTGTGACATCGAGGCGGCAAAAGGTGTTCTGATTTGCGCCAAGCCAATGCGAAATTAGCGCCTTGGCACCGCCCTGATCAGGCGCGACTACTGGTGCGATCGACCAGCCGCGGCCAAAGCGGCGGAACAGGGCAAACCCAACGGGGCGATGGTCGCGGGTCAGCACCACGGCGCTGCTGTTATCCAACAGCGTGCTCAAGAGTGCGCTTCGGTCCATCCCGCAGGCGCTGCTATACATTTCGGCGAGGCAATCGTCTGCCCCGCCCATCGGGCGAACGCGTTCGCCGGGGGCAAGCTCAACCAGCGGCACGACAGGCGCGGGTGCCTGATGTTGAAACACGGTGCCGATCTCGACAAAACCCAGTTTTACGTAGAGGGGCAGGCCATCTTCCGTAGCATTGAGCACGATGCTGCGGCCCTTCAGGCGTTCGAGCATTGCTTCCATCAGCTTGCGGCCGATCCCGCGCCCTTGCGCGGCGTTGCTGACAATCACCATTCCCAGCGTCGCCATATCTTTGCCAAAGCACCAGCCGATTATGGTGCCGACAAGCTTTCCTTCCAGCTCGGCTACGATGCCGTTTCCGAGACCCAGGAACAAGGCCCAGTCATCCTCGCTATGCGGCCAGTTCTGCTCGCGCGAAAGCTCGGTCGCGGCGTTGAGATCGGCGGCCGACATAGGCCGCAGCGCCACCTGACCTGCCGTTTGTGTCGTCATGCGAAGACTCCTGCTTCAAGATTGATTTTCCAACGCATTCACGCCGGACTTGTTCTCTCACCTATCCTATATTTAGCCAGCCCGGCTTGGTATGGGCTGCCGGGTTTTCGCCAATTTTGGAACATTATGGCGCAACCCTACCTGCCAGACGGCAGCGATTCCTGTTTAGAACCGGCTCACGGCATAGGGCGCAAGCGGGATGTCAGTTGCACCGGTGGCGATCAGTTCGGCCATAGTCTCGCCAACGCCGGGGCCGATCTGAAAGCCCGATCCTGAAAAGCCAAACGCGTAAAAGAGGCCCGGCACCTTGGCACTTGCCCCCATGACTGGCAGGCTGTCGTCCGTATAACCTTCGATCCCCGACCAAACCCGGATGATGGATAGCGGTGCCAGTCCTGGGGCCAGTCGCCGGATATGCTGGAACTGGGTCAGCGTGTTTTCGGGCATGACATAGGCGCGGTATTCATCGGGAAACGACGGCGCACGAATGCTGCCGCCAAGCACGAGATTGCCGCGTGCGACCTGACGGAAATAGACGGTCTCGACTTCATCCGGTGTCATCACCCCGACGGAAGGCGCGATTGCATAGGGCACTGGTTCGGTCACGGTCATCGTTGGCGCGCGCGGGGTAAGCGGCACGGGCTCGCCGAATTGCGCGCAGATGCTCCCCGCCCATGCTCCCGCTGTGACAAGCAAAATCGGTGCGCAAAAGCGGCGGCTATCGTCGGCCACCAGCTCAAAATCCTCGCCGGATTTGCTGGCATGAACGATCTTCGTGTCCTCAATTATCCGTGCACCCAGCCGCTCTGCCGCGCGTGCGAAGGCAGGTGAGGCAAGGCGCGGGTTGGCGTGGCCATCGAGCGGTGAATAGGAGCCCGCAAGAACATCCGGGCCCAGCCACGGAAAGCGGCCTCTCAGCGCGTTGCCGTTCAGGATTTCAAGATCGAGCCCTTCTTCGCGTGCCTTTGCAGCGTAATCCTCCATCACACCCACGTTTTCGGGGCGATCCTTGAAGGTGATGCGCATGTGGCCGCCGGGGAGATACTCGACATCACTGCCCAGCAGTTCGTTGGCCTGCCGCCAGATCGCGCTGGCGCGGTTGGCGAGTGGTAGCTGGAAGATCGGGCGACCTTGCCTGCGGACATTGCCGAAATTGGTGCCGCTGGCTTGCCGCCCGACCTTGTCTGTTTCGAGCAGGGTTACCGAGAGGCCGCGCTGGCGCAGGAAAAAAGCAGCAGAACAGCCCATCAATCCGCCACCGATGATTGCGACATCGCTTTGGATCGGCGCGGGGCTCATGAGCTGACTTTTACTGTGGCGATAGCGATGGGTTTGACCGGTGCCTGCCCGCGCAACCGGCCCGCACTTGAGATGCTCTGGCCGCGTGTAGCGGCGATAATTTCGGCCGCAGCATTGCCGCAGTAGCGGCCTTGGCAGCGGCCCATCCCGACGCGGCTGAACGCCTTGGCGCGGTTGGTTTCGACAGCGCCTGTTTCGGTGACGCTTGCGCGCAGTGTCCCGGCGGTTACGCATTCACAGCGGCAGACAATGGCTTCGTCTGGCACCCGGGCAGCCAGGCAATGCGGCCAGGGGAAAGCTTTGGCGAGGCCCTCAGCAAAGCGGCGGTATTTTGCCTTCTGCGCCAGCAGCGCGCGGCGGCGACCTTCATCGGTGGTATGGCCGAGATCGACTAGCGCAGCCAGCGCGGCCAGCTCGCCGGTCACTTCGGCGCCGCGCGCGCCAAGCACCCGGGCACCGTCACCGGCTAGATAGACGCCGGGCGTCGTAGCGCGGCCGACGGCGTCGGTCTTGGCGAGCCACTGGCGCGTGACATCATCGAATGTGAATTCGCAGCGGGTAAGATCGGCAATTTGGGTTTCAGGCCGCAGATGCCAGCCCATGCCAACCGCGTCACAAGCGAAATGACGGCTTTTGGATCCGGCTTGCACAGTGATACCGGTGACGCCGCCGTCGGTGCTTCCGTGGATTTCCTTGGGCGTAACGCCGGTGAGGACCGGGATGCCTGCCCGCATAAGATCCAGCGTCAGCTTCGCGCCCGCCCAAAGCAAGTCAGGGAGTGCAAGCAGCTTGGGCAGCGCCCGGATGCGGCCGCTGAACGGCGAAGTGTCGAGCACTGCGGCAACATTCGCGCCGGCTTTCACATACTGCGCGGCGACAAGGTAAAGCAGCGGGCCGGTCCCCAGGAAGACGACCTGCTGACCGATTGCGCAGGCCTGCGCCTTCAGCGCGATTTGCGCCCCGCCCATCGAATAGCACCCGGCAAGATTCCAGCCCTTGATCGGCAGCAACCGGTCGGTCGCACCGGCACAGACGATCAGCGCGCTATAGGGGGTCGCCCGCGCCTCACCGTTGCAATGGGTCCATGCGCAGCCCTCGGAAACATTCCACAGTAGTGTCTCGGGCCAATAGTCGATCTGCGGGCGCAGTCTCTCGAAGGTTTCGTGGACGGCGCGGGCGCGGGTGGCCTCGCTGCTGTAAAGCGCCTCGTAACTACGCGTGAAACCCTCTGGCTGGCGGCGGTAGATCTGGCCGCCATCGCGGCGACTTTCGTCAATAAGCAGCGGGCGCAACCCAGCGGCGACCAGTGCTTCGGCGGCGCGCACTCCTGCTGGGCCAGCGCCGACGATAATGACGCGCGGTTCATCGCTAGTCGTCGGGTTCAAGACTGGTTCGGCCATGTCGCCTCTGGCTGGTGTGTGGAGATGGATAGCCCCGGAGCAACCACAGTCGTGCAGGCGCGCAGGCGCTCGCCATCAACCGTCCAGACCCAGCAATCTTGGCAGGCACCCATCAAGCAGAAACCCGAACGGCGCCCGTCGCCAAACTCGCTGTCACGCAGCGCGTGGCTGGCGGTGAGCATAGCAACCATCAAAGTGTCACCTTCAAGTCCTGCGACGGTCCCACCATCGACGGTGAAGGCAACCGTGGCGCGGCTAGCTTCTGCTAGTCTTTGGAAGCGCCCGCTCACGCCGTAATCCCCGCGCGCTGTGCCGCAAGAGCCGCAGGCTCATGATGACAGAGCCATTGGTGACCAATCGTGTTGCGCAGTGGCGGCGGTCGAGTGGAGCAGGTTCCGGCAATGGCGACCGGACAGCGCGGCAGAAAGCGGCAGAGGCTTTGGTCGGCCACGCCGGGCAATGCGGCCGCATGCACCGGGGTGCGCTCGAGCCAGCCGGGCTGCATCTCGGGTACCGAATCCATCAGCAGGCTGGTGTAGGGATGGTTAGGTCCCCGGGTGAAGTCGGCGCGGTCTGCCTGTTCGACTGCGGTGCCGCCATAAAGCACGAGCACCTTGTCGCAGAAGGCGCGAACGGTTGAGATATCGTGACTGATAAACACCGTTGCGATGCCCAGTTTGCGGCGCAGCTCATCGATCAACTCGAGGATCGCGGCACCGACAACAGTGTCGAGCGCCGAAGTAACCTCGTCGCAGAGCAACAGCTCCGGTTCGGCGGCGAGCGCGCGGGCAAGATTGACGCGCTGCTTCTGGCCTCCGGAAAGCTCGAAGCTGCGCCGCGATGCGACTTCGCCTGGAAGGCGAATGAGGTCGAGCAGTTCTTCCACGCGGCTCTGCGCGGCGGCGCCCTTGAGCCCATGAAACAGCGCTAGCGGGCGGGCGAGGATTTGCCCGACAGTCTGTGCGGGATTAAGCGCAGTGTCGGCATTCTGGAAGACGAGTTGGATGCGCCGGAAGTCATCACGGCTGCGGCCAATGAGGCCCTTGGGAAGTTCTTCGCCGTCAACTTGCACCGATCCGTTGGCACGGGGCAGCAATCCAGCGATGACCCGCGCTAGGGTCGATTTGCCCGATCCGGATTCGCCGATCACGCCTAGCGTTTCGCCGCGGCCGAGCGTGAAAGATACGTCTTGCAGAACCGGTATTTCCGGTATGCCCTTCCGCAATTTTCCATATCCCGCGGTAACGCCGCTGACAGTGAGCAGAGGTGCCTCAACCTGCGCAGTGGCTGGGCGCTGTGCGGGGCGGGCGGCTGCAAGAAGTTGCCGTGTGTAGGTGTCGGTCGGTGCGTCAAGGATTTGCGCGGCTGGGCCTTCTTCGCACACCTTGCCATGTTTCAGCACGGCGATCCGATCAGCCATTTGGGCGACCACGGCAAGGTCGTGGCTGACGTAAATTGCGGTCGCCTTGCTGCGAGCCAGCGCGGCTTTGAAGGCCTTGAGAACTTCCACTTGTGTGGTGACGTCAAGCGCGGTGGTCGGCTCGTCGAGGATTACCAGCTCGGGATCGGTGATCATGGCCATTGCGGCCATCAGCCGCTGAAGCTGACCGCCCGATACCTGGTGCGGATAGCGCGTGCCGATGTTTTCAGGTTGCGGCAGCGCTAGCGCGCGAAACAGCTCGACTGCCTTGGCTTCCGCTTCGGCGCGGGTTGCGAGGCGGTGGACCAGCAACGGCTCGATGACTTGAGCCATGATCGTTAGCGAAGGGTTGAAGGCGGAGGCAGCGCTTTGCGCGATATAGGTGATATGGCGGCCACGAAGGGTGGAAAGCGCTTTGTCACCAAGCTGGTCGATCTGTTGCTCGCCGACACGGATCGTGCCTCCGGCAATGCGCGCACCGTAACGGGTATAGCCCATCAGCGACAGCGCAATGGTGGTCTTTCCCGATCCGGATTCGCCGATCAGTGCCAGGATTTCGCCTTTTGGGATGGCGAAGGAAACGTCGTCGACAATCGCGCGTTCGCCCTCGGGCGTGCGCACTGTGATCCTGAGGCCCTGTACCTCGACATGCGGTGCGCTCATGGCCTGTCGTCCACTGGTTTCAGCGCATCGATCAACAAGTTCGCGCCCACGGTAAGCGTGGCAATGGCGAGCGCAGGCATAAGAATTGCAGGCGCGCCCTCGGCAAGTCCCGAGACGTTTTCTCTCACCAGTGAGCCAAGGTCGGCATAGGGCGGCTGCACGCCTAGGCCAAGAAAGCTGAGGCCTGATAGCAGCAACACGATGAAAACGAAGCGCAGGCCAAGGTCAGCGAGGAGCGGGTGGACCATGTTCGGCAGCACTTCGCGCAGCGCGATGTGTACAACGCCTTCGCCCCGCGCGCGCGCCACCTGGACAAAATCGAGCGTGACCAAATTCATCGCCAGCGCACGGGCAATCCGGAAATTGCCCGGCACATAGGTAATAGCGGGGATCAGCAAAAGTAGCGCAAGCGAAGAGCCAAAGGCCGCAACCAGGACCAGCGCGAAGATCTTGGATGGAATCGAGATGAAGGTATCCATCGCCCGCGACAGAAGTTCGTCCACCCAACCGCCCCGAATTGCGGCGGTGAGGGCTAGCGCAGTCCCGGCAGTGCTGGCCAGTAAAGCAGCGCCCAGCGCGAGGAAGACCGTATAGCGCGCACCCCACAGCAGGCGGCTGAACACATCGCGTCCCAGATAGTCACTGCCTAGCCAGAACTGCCCTGAGAAGGTGCTGAACACCTCCTGATCGACAAAGGCGCCAACTGAATAGGGCGCCAGCAGCGGCCCG
>JANPPM010000274.1:0-3060 GCA_031428495.1 Novosphingobium sp.
CACAGCAGCGGCGCAGGCAGCGGGCCGCTTTGACGCTGAGATTTTCGCCACAACCACCATGATGAATGTAACCGACAAGGCGACGGGCGAGACCAGCCAAAAAGAAATTATGCTGACCAAGGACGAGGGCAACCGGCCCGACACGACGCTGGAAAGCCTCAAGGCGCTCAACCCGGTGATGGGCCCCGATGCCAATGTCACTGCGGGCAACGCCAGCCAGCTGTCCGATGGCTCGGCCGCCGTGGTGATCATGGAAGCAGCACTTGCGGCGAAAAAGGGCCTTGCCCCGCTTGGGCGGTTCGTCGGCATGGCGGTTGCAGGCACAGAACCTGACGAAATGGGCATCGGCCCGGTGTTCGCAGTGCCCAAGCTGCTCAAGAATTTCGGCCTGACCATGAGCGACATCGGCCTGTGGGAGCTGAACGAGGCTTTCGCGGTGCAGGTGGTCTATTGCCGTGACCAGCTCGGCATTCCAAACGAACTGCTCAATGTCGATGGCGGCGCGATCTCGATCGGGCACCCTTACGGCATGACCGGCGCGCGCTCGGCGATGCATGCGCTGATCGAGGGCAAGCGGCGCGGCGCGAAACATGTCGTGGTGACGATGTGCGTCGGCGGCGGCATGGGTGCGGCGGGTCTGTTCGAGGTGCTTTAACGGTGCAAGCGCAGCTCGGCATTGTCGAAATCTTGGGCCTCGCAGGCAGCATCAGCCTGTTATCAGGTTGGCGGCTGTATCTGACGATCCTCGCCACCGGCCTCGCAATGCGTTGGAACGTGCTGCCGCTGCCCGAGCATTTCTCCTCACTGGCCATCCTCGCCAACCCCTGGGTGATGGGCAGCGCCGGTTTTGCCGCGCTGTGCGAATTCTTGGCCGACAAGATCGCCTGGCTCGATAGTGTCTGGGACACGGTCCACACGCTGATCCGCCCTCTCGGCGGAGCGATGCTGACCTTGGCGATTGTCGATCCCACCGATCCCGCGACGCAGGCGGTCGCCTTTATCCTGGGCGGCGGCGGCGCGCTGCTCGCACACGGCGGCAAGGCGGGCGCACGTGCGGTGGTCAACACCAGTCCCGAACCCGTCAGCAATGTCGTGGTTTCCACGGTCGAGGACGTCGCCACCGGCAGCCTGCTGTGGCTAGTTTACAGCAACCCTCTCGCCGCTGGGGGGGTCGCGCTGGTGCTCGGCCTGATCGCCGTGGCCTTGCTGGTTGTCGCCTGGCGGGTGCTGGGCAAGCTGCTCGGCAGAGGCAAATCCGCCCCCGCATCACCCTAGGTCCGATCTTGCGACTCGCCAGATTCCAGACGTTTACACGAAATTAACCTTTCTTAGTCATTGGTTGTATGGTTAATCGACGGCAACACCGCTTGCCAAATGGTTAGCGACGGGAATTTCGGGGCAATAAGGGGACTACCCATGCGTGTGTTGTTGATTGAAGACGAGCCGACCACGGCACGGGCCATCGAGCTCATGCTGACCACAGAGGGTTTCAATGTCTATTCGACCGATCTGGGCGAAGAAGGCCTCGATCTCGGCAAGCTCTATGACTACGATATCATCCTGCTCGACCTCAACCTGCCGGACATGCATGGCTATGACGTGCTCAAGAAACTGCGCGTTGCCAAGGTGCAGACCCCGGTTCTCATCCTCTCGGGCATTTCCGAAATGGACAGCAAGGTGCGCAGCTTCGGCTTTGGTGCCGATGACTATGTCACCAAGCCTTTCCACCGCGAAGAACTGGTCGCCCGCATCCATGCGGTTGTGCGCCGTTCCAAGGGCCACTCGCAATCGGTCATCCGCACCGGCAAGCTGACAGTCAACCTCGACGCCAAGACCGTCGAAGTCGATAGCGCCCGCGTCCACCTGACCGGCAAGGAATACGCCATGCTGGAGCTGCTTTCACTCCGCAAGGGCACCACGCTGACCAAGGAAATGTTCCTCAACCACCTCTACGGCGGCATGGACGAACCCGAACTCAAGATCATCGACGTGTTCATCTGCAAGCTGCGCAAAAAGCTTAGCCACGCCTGCGGCGGCGCGAACTACATCGAAACCGTCTGGGGCCGCGGCTATGTCCTGCGCGATCCTGAAGAGGTTCAGGAAGCCGCCTGACACTTTCCCGATTGCAACGAATTACCCGATGACGGCCTGCCCTTTGGGGTGGGCCGTTTCTGGTTTAGGGCGTCCTGCCAAGGGTTTGCCAAAGCATGGCTCACCCCTATGCTCACCACAAGCGAACCAGGGGACGAACAACTATGAGCAAGCCTTTGCGCGGCAAAACGATGCCCTCTGCGATACTCGCAGGGCCGGATCGCTTTGACCGCCTTCTGGGCATTGGCGCACTGATTCTGCTGGCAGCGGCGGCCATTGCCATAGCGCGCGGGTCAGCCGACTGGCATCTCATCGGCTGGCAGGTCTGGGCGCATCTTGCGACTATTGCCGTGGCGCTCGCGCTGACGCCAATGGTCCTGTGGCAACGGCGCGGCACGCCGCAGCATAAGCTTTTTGGCTATATCTGGATCACTGCTCTGGCGATCACCGCGCTGCTCAGTTTCGACATCCGGATGATCAACCAAGGCGCATTCAGCGCAATTCACCTGCTTTCGGTCATCACTCTGGTCGGCCTTGCGCGCGTGGTCCTGACTGCGCGAACGCGCAATCTGCGCAGCCATCGGCAGGCAGTGCGGCAACTGGCGCTGGGCGCGCTGCTGATCGCCGGGTTTTTCACCTTTCCGTTCGACCGGCTGCTGGGGCACTGGCTGTTTTCCTGACGGCGCACTGCCTGCCCCATTGACCCCCCTTCCCGGCGCTGCCATCGCGCGCGCCACCATGACTGCAAACAAACCCGGCGATCCGACCACGCTCAACCGGCTCTATGGCCGTTCTGTGGGCAAGCCTCTGCGCAAGTTGCAGCAGGGGCTAGTCGATACGCTGCTTCCCCGCATCGCCGTGCCGCTCGAAGGCCCGGTGACTGCCGACATGCTGTTCGGCTCCCCGCGCCCGCTGCATTTCGAGATCGGCTTTGGCGGCGGCGAACATATGGCGGGGCGGGCTGACATG
>JANPPM010000275.1:0-11537 GCA_031428495.1 Novosphingobium sp.
AGCGCGGCTGGCCTCGGCCGGGTTCGGCTTTGAAAAACCGGTGGCGACCAACGACACCCAGACGGGGCGCGCGGAAAACCGGCGGGTGGAGATCGTCAAGACTGCGGGGTAGGTGGCCCTAGGCTTCCAGCTCTCCTAGGCTTCCAGCTCGATGTCCCAATAGAGCCAATCCCGCCACGTCTCATGCAGGAAGTTCGGCGGAAAGCCTTTGCCGCGTTCCTGCAATTGCCAGTTGGTCGGCCTGATCGGCTTGAGCAGCAGCGGCATCTTCGCCTGCGCCGGGGTGCGGCCGCCCTTGCGCATGTTGCAGGGCGCGCAGGCGGTGGCGACGTTTTCCCAGCTGGTCTTTCCGCCGAGCCGGCGCGGGACAACGTGATCAAAGGTCAGGTGCTGCGGGCTGCCGCAATACTGACAGGCGAACCGGTCCCGCAGGAACAGGTTGAAGCGGGTGAAGGCAGGAAATTCGCTGGGCCGGACATATTGGCGCAGCGCGATCACCGATGGAATCGGCATGGTCCAGCTAGGGCTGTGCACTTCGCGCTGGTAACTCGCGACAATGTCCACCCGCTCAAGAAATACCGCCTTGATCGCGGTCTGCCACGGCCACAGGCTGAGCGGATAATAGGACAGCGGAGTATAGTCCGCATTGAGCACAAGCGCCGGGCACGCCGAAAGATTTCGGGTGGGGTCATCCCCTGCGCTGCGGAACTGGGCCGCGCGCTCGATCAGCTCCGACTTGAGCATGCCCCCTGATGGCGAACGCGCATTACGGTTTGATGGCTATTCATATCAGCAATCAACATGCGCGCGCCGCCAAGGTCAACCCCGCCGTGGGGGCATAATCCACAATTCGACTCAGCGCTGGGTCCGGGGCAGCCGGCGCAGCAGCGCGAGGGCGAACATTCCGAATGTTGCAGCCACGATAAACGGTGCGCCAGGGAACAGGACCAGCGCTCTGGGGCCGGTGAACAATGCCATTGGCCAGGTCAGCACCAATGGCGCGATAATTGATCCGATCCCCATCGCCATCGCGGAAATGCCCTGCACCTCGCCCTGTGTGTCGGCGGTTGCGCGGCGCGAGAGGATTGCCATCAGGCTCGGCTGAACCAGCGATTGCAGAACAATGCAGGCGAGCAGCGCAAAGGCCAGCCAAGTTGAATTGGCGAACGCATAGCCGACAAACCCCAAGCTCGCGCCGATCAGGCCGATGCTCGCTGCGTCCCGCTCGCCAAAGCGTTTGACCATCGGCCCGGTAACGAAGCTCTGGCTGAGTGCTATCACCACGCCAACCGCTGCGAGGCTGAGGCCGATCATGCGGTCCGACCAGCCGAGCTGGGCAATGCCCCAGAAACTCCAGGTCAGCGGATAGACCAGGCTGGCGATCTGCCAGGCGATAAGCACCAGCGCCGCGCCTAGCATTCCCGGCGTGCGGCGAACGGTGCGCCAAGCTCCCAGCGGGTTAGCCCGGGCAAGCTGGAAGGGGCGGCGGTTCTCGGGCCTGAGCGTGTCAGGGAACAGCGTCAGTCCATAGAGAAAATTGATCCCGGCGAGCGCGGCGGCGGCAAGGAATGGCGCGCGCGGTCCGAATTCACTCAGCAGGCCGCCGATTGCTGGGCCAACCGTAAAACCGATGCCGAAAGCCGCGCCGACCAGTCCGAAATTGCGAGCGCGTTGCTCGGGCGGGGTAATGTCGGCAATCGAGGCCTGCGCCGCGCCGAAGCTGCCGCCGAACACGCCCGACAGCACCCGGCCAATAAAGATCAGCGGGATCGTGCCTGCAAAAGCCAGCAGCAGGTAATCAATCGCCAGTCCCGCCAGCGCAATCAGCAGGACTGGCCGCCGGCCATAGGCGTCCGACAGATTGCCCATGATCGGCGCGGCGACAAAACTGGCAATGGCCATCGCCAGCCCCATCCACGCGCCCAGTGAAATTGCGCCAGCAAGATCGAACCCGCCCACCCGCATCAGCAGGCGCGGCAGGACCGGCATGATGAGGCCAAAGCCGATGGAATCAATAAAGATCGTGAACAGGACAAAGGGCACGATATGGCGTTGACGAATCGTGGGGCGAAACATGTATGGGTCCGTTTAGGCGCAGGGTTTTGCGCAGGGGCAGGGCTCGGGCTTCCCCGATTTTGCAGGAAGTGGCAAGCGCGGCGCGAAGCATTGGCAGCGCGCGATTGTCTAGCAGCAGCTGCCTGTGCGACAAGGCCGAGTGATCCGCACGCGTTTTGCCCCCAGCCCCAACGGGCCGCTGCACCTTGGCCACGCCTATGCCGCCGTGGTTGCGCATGATCTGGCGTGCGTGGGCGGCGGAGATTTCTTGCTGCGGATCGAGGATATTGACGGGACACGCAGCCGGGCTGATCTGGCAGTAGAGTTCGAGGCTGATCTGCGCTGGTTGGGGCTGAACTGGCATGGCGAAGTGGTGCGCCAGTCGGCGCGGCTTGATAGTTATGCCGATGCAGCGGATCAGCTTCGCGCCATGGGCCTGCTCTATCCGTGCCGATGCACGCGGGCAGAGATAGTCGCCACCGCACACGCGATGGCCCCCGATGGCCCGGTCTATCCGGGGACATGCCGGGGGCATGACGTCGATCCGCACGGCGCGGCATGGCGGCTTGATATGGCGGCTGCGACTGCGAAAGCTGGCGTACTAAACTGGATCGATGCGTTGGCGGGCGAGCAGCGCGCGACGCCGCAACTGTTCGGCGATGTCGTGCTGGTCCGCAAGGAAGCCCCCGCATCCTATCACCTCGCCGCAACGCTCGACGATGCAGCCGATGGCATCACCCTGGTGACGCGTGGGGCCGATTTGTTCACCGCCACGCATATACATCGCCTGCTGCAAGCCCTGCTCGAACTGCCCGTGCCGCGCTGGCACCACCACGGACTGTTGGTCGAGGCGGATGCCAAAGGTCACTGGTCCAAGTTGGCAAAGCGTCGGGGCTCGCCCGCACTGGCCGATTTGCGACATGCGGGCGGGGATGGGCGCGCGTTGGCGGATGCCCTGCGCGCGCATCGCTTCCCCTCTGGTATTTCGCTGGGCGGGGGCCTAGATTAGCGCACATGAAAACCACATTCTTCGCCATCCTGATCGTGATCCTGATGATCATGGTCGTCGTCAGCCTGGTGCGCGGGATCATCGCGTTTTTGAAAGGCGCCAAGCTTGATCTTGAACGCGATCCCAGTGCCGGCCCCAGTGCAAACCAGCTGGTGCAGAACAAGATGATGTTCGCGCGGATCAAATATCAGGCGCTGGCGATCCTCGCGGTGGTCGTGCTGATGGCGATCAGCCGCTAAAAGCTGTGGTCAAGCTCAACAAGATTTACACCCGCACCGGCGACGACGGGACCACCGGCCTCGTCGATGGGGCGCGGCTGCCCAAGCATGCCGCGCGGATGGCGGCAATTGGCGCTGTGGATGAGGCGAACTCTGCGCTGGGTCTCGCGGCAGTGGCGCTGGTTGGCAGTGATCATGCCGCACCCGTCGCGCGCATCCAGAACGATCTGTTCGATCTGGGCGCTGATCTGGCTACGCCCGGTGACGATTTCGTGCCGTCGCAAATGGTGCTGCGGATCGTTGCAGCGCAAGCAGACTGGATCGAGAGCCAGATCGATGCGCTCAACGCAGATCTCGCTCCGCTCTCCAGTTTCATCCTGCCCGGCGGCAGCGAGGCGGCGGCGCGGGTGCATATTGCCCGCGCATCGGTGCGTTATGCAGAGCGCGCGATGACGGCTCTGGCCGAGAGTGATCCGGTCAATCCGGCGGCCATGGCCTATATCAACCGCCTTTCCGACTATCTCTTCGTGCTCGCCCGTGCGGTAAACGAAAACGGTGCGGGCGATGTGCTGTGGGTGCCCGGAGCGAACCGCAGCTAGGCAATCAGTCCTGTTCGCTTGGCGCGTTTAGCCGGGCGTCGAGCGATTGCAGGTCTGCACCGCTTTTCACTATTGCGGCCTGATCTGACGTATCCTGCGCGGTCTCTTCGGCCGAGGGTGTCGAGCAGTAGGCGGTGGCAAAAATGCCCGCAGACCACCACAGCGCCTTCCAGCGGCTGGCAAAAACGGTGATGATGCCCGGTCCGAACATGCGCCGCAGTTTAACGTCGCAGGGTTAAGGGTTCGTGCGTCAGTCGCTTTTGGCTTCGCGTTTCAGTTCATACAGCAGATCGAGCGCCTCGCGGGGCGATAGTGCATCGATATCAAGATCGATCAGCCGCTCGCGCAAGCTATCGAGCTGCTCCTCGACGGCTTCCAGAGCAGCAGCGAACAGGGGCAGGTCTCCAAGACCTGCCGCCAGCCCGCCTGTTTCGGCCCGGCCTTTTTCCAGCCGGTCAAGCACCTGCTTGGCGCGGGTAAGCACTGGCGCGGGAACCCCAGCCAAACGCGCCACGGCAAGGCCATAGGATCGGTCAGCCGGGCCATCGGCCAGCTCATGCAGCAGCACCAGATCGCCCTTCCATTCGCGCGCGCGGACATGGTGCAGACTCAGCGCCTCGCAGCTTTGCGCCAGCTTTGCCAGCTCGTGATAGTGCGTCGCGAACAGGCAGCGGCTGCGGTTTTGGCCGTGCACCGCTTCGGCCACCGCCCAGGCCAGCGCCAGCCCGTCATAGGTCGATGTCCCGCGGCCTACTTCGTCGAGGATAACGAAACTGTGCGCCGTGGCCTGGGCGAGGATCGCCGCAGTCTCGACCATCTCGACCATGAAGGTTGATCGCCCGCGCGCAAGATTGTCCGATGCCCCAACCCGGCTGAACATCTTGTCGACCAGTCCGATTGTTGCGCTTTGCGCTGGCACGAAGCCGCCCGCCTGCGCCAGAATGACGATCAGCGCGTTTTGGCGCAGAAAGGTCGACTTGCCGCCCATGTTCGGCCCGCCGATCAGCCACAGCCGGTCCGCATCGGAAAGCTGGCAATCGTTGGCGATGAAGCGTTCACCGCGCGCCGCCAGCGCCGCCTCGACCACCGGATGCCGCCCTCCTTCGATTGAAAGCCTGGGCTCTGCGGTAAGGGCAGGGCAGCACCAGCCGCCCTCGGCAGCGCGTTCCGCCTGCCCAGCGGAAACATCGATGCGGGCAAGCGCGGCGGCAGTTGCGGCGATGGCGTGGCGCGCTTTCACCGCCTCGGTCACCAGTTCCTCGAAATGGGCTTCCTCGGCGGCAAGGGCATGACCGCCTGCCTCGGCGATGCGGCTGGCTTCCTCGTGCAGCGCGACAGCGTTGAACCGCACCGCGCCCGCCATAGTCTGGCGATGTGCGAAGCCTGAGTCGGCCTCCATCAGCCGGTCGGCGTGTTTGGCAGGAACCTCGATGAAATAGCCAAGCACGCCGTTGTGGCGAATTTTGAGCGCCGCTACGCCGGTCTGATCGCGGTATTTGGCCTCAAGGGCGGCAATCGCGCGGCGGGCATGGCCCGATGTCTGACGCAGCGCGTCGAGCGCATGGTCATAGCCCTCGGCGATATAGCCCCCTTGGCTGCGCTCGGTTGGCGGCATGGGGACGAGCGCCCGGGTGTAAAGTTCGACCAGCGCCCCGTGCCCGGCCAAGGTGGGCAACAACCCATCGAGCAAGGCAGGGCGGTCGCTGCGGGTCTGGAGATGATCGTGGACGCGCCGCGCTTCGCCCAGCCCATCGCGCAGCTGACCAAGATCGCGCGGGCTTCCGCGGCCTGCCACTACCCGACCCAATGCCCGGCCTATGTCAGGCAGAGCGCGCAGAACGCTGCGCAAATCTTCGCGCAACAGTACCTCGCCCAGCAGCCATTGGACAAGTTCCAGCCGTTCATTGATCGCGGCCACATCGGTAAGCGGGGCAGACAAATCTTCCGCCAGTTGCCGCGCGCCTGCGCCGGTGACGCAGCGGTCCACCGCGTCGATCAGACTGCCTTTGCGGCCCCCCTGACTGGCGACGAGGATTTCGAGGCTGGCGCGCGTCGCTTCGTCCATCGCCAAATGCGCCGCGCCGGATCGCGGAACGGGAGGTAGCAGGAAAGGCAGTGTGCCGCGCCCGGCATGGTCGAGATAGGCGATCAGCCCCCCGGCGGCAGCCAGCATGGCGCGCGAGAATGCACCGAACCCGTCGAGTGTGGCGACCCCGTGCAGCACCTTGAGGCGCACCTCGCCGCCGTCACTTGAGAAATCGCGCGGTGGACGGGGGATCGCCTCGAACAGCTCGGCCCCAGTATTTTCTGGCCAGCCTTCGGGCACCACAACTTCGCTTGCCCCCAGCCGGGCCAGCACGGCACCAAGCCCGTCAGGCGCGCATTCCTCCAGCTCCATGCGCCCTGTCGAAATATCACAAGCGGCGATCCCGATCAGCCCCCGCATTTCGCAGACGGCTGCCAGCATATTCGCCCGGCGCGGCTCCAGCAGCGCCTCTTCGGTCAGGGTGCCTGCGGTGACGAAGCGGACGATGTCGCGCGCCACCAGTGCCTTCGATCCACCGCGCTTTTTCGCCTGTTCGGGGGTTTCGGTCTGTTCGGCAATGGCCACCCGGCAGCCCGCCTTGATCAACCGGGCGAGGTATCCTTCGGCGGCATGCACCGGCACCCCGCACATCGGGATCGGTACGCCCAGATGTTCACCGCGACTGGTGAGAGCAATATCGAGCACTTGCGCGGCTAACCGTGCATCATCGAAGAACAGTTCGAAGAAGTCGCCCATGCGGTAAAATAGCAGGCAATCCCCGGCCTCGGCCTTCAGGCCAAGGTACTGCGTCATCATCGGGGTGGTGGAGCCATGCATCGTGGCGGGCGGTTTGCGACCTCTTTGACGATTCGCAAAGCGTGTCGGGCGAGCTTTCCCCTATCGCGGCGCGCAGACATTGGTTAGGGCGAGCCGGAATCTTGGAGAATTAGCTTGTCCGACGAACGCACCCCGACCGAGAGCCCCATCACCGAAAGCAATGTGAGTTTCACGGACCGCGAGGCCTTATTTTACCACAAGACCATTCGCCCCGGTAAGATCGAGATCATTGCCAGCAAGCCGATGGCAACCCAGCGCGATCTAAGCCTCGCCTATTCGCCCGGTGTCGCGGTGCCGGTGCAGGCAATTTATGACGATCCCGCCACCGCCTACGATTATACCGCCAAGGGCAACCTCGTTGCGGTGATCACCAATGGCACTGCCATCCTTGGCATGGGTAATCTCGGTGCGCTGGCATCGAAGCCAGTGATGGAAGGCAAGGCGGTGCTGTTCAAGCGCTTCGCCGACGTCGATTCAATTGATATCGAACTTGATAGCGAAGACCCGGATGCGCTGATCGAAGCGATTGCGATGATGGAGCCGAGCTTCGGCGGCATCAATCTGGAAGATATCAAGGCTCCCGAATGCTTCATCATCGAGCAGACGCTGCGTGAACGGATGAAGATCCCGGTGATGCATGACGATCAGCACGGCACTGCGATCATTGCGGCTGCGGGCCTCGTCAACGCCTGCCTGATTACCGGGCGCAATTTTGCGGACGTCAAGGTGGTGGTCAACGGCGCGGGCGCCTCTGCCATTGCCTGCACCAGCCTGATCAAATCGATGGGCGTGCGCCATGAGAACGTCATCATGTGCGACAGCAAGGGCGTCATCTGGAAGGGCCGCGAAGGCGTCGACCAGTTCAAGTCAGCCCATGCCATCGATACGGACAAGCGGACATTGGCCGAAGCAGTTGTCGGCGCGGATATATTCCTCGGCCTGTCAGTTGCCGGTGCCATGTCGCAGGACATGGTCAAGACGATGGCCAAGGAACCGATCATCTTCGCCATGGCCAACCCGGATCCGGAAATCACCCCGCCTGATGCCATGGCAGTGCGCCCTGATGCCATCGTTGCCACTGGCCGGTCGGACTATCCCAACCAGGTCAACAACGTGCTGGGTTTTCCGTTCATCTTTCGCGGCGCGCTCGATGTGCGGGCAACCGCGATCAATGAAGAGATGAAGATCGCCGCCGCCAAGGCGATTGCCGAGCTGGCGCGTGAGCAGGTGCCAGAGGAAGTCGCGGTTGCTTACGGCAAGAACCATCAGTTCGGCCGCGATTACATCATCCCCGCACCCTTCGATCCCCGGCTGATGGAAGTCGTATCGAGCGCAGTCGCCAAGGCGGCGATGGATTCGGGCGTGGCACAATTGCCGATCGAAGATTTCGATGCTTACCGTATGAGCCTGAAGGCCCGGCTCAATCCGACCACATCGGTGCTGACCCAGGTTTATGAGGCAGTGAAGGCGAACCCCAAGCGGGTGATCTTTGCCGAGGCGGAGAACGAGATCGTGCTGCGCGCGGCGGTGCAGTACCGCGATTTCGGGTACGGCGAGCCGGTTCTCGTGGGGCGCACGCAGGCGGTGCTGGACAAGATGGCCGAGCTTGGCGTGGCTGACCGCGAGAGCTACGAGATCCACAATTCGGCCAATTCGCCGCATGTGCCCGCTATGGTTGCCATGCTCTATGAGCGGCTGCAGCGGCGCGGATTTCTGGTACGTGATGTCCAGCGCATGGTCAATCAGGACCGCAACATTTTCGCCTCGGCGCTGCTGAAACTTGGCCTTGGCGATGCGATGATTTCCGGCATGACCCGCACCTTTGCCCAGACGATCAAGGAAGTGCGCGAAGTGCTCGATCCCAAGCCGGATCAGGTGGCTTTCGGCATCCATCTGATGATTGCCAAGAACTCGACCGTGTTTCTGGCCGATACCACGGTCAACGAACGGCCCAGTGCTGAAGACCTGGCCATCATCGCGACCCAGACCGCCGCAGTCGCGCGCCGTCTTGGCCACGAGCCGCGCGTTGCCTTCCTCAGCTTTTCGACCTTCGGCAATCCTTCGGGCAAGTGGCTTGATCCGATCCGCGGCGCAGTGGCTATCCTCGATGCGCAAAAGCCCGGCTTCGAATATGAAGGCGAACTGGCACCTGATGCGGCGCTCAACCCGAATGTGATGAAGAACTATCCGTTCAGCCGCCTGTCCGCGCCCGCCAATGTGCTGGTCATGCCCGGTCTGCAATCAGCGAACCTGTCGGCCAAATTGCTGCGGGAGCTTGGCGGTAATCCCACCATCGGGCCGATGCTCATTGGTATGGAAAAGCCGGTGCAGATCGCCCCGATGACTGCGATTGCGCCCGACGTGCTGACTTTGGCAGTGCTGGCTGCGGCGGGGGTTTGCGGATAATCGTCATCCCGGGCTCGACCCGGGACCGCTGGCGGTTAAACCCTAGCCAGCGATGATGCGGCCAGCGGTCCCGGATCAAGTCCGGGACGACGCCCGGGTTCACCCCCAGGCGCGGTACACACCATATGTGCTGGTCAGCGTCAGTACGATCCCGACCAGGATCAGCATCTGCTTTACCGGGAAATGCTTGGCCGCCCAGGCGCCGATCGGCGCGGCGAGCATGCCGCCGATCAGCAGGCCCAGCGTGGCCCCGGCAACTTCGGCAAGACCCAGATGATAGATGAATGCTGCCGAGACAGTCAGGGTAAGGAAAAACTCGACCGAATTGACCGTGCCCACCACCTTGCGCGGGTCGGCACCCTGAATCAGCAGGTTAGAGGTGACCACTGGCCCCCAGCCGCCGCCGCCCGCCGCATCAAGGAAACCGCCGAACAGCCCCAGCGGCGCGATCATTTTGGCCTCACGGATTTTGGGCGGATAAAACAGCCCGCGCCACAGCAGATAAAGGCCAATCCCCGCGAGGTAGGTCAGCACGAAAGGCTTGACCACCTCGGCATCGATTGAAGTCAATACATAGGCGCCCAGTATCCCGCCAATCACCCCGGGGATGAGCAGGCTGAAAAACAGCTTTTTGTCGATATTGCCGTGCTACAGATGGCTGATGCCTGACACCGCAGTGGTAAAACACTCGACCAGATGGACTTTTTGCGAGGCCTGCGCCGGGGGCATGCCAAGCAATCCGACCAGCAAGGTGTTCGATATAACCCCGAAGGCCATGCCCAGCGCGCCATCGACAAGCTGCGCAGCAAAGCCGACCGCGATGAACGGCAAAAGGTAGGCCAGATCGAAGTGCGCAAAATCCATCCAGCCCGACTCCGATTAAACTCGATCACATAGGTAGAGATTAGAGCGCTGACGAGCGAGAAAGAATTTCAGCAGGTGCGCCAAAGCGAAACTTTCCTGCGATGAATCAACCCGGCTTCACTGCCTTGATTGTCTTCACTACGTCGAGGAAAATATTATCGACTTCGATGATCGCAAAGCCCGCCGCGCGGACGTTGCCGACGGTATCGCGGTTCATCGCCGGGCCAACCCTCTCCGAAAGCTGAGACATCAGGTCCATCATGCCGCGAAAGGGATAGAGCTTGCTGCCCGTATGCTCGAACATGAACAGTTCGCCGCCGGGTTTGAGCACCCGGTAGAGCGCTTTTAGCCCTGCCACCGGATCGGGCACAGAGCAGAACGTGCAGGAAGTATAGACTTGATCAAAGCTGCCCTCGGCAAAGGGCATTTCGTGAACGTCCATCACCTCGGCGCGGATTGTCCCATCGTAGGCGGCAATCCGCTTTTGCGCCTCGGCCAGCATTTTAGGGCTGATGTCGATTGCGCTTATATCCTGCCCCGACGGGAAGGCGGGAATATCCAGCCCGGTGCCCAACGCAAGGAACAGCACTTTTCCTTGCATGTTAGAAAACAGCTGCTGCTTGAACGGCTTCCAGCGCCGCTCAGTGCCTGCGCTGGCCATGCCGTCAAACCGCGGGGCGAGCTTGTCCCACTTGGCGCGGGTAATTGCGGCCTGCTCGGCGGTAACGCTCATGATCTGGGGCTCATGGCGCGGGCTGCTTTTGCTTGCCGCGCAGCAGCGCGTTGGCGATCCAGATAAAGATGATCTCGGCAATCCCGCAGGCTGCGCCCATCTCCAGCGCGTGATGCAAGGGCAGTGGCATCATCGCGCCCATCATGCCGACCACCATTCCCGCCCACATGCCGGTGTACATCGCCGGGATCATCGCCTCCATCGCGCCGAGGCGGCTGCCGATGGGGAAATAGAGCACGAGGCCCACCACCATCCCCAGAGGCATCATTAGCGCCATGGCGAGCCACATGTTCCAGCCCGGCGAGACGATTGCCCAAGCGACGAGCGCTGCCGCCATGCCGACGATCAGGCTGGCGAGAAAATCACCCAGCGCATAGGGCCAACGTCGATCCAATGCGGCTCTCCCCTCGTAATGTCAGGTGCGCAGTGGTGACGCCAATCGGGCTGATTGTCCACATGCGGCAACACCGGCATTGAAAGCTCCTCCTGCATGACCAAGGTCCGCAATCTGATCCTTGTGCTCGGCGACCAACTCACACCCGCGCTGTCCAGTCTTGCGGCAGGCAATCCGGCGCGCGACCGGGTGTTGATGGCAGAGCTGGATGACGAGGCGGGCTATGTCGGGCACCACCGGAAGAAGATCGCGTTCCTGTTTTCCGCGATGCGCCATTTCGCCGAGGAACTGCGCGTGCTGGGCTGGCAGGTGGATTACATCACGCTGGAGGATGCGCGCCAGCGGGGCAGTTTCACGAGCCAAGTCGAGGCGGCAATAGCTGACTTCGGACCTGAA
>JANPPM010000276.1:0-2695 GCA_031428495.1 Novosphingobium sp.
ACGATGCGGGGGATTATGAGCTGGTGCGCGTCTAAAGCACCTCGTCGATGCTTTCACACCCCATATTCCAGCACCCGGCCTGATCGAACCACTTCGCTTCGTCTTCCTTGATTTCGGCCATGTTTTCCGCACCGATGCGGCGCATTTCCGCCAGCGCGGCCTCGTCGTGCAAAACGAACTCGGAAATGGCATCGA
Source organism: Novosphingobium sp. (assembly GCA_031428495.1). Taxonomy (GTDB): domain Bacteria; phylum Pseudomonadota; class Alphaproteobacteria; order Sphingomonadales; family Sphingomonadaceae; genus Novosphingobium. The sequence goes on from JANPPM010000276.1 coordinate 196, forward strand.
ATCCGGTGTCAGGTCCGTGCGCGACCGCACCATTGCCAGCAAAATTGTGGCCCGTGGTCAGGTAATTGCGCCGGTATGACAGCCACAGGTGTCCGAACAGCCGCACCGCAATGCGGCTGTGGCTTTCTTCATAGCCCTTGCGAAATTCCGCAGGGCTAAGACCCGCTTTGCGCCGGGCCATGATGATCCGTCTGATCGGCATGTGTCGCTCTCCTTTCACTCGCCCTTTTGCTGGGCCTCTAACCTGGCGCGCCAGTGCTGTGGCATCAAGGCGGCAAGCGCAACGCCTGCAAAGACCGCGATGACGAAATCGAGATATGATCGGTGTGCCGTATGCGCCCAGATCAGCACGCTGACCCCGGCAAATGTGGCAAAATGGGCGTAAAGCAACAGATCATCGCGCCAGCGCCGCCGCCGCAACCACATTCCAGTCAGTGCCAGCCCGAAAAACGACACCCAGCCTGCCGCATAGCCAAGATTGGCCACAGTGCCGTGGCGCGGACTAGGCAGCGGGCCGAATGCCGCCCACAGCTTGATTACCCCGCCTCGTGCGAAGGCCAGCGGATCTGAAAAAATCGTTTCAATTGCCCGGTCGCGGTACCAGTCGCTTTGACGCGCTTCGTCCGAACCAATGACAGCCAGTTCAGCATTGTCTTTCGCACGCATCGTCGAGAAAATCAGCGCGCGGCTCTCGTCTATGCTGCGCTCTGGATAGGCGCTGAAAGTCAGCGCGTGATTGCCTGCATAGAGCGACGATCCGCCTTCGGTGCCCAAACCATAGCGCCCGGTGACGCGGTGGGCATAGTGGAGCCACGGCGCGAGCGTGAGCAGCAGCACCGCAGCTGCCAGAACCGGTTGCGAAAGGCGGCGATGCGCGGGTTCGTCCCTTCCCGTTGGCAGGCATAGTGATAGCACGCCAATCACCGCAAACGGCACCAGCGTTGACCGCGTTAGCAGCGCCAGCCCCAGAACAAGCCCCACCCCGCCCGCCAGGATCGGCGATTGCCGAGCGTGCGCCTCGATCAGCAGCCACGTGGCCAGTGCCGAAAGGAACGCAAAAAGACCGCTCTCCTGCAAGGAAACATCGTGCCATGCAGCATAGGGCCAGGCGGCATAGAGCGCTGCGGCGATCAGTCCCGCCGCCGTCCCTGCCATCCGCCTCGTGATAAGTCCGGCGAACACCGCCGTCGCCGCCGAAAGCGCAGATTGCACCGCTATCAGCGCCCAGACATTTTGCGGACCGCCCGTGATCGCAGCGATGAACAGCGAATAGAGCGGAACCCGAAATGCAGTGGCTGGATCGCCCGGAAAGGCATAGCCGTGCCCCTGCACCAGGCTGGATGCGATGTCTGAATACTGTGTGTAGCCATTGATCCAGTAGTCATCGACGCCGACAAACAGCCGGATCAACATCCGGATCGCAAACGCGCCGAGAGCGATCACCCCGACCTGCGCCCAGAACCGTCTGTCATGCCCCGCCCGTGTCATTATAAAACATTCGCCCATCTGCGCCTGCGCTAACTTGCCATTCAGCCCTTCTATCCTACATTGGCAAGGCAAAGGACGGACCAAGCGCCATGAACGACGACCAGCAGCCAAACGGTAACCCCTGGATGCGGAGCCTGCTCATCTGGAGCGGTATTTTCCTCGCGCTGCTTCTGGCGGTATCGATGTTCGGATCTGCGGCGGAACCAGCAGGCTCCGCCATCCGCTATTCCGATTTCCGCGCCAAGGTTGCTGAAGGCAGCGTGGCCGAAGTGCAGGTGGGAGAGGAGCGAATTCTCGGTAAGTTCAAGAACGGCGACTCCTTCACCACCGTTCCGGTGCCAAACGATACCACGCTGCAGCCGCTGCTCCAGCAGAATGGCGTCAAATATGCCGGTCGCGCAGCCGAAGAACCCAATCTGCTGCTCTATATCCTCGTGCAGGCGCTGCCTTTCATGCTGATCCTTGGCGTCGCCTTTTTCGCGCTGCGTCAGGTCCAAAAAGGCGGCGGCGGCGGTGCAATGGGCTTCGGCAAGAGCAAGGCCAAGATGCTCACTGAAAAGCAGGGACGGGTCACTTTCAGCGACGTCGCAGGTATCGACGAAGCGCGCGAGGAGCTGGAGGAAATCGTTGAATTCCTGCGCGATCCGGGCCGTTTCTCGAAGCTCGGCGGCCAGATACCCAAGGGCGCACTGCTGGTCGGCTCACCGGGCACTGGCAAAACCCTGCTCGCCCGCGCCATTGCGGGTGAAGCTGGTGTCCCGTTCTTCACCATCTCCGGTTCCGATTTCGTCGAGATGTTCGTTGGCGTTGGTGCGAGCCGCGTCCGCGACATGTTTGAACAGGCCAAAAAGAACGCGCCGTGCATCGTTTTCATCGACGAAATCGATGCGGTTGGCCGTCATCGCGGCCATGGCCTCGGCAATTCGAACGATGAGCGCGAGCAGACGCTCAACCAGTTGCTGGTCGAGATGGACGGTTTTGAGGCTAACGAAGGCATCATCATCATCGCCGC
>JANPPM010000277.1:0-7581 GCA_031428495.1 Novosphingobium sp.
GGTTGACCAATCGTTTCACCAAAACTCCGTTCGTGGCGTGCTATGTCGTTACCCTGGCGCATAAGGACTCGAATTCGCTCCACACGAACGGGAATGGTTCCAGGACCATCATCAAGGACTTCACCTTGCGGATCACGCGCGGCGACCGGATCGGTGTGGTCGGTGCCAACGGTTCAGGCAAGACGACGCTGCTCAAGCTGCTCACCGGCGAACTCGAACCGGATGAAGGCACGGTGACCCTCGCCAAAACGCTTGAGGGCACGGTGATCGATCAGCAGCGCAGCCTGATGACCCCCGACAAGCGGGTGCGCGATATTCTGGCCGAGGGCGGAGACTGGATCGACGTGCGCGGGGTGCGCAAACATATTCAGGGGTATCTCAAGGACTTCCTGTTCGATCCGGGCCTGGTCGATGCAAAAGTCGGAACGCTGTCGGGCGGGGAACGCTCACGCCTGCTGCTGGCCCGCGAATTTGCGCGAAAATCGAACCTGCTGGTGCTCGACGAGCCGACCAACGATCTTGATCTCGAAACCCTCGACCTGCTGCAGGAAGTCATCGCAGACTATGAGGGCACCGTGCTGATCGTCAGCCACGACCGCGACTTTCTGGATCGCACGGTGACGGTGACGCTGGGACTGGACGGCAGCGGCAAGGTGGATGTGGTCGCGGGCGGCTATGCCGATTGGGTAGCGCAGCGGACAAAATCCTCCGTCTCAAAGACGCCTATTCGCGCCGAACCAAGCCGCAACACTGCCCCATCACCGCCGCGCAAAGGCAAGCTGACCTTTAAGGACCAGCGCGACTATGATCTGCTTCCCGCTCGCATCGAAGAAATCGAGACCGCTATAGCACGCGACGAAGCAGCGATGAACGATGCTACACTTTACACGCGTGACCCGGCAAGGTTCGCTGCACTTAGCGATGCCGTGGCCAAGGCCCGTATAGAGAAGGATGCCGCCGAGGAACGCTGGCTCGCCCTGGCAGAAATGGTGGAGAACGCAGCGACTTCGGGAGCCACAAATTCGAATTCGGCGTGATGGCCTTATGGATCATTCGGATGAAGAATATTTGGAGTTGAGGTAATCGGCCAATTTTGACGTGTCCCTGAATATGTCACTCAGGTAATCTCGCACATTGTATTCATTGAAAAAATTATAGCTCAATGTGATCGATTTTTCGATAATCTCTGTATAGTGCCACCATTGTGCAGGGATAAATATAAGATCCCCAGGTTCAAGCACTCCCTCATAAGCTGTAGTTTTATTGAGCAACGGATTTTTTTCGAAATCTGGATCTGAAACTTCAAAATCACCATAATATAGCTTGTCTGAATCCTCAGGAGAAAAAAGTACAACTTTCTTCTTACCCACAATCTGGGTAAGACATCCATGGGTATAAGAAAAGTCCTGATGAAGATTTGTCGTTGTGCCCTTGGGTCCAATATATAATGATCTGAAATCAATGCCCATCGTATTTTTAAAAATTTTTCGAACAGGTTCTGACAGCTGCTTTAAATAGTCCGGAATAAATTCTGGATATGGCATAATATCATTGACGAGTTCGGGATGATGGGAGAATGCTCTCCAATCTAAATTCCACGCCATGGCTCGGTCGAAAATCGGCGGATCCCTAAGTGGTTTCTTCTGCGCATCTATCCAAAATCCGGGCACATCATCCAATGGCCCGTCCATGAAATCGATATAGTCGCCGATTCTTGTCACCTTTCCGCCAAAGCCTGAATTACCGAAAAAGGGGTCCACAGGAACAATGGCAAAGTCGTTTGCGAAATTCTCTTTGAAATACGCGAATGACCATTTGGCACCAGCAGGCAATGTCCTGGCAAATCCGCTTACAATCACAGGCAGGCCCAGTCCCGATGCATGCTCCCGAACAAATTCGTCACGGGAAATGCTCGCTACCCGCCTGATTTTGACCATCTTCATCAGGATTCCGCTCACAGGGCAATGCTCGGGTCGAATCATCCCGCGCTAAACCCAAGTTTTAGCCCAGCCGGTAAAAGTCTGCCACCCTATCCAGCGCCAGCCCCAGCACCAGCTTGCCGCTGCGCACCGGCCAAGCCATTGCCTTCTCGGCAGCAGGCAGACTTTCGCCTGCACAGACCACGCGCCACAGTACATCTGCCAGCCCTGCCCCCGCCGCCGCAATCGCACCATCAAATCGCACTTTCGCGGCGATCTGGCGCTCGGTCATGGTCAGCCCTGGATCGCCGGTCGATTTCACCCGGACCACATCCCAGCGCATGGTGATGCTCGGCGATAATTGCGCACGCTCCCAGTCGCCACGTAGGCGCTCGCCGGCGTCAAATTGGCGATTGCTCAGGTGCCCGCGTGCATGCAGCCAGCTTAGTGGCGATTCGGCGAGATTGACCGTGACCCTGCGGCCGCCGCGCTGCGCCGCGCGCCGGGTCGGGCCTTCGCTGGTGAGTTCACGTTCGACAAGCTGGCGCTGCATTGCATCTCTCCTGTTCATATCAGCAACTCCCTACTTGCCAAATCGAACCTTTTGTAGGAAACAAAAAACCGTTTTGGTTATTTTAGGCAAGCCATGATCAACTGCATCCGTGATGTGCGCCGGGAAAAAGGCATGACCCTCGCCGATGTTGCCGAACGCTGTTCACCACCGACCACCGCACAGACAATCGGGCGATTAGAAACCGGTATGCGCAATCTGTCGCTTGGCTGGATGAACAAGATCGGCGCCGCGCTGGGCGTCGAGCCCGAGCTGCTGCTGCGCGGTGAGGATAGTCCGCAACCGCGCCTGATCGCGCGGCTGGGTGAGAATGGCGCAGAGGCGCTGAGCAAGCCGCGTGATGCCGTTTTGCCGACGGCACTTGGCGGAGAAGGCGCGCTGCTCGCCATGACGATCGAGGCAAGCGCAGGCGAATACCGCGCGGGCGACCAGTTGTGGTTGCGCGAAACCCAACCTGAAGGCTTTGCCCGGCTACTCAACCGCGATGTCCTGGCACCCCGCCCCGGCGGACGTTTTGCTTTTGGACGCATGATAGACCGCGACGCGGCGCGGATCGCGCTGCTGCCGCCGGGACCGGGAGCAAAGCAGGTGATTGTCGAAAATCCGGCATGGCTAGCGGTTGCCGAAATGCTCGTGCGCAAGCTTTAGACCCGCGTGCTCCGCGTTCTGTCAATAAGCACGCTGTTCCCCAGCGCCGCACGTCCGGGCTTCGGACTATTCGTCGCGCGCCAGGCCGAAGCATTGGCCAGACGCGGTGATGTCGAGATGGTGGTGGTGCATCCGGTGGGAATCGCTCCACCGCCTTTCCACAGAGTTTTCAACAGGCCCGCAGAACTGACTTTACCCGATCAGGCGGAAGACTGGGGCGTAGAAGTCCATTATCCTCGTTACCTCTATATCCCCCGTTTTGGCGTGCGCTGGAACCCGGCGCTGATTGCCCGCGCAGTCCTGCCGCTCGCCCGCCGCCTGCATTCTGACGCACCGTTCCATGTCGTCGATGCGCAATTTTTCTACCCTGATGGGCCAGCGGCGGCGCGGATCGCTGCGGCGCTGGACCTGCCGCTGTCGATCAAGGCGCGCGGTTCGGACATTCACCACTGGGGACAGGTTCCTTACACCCGGCAGCAAATGGGTGAGGCCGCTGATCAAGCATCGGGGATACTGTCAGTCTCGGACGCACTCAAGCAGGATATGGCCTCACTGGGAATGCAGGACGACAAGATCGCGGTGCATTATACCGGACTCGATCACTCCCGCTTTCGTCCCCTGCCCCGCGATCAGGCGCGCGCTGCGGTTGCCGATCTGGCCCCGCATGACGGCCCGCTGTTGGTGTCAGTCGGAAATCTTATCCCGCTCAAAGGCCAGCATCTGGTAATCGAGGCCTTAGCCAAGTTGCCCGGCATTCGCCTGGTTCTGGCAGGGAGCGGGCCAGAGGAAGCGCGGCTGCGCGCATTGGCTAAGCAAATTGGCGTTGCGGACCGCGTGCATTTCGCCGGGAGCGTCAAACCCGAACGGCTGGCCACGCTTCTCGCCGCAGCCGATGCCATGGTGCTGCCCTCCGAGCGCGAGGGCCTTGCCAACGCCTGGATCGAGGCACTCGCCTGCGGTGCGCCGCTGGTGATCAGCGATGTCGGCGGTGCGAATGAGGTTGTGCGGGATGCCAGCGCCGGGCGACTTGCCGTGCGCTCACCAGAAGCGATTGCAGCGGCGGTTGCGGATTTGCTTTCCAGTCCACCTGCACAGGCAGATGTTGCCGCCAATGCAGCCCGGTTCAGCTGGGAAGCCAATGCCGCACAGCTCGCAGCACACTACGCGCGGATTACCCGCAAGACTTAGCTGCGCTCGCGCGCCAGCTTTTCCTGCCGGTCCATCTCGGTTTCAACCGGGACGAAGCTCTTCGAGGTGACCTTGAGCCAGATCAGGATCGGCGCGGCCATATAGATCGAACTGTAGGTGCCGACAAAAATGCCCAGCGTGATTGCCGCCGTGAAGCCGAAGATAACGTCCGGGCCGAAAAACAGCAGGGCCATCAGCGTGATCAGCATCGAGACGTTGGTGACGATGGTGCGTGAAAGGGTATCGTTGACCGAAAGGTCGAGCAGCTCGGGCATCGGCATCCGGCGGAATTTTTTCAGATTCTCGCGGATCCGGTCATAGACGACGATCGTATCGTTGAGCGAATAGCCGATCAGTGTGAGCAGTGCCGCAACGATGTTGAGATCGAACTCCATCTGCGTCAGCGAGAACAGACCCAACGTCAAAGTCACGTCGTGGACCAGACTGAACAGCGCGCCGACCCCGAACTGCCATTCAAAGCGGACCCAGATGTAGAAGGATATCCCCAGCATCGCGAGGCCCAATGCCCACATGCCAGTGCTGAACAATTCGCCGGACACCTTACCGGAAACCGAATCGACGCCGTCGATCCGGGCGTCAGTATGGGTGGCCTTAATCGTCTGGGTGATCTTGCTCGACATGGCTTCCGAGAGCGCGGGATCGCTCTCTGCGCCTTCGGGCAGCTTCATCCGGATAGAGACCTGGTTTTCCTTGCCAAAGGTCTGGATCGTCGGCTCGCCATAGCCGAGCTTGCCGACAGTCTCACGCAATTCCGCCACGGGTGCCGCCGCAGACTGCTCGAAGGTTACCCGTATCATCTGGCCGCCGATGAAATCGACCCCGAAGTTAAGTCCCTTGGTGACCAGCAGGCCAATGGACAGGGCCATCAGCAGCAAACTGATCGCATAGAACGGCACTCGCCAGCGCAAGAAGCGGATGTTGGTATTGTCGGGGACCAGCTTGAGCAATTTCATGGCAGAGCCCTCAAATCACAAGATCGTTGGGACGCTTGGCGCGCAGCCAGTTCGCCACCCACATCCGGGTCAGCGTCACGGCGGTGAACACCGAAGTGACGATGCCGATCATCAACACCACCGCAAAACCCCGGATTGGACCGGAGCCGAACAGGAACATCAGTATTGCAGCGATGACATTGGTTATATTGGCATCGAAGATGGCGCGGCTTGCCTCTTTGTAGCCCATCTCGACCGCTTGCAGCACACGCCGCCCGCTGGCGCGCTCTTCTCGGATGCGTTCGTAAATCAGCACGTTGGCGTCAACCGCCGCGCCGATGGTCAGCACGAACCCGGCGATGCCCGGCAAGGTCAACGTGGTGTTCGCCACCGCCATCACGCCAAGGATCATCAATACGTTGAGCACCAGCGCGATGCACGCATAGGCACCGAACCGGCCATAGGTCACCACGATGAAGGTCATCAGCGCAATCGTGCCGATCAGCATGGCAATCATGCCCTTGTTGATCGAATCGGCTCCCAGATCCGGGCCGACTGTGCGTTCTTCAATCACTTTGAGATCGACCGGTAGCGCGCCTGAGCGAAGCGCAATGGCCAGCTGGTTCGCCGCCTCCACCGTAAATCCGCCGGTTATCTGCGCGCTGCCGCCCAGGATGGGCTCGTTGATGTTTGGTGCGGATAACACCTTGCCATCGAGAATGATCGCGAAAGGCCGGTTGGTGTTTTCCGTTGTCAGCTTGGCGAATTTTGCACCGCCCTGTTGATCAAAAGTAATCGAAACAACCGGCTCGTTGGTCTGCTGATCATAGGTCTGCTGTGCATTGGTCAGCTGATCGCCCTTGATCCCGCCGAGCCGTTTGACCGCGATTGCCGCAACGCCGCCGTTTTTCTCGGCATCGGCATAGGGGACGATTTGGCTGCCCGGAGGTGCAATGCCCTGCGCGACGTCAGTCGGAGAAGCTGTGCCATCCACCAGCTTGAACTCAAGTTTAGCCGTCTGGCCCAGCAAATCCTTGAGCGCCTGAGGGTCCTTCAGCCCTGGCACCTGCACCACGATGCGCTGATCGCCGGAACGAATGATCGTCGGCTCGCGCGTGCCCAGCGCGTCGATGCGTTTGCGCACGACTTCGGTGGCGGTATCCATCGCCTGGCTGACGGCCAGATCAATCCCTTCGGCGGTCGGCGTCAGCACAAAGCGCGAGCCGTCCTGAACCTGAATATCCCAGTCGCGCTGGCCCGTCAGTCCCGCACCACTGGTCAGCGGCAGGATCAATTCGCGCGCCGCATCAACTTTCGACGGATCGGCGAGCATGAAACTGAGCTTGCCGTCTTTGCTTGATATATCGCCAATCGCGATGGCGGGCGTTGCCTGTTTCATCCGCGAACGGACGCTCTCTTCCATGATTTCGAGCCGCTGGCGCGTCACCTGCGCGGTATCGGCCTCTAACAGAATATGGCTGCCACCAGCGAGATCGAGCCCGAGGTTGATCACCGGATTGGGGAGAAATTCGGGCCAACGTGCATTAGCGAGCGAAAACAAGGACGGCAGCGCTGCGGCAGCGATGCCCAGCGTCAGAAACCAGTACCAGACCTGTTTCCAGCGGGGAAAATCGAGCATTGTATATCAGCCCTGATCTGACTCAGTCATTTGCCGGCTTGGAGCCAGTCGGCGAAAGTACATCGGTGATCGTCGACTTGACCGCCTTGACCTTCATATTGGGGCCCAGTTCGATCTCGGCATATTCATCGTCAACCTTGATGACTTTGCCGACCAGACCGCCGCCGGTGAGGACCTGATCGCCCTTCTTGATCGCGGAAATCTTGAGCGCCTGATCCTTTTGACGCCGCATTTGCGGGCGCAGGATCAGAAACCAGAAAATCAGCGCCATCGCGACCAGCGGCAGGAACTGGAGCCATGCAGGCGGCGCGGCAGCATCAGCTGCGGGAGCGAGCAGAGTGAAAATCGAGCTGGTCATGGAGAATTGTGCATCTTTCTTGGCGACGCGCTAAACAGTTCGGTGTGCTTGTCAGGCATCAAAGACGCGGCGGTTAGCAGCATTGACAGACCATGGCAACGCGTCGCCAGCGCGTGCCGAACCAGACCAGCGACTGGCCGTGGTTACGCTTGCCATCGCTGGCGAGCCTGCCTATAGGCCGCCGCCTCTGTTCCCGCGTGTGCTTGCACTGGGCGGGGCCTTTGGGTCGGGACGTAGCGCAGCCTGGTAGCGCATCACACTGGGGGTGTGGGGGTCGGAGGTTCGAATCCTCTCGTCCCGACCAA
>JANPPM010000278.1:0-11184 GCA_031428495.1 Novosphingobium sp.
TGATCTGACCGATGCGGCCAAGCGTTGGCTGGGCCGGGTGGGCTATGATCCGGTTTACGGCGCGCGGCCCTTGAAGCGCGCGGTGCAGCGCTATCTTCAGGACCCGCTGGCGGAAAAGTTGCTTGCGGGCGAGATACCCGATGGTGCTACCCTGCGGATCGATGAGGGCGAGGGCAGGCTTGCTGTCGAAGTGGCATAAATCAGGCAATCTGCAAGAGTTGCGCTCTTTTTGCGGTGGTTGCCGTTACGTAAGGCTCCCTGACGCGGATTGACTGTGCGGTGCACGGCGACCAAATGGTTGGTGTGTGGTCGGAAAAGAGAATTGCAAGTGCGTAGGGGGATCGCCGCTTTAATCGGGCCATTGCTGGTCGCCGCCGCACCCATGGCGGTTCCAGTCAGTGTCCGTGTTGACGACACTCCCGATGCACTGGCTTCCGGAACTGCGCGAGTAGTGGGCGCGATGATTGCGTATTCACGTTGGCCAGCCAGCGCGGGTGCAGCCGGAGCACCGATACGTATGTGCATCATCGGTCCAGCCCTGCATTCAGCCCGGTTCGACGGGATGACCTTGCCGAGTGGCCGAAAGGTGCGCAGCGCAAATCTGGCTCCGAACACTGCATCGCTGATTGGCAATTGCGATGTGGTCTATATCGGTCAGTTGGCGATGCCTGCCATGCGCCAAATTACAGCCCGTGTGCGGGGCGCGCCCGTACTCACGATCGCCGAAGCTGATCCGCAATGCCGCAGCGAGGCGATGTTCTGCCTGCTGTTCGAGCAGCACTCACTATCGTTTCAACTGAACATCGACGCTGTATCCCGCTCATCCGTGACCGTGGATCCCCGCGTCCTTCGCTTGTCGAGGGGAGCTTGAGCATGGCACCTAGAGCCAGCAAAGTCCTGCCCACAATGCGCCAGGTGCTGGCACGCGCGCATCGCCGACTGATCCTGTTCACGGTCTTGCTGGCTGGGGTAACCTTGTTGTTCAGCGGGCTGACGGTCATCCAGCAATATACCAGCCACAACCTCAAGCTGATCGCCCAGACGGTTAGCTACACTGTTGAACCGGCAGTGGTATTCAACGATCGCGATGCACTGCTTACGGGTATCGCCTCGGTGGCGGATATTGACGGAGTTCGCTCGGTGGAAGTGCACGATGCAGCCGGTGCGCTGCTCGCTGGCTGGGCCAGACCGGGAGGTAGCTTCGATCCGCGTCTTGATGATGTCCTTAGGCGCATGCTGCTGCTGAATCCCGCCAGAACTTCGATCCGGCATGGTGATCAGGAGATCGGCACTGTCACAGTTCTTGCCAGTACTGCCGTGCTCGCAAGCTATCTGTTCGCGGGTGCACTGATCTCGTTTTGCTGCCTTGGTATAACCTTCATCGCCACAGGTATGCTCACCCGCCGGGTTGAACGGGACGTGTTGGTCCCGCTCGAGCGGCTGGCCGCTGTCGCTCATGCAGTGCGCAGCGAACGCGATTTCGATCGCCAGGTCCCGCCATCGGGACTGGCCGAAATCGATAGTTTTACCAGTGACTTCAACGCACTGATCAATGAGCTGAAGGTCTGGCACACAGGCATGGCGACCCAGATCGACGATCTCTCGTATAAGGCCTCGCATGATCCTCTGACCGGCTTGGGCAATCGCGCCCTCTACGAGCGCTGGCTGGATCTGAAGATTGCAGATGCAGTGCGCGGTGAACTGCATTTTGCCGTGCTTTTTCTCGATGTTGATCAGTTCAAGGCAGTCAATGACGGCCATGGTCATAATGCCGGCGATGCCTTGCTCAGAGACATCGCCAACCGGCTGACCCAGTGCGTTCGCGGCGGCGATCAGGCATTCCGGCTTGGTGGCGACGAATTTGCGATCCTCACCATGCCAGTGGCCGACAGGCCGCAGGTTGAAAATTTGGTTGAGCGAATTCAAGCCGAAATGCGCAAGCCGTTTGTCTTGCCTGACGATCACCAGCTGAGCGCGTCACTCAGCATAGGAACTGCGCTGTATCCAGATGACGACAACACGGCCGAAGGGCTGCTCGGGACCGCCGACAAGAGCATGTATCGCCAAAAAGACCGGAGCCGCCGCACAGAAGTTCGGGAGGAGACTCATGGCTAGGTTGATTTCACTTTTTATGCTGGTGGCTCTCGCGGCCTGTCAGACCATCCCGACGCAGAGCGGGTTTACAGCAAAGCAAGTCGCGGCCTTGCAGGCGGACGGTTTCACGAGTGTTGACGATCATTGGGAACTCGGTCTCGGTGACAGGCTGCTGTTCGCAACCGATGAAAGCGCCCTGATCCCGGAGCAGCGGAGCCGCTTGAATCAGTTGTCGCGTCGGCTCGTCGGGGTTGGCATTGTCGGAGCTCGGGTCGAAGGACACACCGACTCGACCGGCACGGCGCATTACAATCAGCAGCTTTCGCAGCGGCGCGCCGATGAGGTGAAGGCTGCGCTTGTTGAGGGCGGGATGGCTGCAACGGCCGTCAGGGCAGCGGGACTGGGCAAGGGCAATCCGATCAGCGACAATCGCAACCCAGCAGGGCGTCAGGAGAACCGGCGCGTGGTTATTTTGGTCAGTCCGGCGGATACGCTACGCTAATAATGCAGGCTCGCTCAGAACGGGCGCCCCGGTGGGCCGACAAGGTCGAGCGGTGCTTCACGGATCCATTTGGAAAGCAGCAGCTTTCGCCCACGCGTGACTGGCAGCCCGGCATGCCACATTTCGGCAAGTGCCTCGCCGCTCGGCGTGGTGTTGACGAAACATAGCGCATCGCCCGGCTTTCCAGCAATCTCCAGTCCCAAACGGGGAAAGCTGGTCGCTCCGCCCTCGTAGCCTTGGTTGAGCCAGACCAGAAAGGTGATGATCCGCTGGTTGCCGCCGGGGGGCAGGGCGTCACTGTGGAGCTTGTATTCCTGTTCCGCTTCGTAACTGAGCACCTGCAGCGGCTCGCCCTGTTCCCAAGCCGTGCGAGTGGCGGCGGCAATGCGGCGGTTGATTGCGTGGAGCACCGGATCCTCGCGGATAAACGGAAATCCCGCGCTGGAGGCGCTGCGTACGGGGTCACGCCGCTGTTGCCCCGTGGCTGGATCGATCACGACTGACGGCGCGAGCAGAGGTTCTGCGAGCTCTGCAAGATAGCGACATTCTTCGGTGCTCAGAAAGGCGGGGAGCCGTTCGATGCGGGGCGCATTGTGAAGGACATGCTGAACAATGGGACGAACAGGGTAGCCCTCATCATCGAGCGCCATGGTGGAGAGAATCCCGAATTGCCGCGCTGCCGCCGGATCATGCGGTGCGTGGTCTTCAAGGAACGCCAGCGCCTCGCCCCAGCGTCTTCCACTTCCGCCTGCGCCATTGGCCAGCAATGCCGCATAGGCTGGCGCAGCATCATCGCAGCCTAGCTGGGCTGCAAGGCCATAAAGCCGCCGCGCTTCGCCCAGATCCCGCCGGATCATAGCGCCTGCCATGCGCCAGTCGGCGAGCGTCAGCGCGGCCAGCGGATCTCCGGCAGCGATGGCCTGTTCGAGTAAGGCGAATGCTTCGGCCAAGCGGCCGTGCGCAGCGAGTGTCTCCGCGCGGTTGGCGGCATCGGATTGCGCTGGGCTGGTCATCGTCAGCGAGGACTAGCACGCCGGGCCGCAAAGCAAAGGGGCGGAGGATTGCTCCCCCGCCCTGCATTTGTTGTTCACTTCTGAGCGAGCCTAGAATTTTGCGCGGAACCCGGCGTAGAGCTTGCGGCCGAATGCGTCGTAGATTGCGGCGTTGCCCTGTCCGCCACCTGCGCGATCAGTAGTCCCAGAGGTCCCCGTGCCCGTAAGGCCAAACGGTGCGCGCTTGTCGAAGACATTATCGACGCCCATGTAGAACTGGTACTTCTCGTTCACGTTATATTCGAACCGCAGATCATGATAGAACGCCGCAGGAAACTCTATAACTTCCGCCGCGTCCAGGTTCAGCGGCGGGCAACCAGCGGCGGTACACGCAGCAGGCAGCTCCCTGAAATTCTCGTAAGCACTGGTAAACATCGGGCCAATATAGCGCATGCGATAGCCAAGGGTAAATTTGTTATAGGTCAGATCGAAATCCCAGCGGAATTCGTTCTTGGGGTCGCCCAATTCGCCCAGGATGCGGTTCTCGAAAGCGGGTAGCGCCGGATTTTCGAAGTTGCTCACCTGCAAGCCGTGGGTCCAGAGCAGATGGGTTTCCAGCTTCACTGTTTCGCTGAGATTGGTTCGATAGCCGACATTGATGTCGATTCCGCGCCGCTTGCGCGAAGCAAAGTTGACGCCGGCCTGGAGCAAGGTGTTACCGAACACTTGACCCTGCACTTCGCCCAGTGGCCCCGGAGTTGGGCCGAGATACCGCTGAAACAGGCCGCAGAAAACGTTGTTCAGGTTCGGCTGGTCAACGCAGTTATTGGCAATGGTCTGCGCGGAAAGAGAAACGATGACGTTTTTGACGGTGATGTCATAATAGTCAGCGCTGATCACGAGGCCGGGAATGAAGCTGGGCTGAAAGACGCCGCCCAGCGTCCATGAATTGGAAGTTTCGGCGAACAGTCTGGGGTTGCTTCCGGAAAGCACCGGCAGCGACTGCGTCACATTGGGGATGTTGGCGAGGATGGCGGCATTATTCCCGACAGCCGCTAGGCAATTTCCCGGACGGTTGGGATTGGCGGCGAGAGCATTGGGTGAGCAGGGATCGACAAAGCCCGGCGCGAAGTTCGGAACCAACGGGAAATAGGTTTCGCTCAGGTTTGGAGCACGAACCGCCCGGGCAAAGTTACCGCGCAAGCGGAGATCCCTGACCGGAGCCCACTCAACGCCAACATTGAAGGCATACACCGTGCCGGTTGCGCCGCTATACCCGGCGACACGGCCGGCACCGCTGACCTTCAGCTCGTGGAAGAACGGTGTATCGGCCAGAATCGGGAACTGCAGTTCGCCGAACGCTTCCTTCACCTCGAACGCGGGGGGCAGGAAGTTGGAGATGACAACGTTGTTGGTGTTACTCTGCGTGTTCAGCAGGCCGCTGCCTTCCATGACAAACAGATCGTCAAAATAATAGGCCTTCTCTCGCCGGTATTCTCCGCCCAATGCAAAGCGAACCGGGCCGCCAGGAAGATTGAAGAAGCCGCTGGTGTCACCTGATACAAAGGCGTTGATCACGAACTGATTGAGCTCGGCACGGGTATTTGTCGGCCGTTTGAAGTACTTCGCCGAAGCCTCATTGTCGGTCCCGCCGAAGGGGTTGTAAGGTACGCAGGAGGCAATGTCGGTTGCAAGCCGGGTCGGTTGGCTCGGGCTGGTCCGCGGCGCTCCGCCGGTCTGGAAGGCACCCGTATCGAACGCAACCGCGGCGTTTGTGTCGAATTGCGCGCGGCATTGGATTTGTCCGGTGACCGGATTGCGGCCAGCATCGAGCGCCAGCATGAAACGCTGGCGATCGAGGAAGCCATTGGTCTGAACGCTCTGATTGAACTGGCCGTAGTTGAACGACAGCTCGTATTTCCAGTCATCATTGAACGTGCCGTTGACGCCGACCACCATGCGAAAGGTATCGCGCTGGAACTTTTCGTCGCGGTTGCCCAGATCAGCAAGCGTGCGCGCGATAACGAACCGATACGTGCCGGCAGCAATTGCGCTGACATCGGCGGCACTGAGTGGACCGCCGGTACCCTGGCCGGCGGTCGTTGTCCGCGCCGTAAGAGCCCCGGCGGCAGTTGCGCAAGCTGCGAGAAGACTGGTGTTGCAGCCTGAGGCCGTAATCAGACCAGCAATCTGAGTGCGCTGCGCCGGGCTCAGGAAGGGGTTGTCGACGCGCACCCTTTCGCGGAGGTCGAACTGACCGAAGGTGCCCTGGATGGCGGACGGGCTCGAGTTGTTACCGAGCGCATTGATGCGGTTCCACTTGGCTTCAAGGAACAGGTTTACCGAATCGCTGAATGCGAAATTTGAAAGAATATTGAAGTTGTAGCGGCGCAACCGGGGCTGGACCGAGAGCAACTGGTCTTCGCGGCCGGTCTGGCCGTTGCCGCCGGTAACCCCGCCAATGATGCCGGCATTGAACCGCGTCCCGGTCTGCGCCGCGAGGCTGCCGTCCTGCCCGAAAATGTAGGTACAGTTAAAGGGAACGCCGCCCACCGACGAAGTCGGACCATTGGTCGGACCGGCGCCTATGCCGCACAGCGCGCCTGCCCCGGGCGGCTGGGTGATCGGCACCAGTCCGAACCGGTTGATCGACGAGCTGCGGATGTCGCGTTTGAAAGTCGCGTCGGCAAATCCGTCGCTGCCATTGGGCAGTCCGGCCGGATCGAGATCGGTGATGGCAAAGCCATCGACCGAACTGAGCCAGGGCAACTCGGAGCCGAACACGCGCGCCTGATGGGAGACTTCACCATGAACAATGACATTGCCGCGATCATCGCCGAAATTCGTGCCGAACATGGCCGAAAGGTAAAAGTTTTCGCCAAAGCCATGCGGTGAGATGCTGCCATGGCCACGGACTTGCACGCCCTGGTAGTTCTTTTTCAGGATGAAGTTGACGACGCCGGCGATCGCATCTGAACCATAAACAGCCGAATTGCCGCCCGTGACGATGTCAACCCGCTCGATCAGGTCATTGGGGATCGAGTTGATGTCGGTTGACGTGCCGCCGTTCGTTTGAAGAACATCAGCCGCAACGTGTCGGCGGCCATTGACCAGCACCAGCGTTCGCGTCGTGCCCAGTCCGCGCAGGTCGAGCAGGTTAAGGCCGGCGACGCCGACCCCCAATCCGGGGTTCTGCTGGGCAAAGGTGCTGCGCAGCTGGGGCAATTCGTTAAGCGTCTCGGCGAAATTGCTATCGCCGCTTTTAAACACGTCGTCACCACCGATCGACGTGATTGGGATGGTTGAATTGTTGTTAGGCTGCGAAATGCGCGTGCCAGTCACGATGATGGCTTCGGCAGATTCCACCGCTTCAGGTGCGGCGCCCTGTGCCACGGCAGTAGTCGCGCCCATCGTTGCAGCCACCAGACCGGCAGCAAAAAGAGCGGAATGGGCACGGAGTGCAGTTTTGAATTCAATAGACTTCACAGCAGGACCTCCTGATCACCGCCCCGGCCATGCCTGAAGGCGAATTTGGTTCCGGCTATTGCCCGACAACGACGAACTGAGTTGCTTGGGCAAACCGGGAATGGTGATAACCTGCGCGATTCTTCAAAGTGTAACAATTGCCGCAATGCACAATCGCGTTTTTTTCTGCCAGCTGTGGCATTTAAGTGACATCTATGTCAGTAAGCGACGTCGGGGCCTTTTTTAGCCATGTTCGCGCCCCTGCGAAATTGTGTGCTGCCCCACGTTGACCCGCCTTGCTGCGCGGTTTAATCGGATGCTTAAATTACGCTCAGCCGTTGCCCATTTTTGCGAAGGACCCTCTCCGATGAAACTCGATTCAACCATTGCTGCGGTCGTCACCGGCGCGGCCTCCGGGCTTGGCGCGGCAACCGCAAAGGCGCTTGCTGCCAAGGGCGTCAAAGTGGCAATTTTCGATCTGCAGGAAGAAAAGGGTGCCGCGCTCGCGGCTGAGATCGGCGGCATCTTCTGCCAGGTCAATGTGATGGACGATGCCAGCGTCGATGCCGGACTTGAGAAAGCGCGCGCCGCGCACGGGCAGGAGCGTATCCTGGTCAACTGTGCAGGCACCGCGAACGCGATCAAGACGATCAGCCGTGACCGCGAGACGGGTGCGGTGAAGCATTTCCCGATGGATGCCTTCGCCTTTATCGTGAACCTCAACCTGATCGGCACTTTCCGCTGCATCGCCAAATCGGCAGCAGGCATGGTCACCGCAGACCCCATCGACGAATTCGGCCAGCGGGGGGTGATCATCAACACCGCCTCGGTCGCAGCCGAAGACGGCCAAATCGGCCAGGCGGCCTATTCGGCGAGCAAGGGCGGCGTGCTTGGCATGACCCTGCCGATCGCCCGCGACCTGATGAGCGAGGGCATCCGCGTCAACACCATCCTGCCCGGCATTTTCGAAACCCCGCTGATGAAGTCGCTGCCTGAAAAGGCGCAGGAATCGCTGGCCGCATCAGTGCCATTCCCCAAACGTCTGGGCCGTCCTGAAGAATATGCCCAGCTCGCGCTTTCAATGATCGAGAACGACTACTGGAACGGCGAAGACGTCCGCCTCGACGGTGCGATCCGCATGGCTCCGCGCTGATAGCGAGGGTACGGTCCCAAGCACATGGCAGAAGCCGATCTTGGGGCCCTACCCGGCGCGCGGGCGCTGCTCATCGATACGGCCAGCGCACTCATGCGCGAGGGCGATGTTGCGGACATTTCGCTGTCCGAACTGAGCCTGCGCTCCGGGCTGAACTCTGCCTTGGTCAAATACTATTTCGGCAACAAGGCGGGCTTGCTCAAGGCGCTGCTTGACCGCGACTGGCAGGCGATTGTCACCAGCGTTGATGCGCTGGTGGCAAAAGACGGCTGGGATCCCGAGGCGAAGCTCAAGCGGCATATCTCGAAGGTGGTCGATACCTTCTATGCGGTGCCCTATCTCAATCGGCTGACCATGCGACTGGTGGGCGAGAGCGACGAGGCGGAAGCGCGGCGGATCGCCGACTGCTATCTCTCGCCGCTGTATCGCGCCTATGAGCAGTTGATCGGCGAGGGGGTGCGCGCGGGCGTATTCCGGCCAATTGACCCGCAACTGTTCTACTTCACAGTTACCGGCGCGGTGGACCGCTTTTTTTCGGCGCGGCTGGTGCTGCGGCACTGTTTCGATCAGGACACCCTGACCGAGGAACTGCGCGACCGGTATCGCGAACACACGGTGGACATTATCATGGCAGGCATCCTTGCGCGCTGAACACTCTAAAGACTGGCACATCGGGGTGATTGGCGGCTCCGGCCTTGCCGAGGGCATCGCGCTGGACGATGCGCAGGAAATCCCGGTTTCCAGCCCTTTTGGCGAGGCCTCCGGGCCGGTGATGACCGGCTATCTTGGCAAGGTGCGCGTGACATTCCTTGCCCGGCACGGTGCAGGCCATGCGATCCCGCCCGGCAAGGTCAACTTTCGCGCTAATATCGATGTGCTCAAGCGCTGCGGGGTCACCGATCTGCTAGCCCTTTCGGCTGTAGGTTCACTGCGCGAGGAAATGGCGCCGGGACACATGGTTGTCGTCGATCAATTTATTGATCGCACGGTATCGCGCGAGCCGAGCTTCTTTGGCCCCGGCCTTGTCGCGCATGTCTCGCTTGCCGATCCGGTGTGCGCACGGCTGGCCGAGCTTGCAGCAGCGTCGGCGGAGGCCGCTGGTGCCAAGGTCCATCGCGGCGGCACATACATCGCCATCGAAGGCCCGCAGTTTTCGACCCGCGCCGAAAGCGCGCTTTATCGGCAATGGGGCGCGGACGTCATCGGCATGACGGCTATGCCCGAAGCCCGCCTCGCGCGGGAGGCCGAGTTGCCCTATGCGTTGCTCGGCATGGTCACCGACTATGATAGCTGGCGCGAAGAAGAGCAGGGCGTTGAAGCATCAGAGGTTTTCGCCGTGATGAAGGGCAATGCGGCGATTGCCCGCGCGGCGGTTTGCGCCTTGGTGGACTTGCTGCCGCCGCACCGCACAGCCAGCGTGATTGATACTGCGCTGACCCACGCAATTGCCACGGCACCGGAAGCCCGCGATCCCCGGCTGGTTGCGATGCTCGGCGCAGTGGCGGGGCGCGTGCTTGGCGCGGGAGTGTGATCTGACATGCACGCCTATGCCAACCCTGCGAAGTTCCTGCGCATTGCCCGCTGGTTGACGGCACCGCTGCTACTGGTCGGAATCGTGCTCACTGGCGGCGCATTGGCGCTGGGGCTGTGGCACGTCCCGCCTGACCAGTTGCAGGGCGAGACGGTGCGCATCCTGTTCATCCATGTTCCCGCCGCTTGGCTGGGCATGGGCGGATGGATGGCGATTGCGGTGGCAAGCTTTACCGAACTGGTCTGGCGGCATCCGCTGGCGGGAATTGCCGCGCGCGCCGCCGCTGTGCCTGGCGCGGTCTATGCCGCGATCTGCCTCGCTACCGGTTCAATCTGGGGCCGCCCGGCATGGGGTACATGGTGGGAGTGGGACGGGCGGCTGACTTCGATGCTGGTGCTACTGTTCCTGTATCTCGCCTATATCGCACTTGCCGATGCGGCGAACCGCGCGGGCGGTAATCAGGGCCGACTCGCGGCGATTTTTGGTCTGGTTGGCGCAGTGAACATTCCGATTATCCACTATTCGGTGCTGTGGTGGAACAGCCTGCATCAACCGCCGAGCCTGTCGGTCGGCAAGTCGGCCATCGACGCGGTGTTTCTCTATCCGCTGCTCGCGGCGACCTTGGGCTTCACCCTGATTTTCGGCGGCGTGGTGCTCGCGCGGATGCGGGCGATACTAGCCGAGGCTCAGGCCGAGGCGCGGTTGCGGCGCAGGGCGATGGAGTGATTAACGGACGGAGATGCGCGGTGCGCCCTGGTGCATTTCGCCGACGACTGATGCCAATTCAAATCCCGCCGATCTGATACAATCCATCGCTCCGCCTAGGCCTTCAGGCGCAACCGCCACCAGCAATCCGCCGCTGGTCTGCGGGTCGGTGAGCAGGTCGCGCTGCCAATCGGCCATGTCTGCACCCATACCGACCTCCGCGCCATAACTCGCCCAGTTCCGGCCAGAAGCGCCGGTGCGGGTTCCAGCACTGGCCAGGTCCGCCACACCGTCCAGCAGCGGCACTGCGCCAAAATCCAGCCGTGCGCCAAGCCCCGATCCCCGGCACATCTCCAGTCCGTGCCCCAGCAGGCCGAACCCGGTTACATCGGTTATCGCGTGAACGCCGGGTAGCGCGGCCAATTCAGCGCCGACGCTGTTGAGCTTGGTTGTCGAAGCGACCAGCGCGGCATAGGCTGAGGCATGCGCTGCCGCAGCAAGTCCGCCGCCTTTAAGTGCTGCGCTCAGCACACCCACTCCTAGCGGCTTGGTAAGGATCAGCACGTCGCCTGCCTGCGCGCCTGAATTGCGCATGATCCGATCGGGATGGACAAGGCCGATCACCGCAAGGCCGTAGATTGGCTCGGGCGCGTCTATCGAATGTCCGCCCGCCACCGGTATCCTTGCTTCGGCGCAGATTGAGGCCCCGCCTGCAAGGATCGCCGAAACCGTCTCGGGCGCG
>JANPPM010000279.1:0-8286 GCA_031428495.1 Novosphingobium sp.
TGGCGGTTTCTGGCAGGGCGAAGTCGAGATCAGGGGTTGCTCTCATGTCGTCAGGGTTACGCGCTCGTGGGCAATTGGTCCAGATGCGCGGCAGGCCGTTTGACTCCGCATAGGGGGCCACCTAGCCTTATGGCAAAACACCAACACGGAGAGACTGGTATGGCACGCGCAACAATCGGCGGCACGGGAATCGAATATGAATTGCATGGCAAAGACGGTGATCCCGCGATTGCCCTCACGCCCGGTGGGCGCTTCACCATGGATGTGCCGGGCCTGCGCGAATTTGCCGGTGAACTGGTCAAGGGCGGACGGCAGGTGCTGATCTATGACCGGCCCAACTGCGGCTACTCGGACGTCTGCCTTGATGGCGCGAGCGAGAGCGAAACCCAGGCGGACAAGCTCTCGGGCTTGATCCGGCAGCTGGGGCTTGGACCTGTGGTGATCGCAGGCGGATCGGGCGGCGCGCGGGTTTCGATGCTCGCAGCGGCGCGCAATCCCGACATTTGCTCGCACCTCGCCATGTGGTGGATCAGCGGCGATCCGATCGGCCTGATGCAGCTGGCGACCTATTATTGCGGCGAAGCGGCGAGCATGGCCAGCGTCGGCGGCATGGAAGCGGTGATGAACGCCAGTTCGTGGGCCGAAAACTTTCAGAAGAACCCCAAGGCACGCGAAGCGATCCTGGCGATGGAGCCGCGCGAATTCATCGCGGTGATGCAGAAATGGGCAGCGGCCTATGTGCCCAGCGACATTTCGCCGGTGCCGGGAATGAAGCCGGTCGATTTTGCCCGACTGACCATGCCGACCCTGGTGTTCAAGAGCCACGCAAGCGACATCTCGCACACTGAAACCACCAGCCTGTGGGTTCACCGCCTGATCCCGCATTCCAAGCTGGCGATGCCGCCGTGGCGCGATGATGAGTGGAATTATCAGTCGGGCCGGACCCAGGCGGGCGAAGGCCACAGCCTGTTCACCAGCTGGCCCAAGCTGGCGCCGATGATCCTCGATTTCGTGGGGAACTGATCCAATGCCCTCGATGGAAGAGAACGTGACCACGACAGGCAGCGGCGTGTTTGCCGGGGTTCGCGTGATCGAACTGGCGCAATATGTCTATGTGCCCGGCGCCGGCGTGTTGCTGGCCGATCAGGGCGCGGAAGTGATCAAGATCGAAACCATCGAGGGCGATCCCTATCGCACCCTGAAAGCGGGCGGCGACCGCAACCTTGGCAACATCAACATCGCGATGGAGCAGAACAACCGCAACAAGAAGAGCATAGCGCTTGATCTCAAGAGCGAAGAAGGCCGTGAGGCACTGCTCAAATTGATCGAGACGGCGGATGTCTTCCTCACTTCGCTGCGACCCAAGGCGATCAAGGGCTTGCGGCTGGATGTCGAGGACCTGCGCGCGCGCAATCCCAAGCTTATCTATGTGCGCGGCAATGGTGCGGGATTTCGCGGGCCAGAGGCCAACCGGCCGGGCTATGATGCCTCTGCCTTCTGGGCGCGCGGAGGGGCCTGCTATGCCTTCACCCGTCCCGGCGAACAGCCCACCAGCCCGCGCCCGGCATATGGCGATCACACCGGCTCGATGGCAATTGCATTCGGTATCGCGGGTGCCCTGTTCCACCGTGCGCAAACCGGCGAGGCGACCCTGGTCGAAAACTCGCTTCTGGCAACCGCTGCCTGGGTGCTGTCGGGTGATCTGACGCTGGTGCAGCTGCCGCAGTATCAGACCCATCCAAAGGTATCGATGCGGCGTCCACTGACCTATTCCTATGCCGCGAAGGACGGCAAGATGGTGCAGTTGATGATCCTAAACACCCAGCCACGCTGGGCCGCGCTGTGCAAGGCGCTGGGACTGGAGGAAATCGAGAACGATCCGCGTTTTGCCACCGACGATGCGCGCAATGCCAATGGCGACGCGCTGATCGCGGTGCTCACCGCGCAATTCGCCACACAGGACTTCGCCCACTGGTTGCCGCTACTCGAAGCCATCGACATACCGTGGGAGCTGATCTCCTCAATCGAAGATGTGACCAATGATCCGCAAGTCCACGCCAACGGCATAATGCGCAAGATGGCCGTGGGCGATGCCGAAGTCAGCATTGTTGCCGGCCCCACATCGTTCGATGAGAAGCTGTTTTCGGCTGAACCTGCTTCGGCCCCAATGCTCGGAGCACAGACAGCGGAATTGCTGGCGGAAATTGGCTACACACCTGC
Organism: Novosphingobium sp.; assembly: GCA_031428495.1. Taxonomy (GTDB): domain Bacteria; phylum Pseudomonadota; class Alphaproteobacteria; order Sphingomonadales; family Sphingomonadaceae; genus Novosphingobium. The sequence goes on from JANPPM010000279.1 coordinate 2,221, forward strand.
TGCCATTGCTGACCTCAAGGCGCGCGCAGTCGCGGCCTAACCGGAGAATAGCGAAATGAACCGCTTCGAAGCCGCCTTCCCGCGCGGTGACTGCCCGATTTACAGTTTTGGTCCCGAAAATCCCTCAGCGCCGCTGGTGCTGTTCTTTCCTGATGCATTTGGCCCACGCGCCGAAAGCCATAGCGTTGCCGAAGAACTGGCGAGCGAAGGCTGGCGGGTGCTGATGTTCGACCAGTTTTACGAGCATATCCCCTATAGCCCGCTGGTGGCCAAGTCCCTGTTCGAAGGCGGTCCTGAGCGCGACCGGGTGATGACCATGGTTCGCTCAATCGATCAGGCCAAGGTCGATTCCGATGTCAGCGCGATGATTGCGCTGGCCGAGGCACGCTCTGATGCGTCAGCGCCGTTCGCGGCCATTGGCTATTGCATGGGCGGGCGCTATGCCTTGACCGCGGTTTGCGCCTCTGCCCGTGTGCGCTTTTCGGGCGCTTTCCACGCCAGCAATATCGCTCCGGCCGAAGGTGAAAGCCCGTCCCGGCGTTTCGCAGCCGCCAAGGGGCGCATCTATGTCGGCGTTGCCAGTAACGATCCGACCTATAATGCCGAGGAACACGGGCGGTTGGCACAGGCACTGCGCGAGGCCGATACCGATCATGTCATCGAGACGTATTTCGGCGCGGCGCACGGCTGGGTCTTTCCCGATCTGGCGATCTACAATGCCAGTGACGCGGCGAAGCACATGCGGCGACTGAAGGAAAACCTTGGCGAATTGTTCGCGCGATAGGGAGAAGACCATGCCACGTTTGCTAGGGGTGCTTGGTGCGATGGCGGCGATTAGCGCTGGACCGGCGTCGGCAATCGAAACGCCGATGATCATCGCGGGCGGGCAACTTGATCCAGCCTTTCCTGGTGCCGATGTCTATATCGGCATGCCTGCGGTCCCCAGCGTCCCGCCTGGCCCTGCCTGCGCCATGGCTCAGCGCTATGTCGAGCTGATCAATGCGGGCAAATATGCCGAGGTCGCCGCACTCTATGCCGATAATGCGACCTTCCTCGAGCCGATGCGCCCTACACTGCGCGGACGCGAGGCGATTGATGCCTTCTACACCCGGCGCATCGGCGCAATGGCGCCCAGGATTGCTGCCGTTTCCTATCTGGGTAACGACCGGGAATGTATGGTTGCGCTGGCCTTGGAGACTGAAATCGCCGGGCAAAAGCGCTGGGCGCTGGTCTCTGTCGATCACTTCATTCTGGATACTGATGGCAAGATTGCGAGCATGACAGCTTTCGCGCGGCCTGTGCGGAGTTAGCTGCTGGCCATACTTGCAAACGCCTGTTCCGAATCGAACCCTCCCAGTGGCTCGCTGTTGCCAGCCGAAAAATCAGTAATCCAATTCGGAGTACGGGTCGAATGGGACGATTGCGGTGCCTGATAATTGAAGCAGACGCCCTGCCGCGCTGCGCCCTGCTGGACTGCGGTGAGGCCGGGTGGCGCGGTAAATTGGCGCCCGCCGGAGACAAACACCGCGCGCCGCAGCATCGTCGCCCGCTCCGCCTCATGCGGCGGCAGGTCCTGTTTCCACTGCGACAGACGGCGCAAATCGAGCCCGGCATGATCCCCGCCCGGCCCGATTGCCGTGCCATCGAGGTGCCAGCGCAGCACTTCCGCCCCGTCTTGCTCCATCGTCGCGGTTGTCAGGCCATCAACCCGGTCGGCAACGCGCATGTCGAAGCAAAGAGGCACGCTGTCCTGCGCATGCGCGGCGAGCACAACCGCAAGATCGAACAAGTGGGTGCAGTGCTGCACCGGATCACGCGCCGCCACATCGGCTAGCAGCGCGCCGGTCAACTCGCTGGCGATATGCGGCGCAGCGCCGGGACACGCCGTCCATGGATGCCGCAGTGCCGCAGCATGCGCCGTGACAATTCGCTCGCCATCGTGATCGAAGCGCAGGTGAAAGCGATGCAGATCGTCCTCGAGCGCCCCGCCGATCCAGTCCTTGCCGGGATACAGGATGATGCGCCGCCACAGACCAGGGGGCCACTGCGGATACTGTATTGCGGTTTCAATCATTGCGCCAAGCCTGCCCTATCCCTCGGCAAATGCAAATGGCTCGGCATCGCGGCGATAGTCATCGGGCAGGATATCGCGGCCGATCGGGGGAACTGCCCGCGCGGTACATTGTGCGCGGTGGCACAGCGCGCAGGTTACCCCGATGGGCGTGGCTGCGACTTTTGTTGGGTCCAATCCCTGCGCATAGGCCAGTTTTGGCGCGTGCTCGGCGGCGCAGGCGAGCGCAATTGCGCGGTGGACGCGCGGCCTGCCGAAGCCGCCGCCACCTGCCGTGACCGACCGCGCAATCGAGAAGAACCGCGCGCCATCGGGCAATTCCAGCCACTGCGTCACCACGTCTCCGGGACTGCGAAATACCGAGTGGACGCTCCATAGGGGGCAGCCGCCGCCGTGCCCGGCAAAGGGAAAGCCTGCGCCGTCGAGCCGTTTCGAGACATTGCCCGCTGCATCAACGCGGATGAAGAAGAACGGTACCCGCTCCATTCCCGGCCGGCCCAGCGAGGTCAGCCGGTGCGCGGTCTGTTCAAAACTGGTGCCGAACTGGCGGCTTAATGCCTCGATATCATAGCGCCGCGCCTCAACCGCAGCTGCGAACTGGCCGTAGGGCATCAGCAGCGCCGCTGCCCCGTAACCTGCGAGCGCGCGCCGCACGAGCACGCGTGCAGTGTCGCTTGCCAGGTCCGCCGCGCGAACTATTCCCGAAATCTCGCTGCGCATCGCGGTGTAGGCCACGTGGACGGCAAGCTGATAGGCGCGGCTGGCGCGGTCGAGCGCGTCGTCGATCAGCAGTTGTTCGTTGTGCCGGTCATAGCGGCGGATCGTGCCCGCGAGCACATCACCTGGCATGAAGCGCACACGGGTACCGCGCGACTTGAGCCACGCCTCTGCCCCTCCAGCGGCAGCCAGTTCTTCGGCCAGTGCCTCTGCCTTGAGGTCGAGTGCGTCGAAATAGTTGTGCTGACTTGCCGCAAACCGCCGCGCTTCGCCCACCGGGTCAGCGCCAAGCCCCGCGCCCCCTGCACTGCGCTGTTCGGCCAGAACCCGCTGTTCGCGCTGGTATGCGCCATAGACGCGCAGCAAAGCTTCGCTGATGCCTGGGAAATTGCCCGCAGCGTCCGCCACTTCGAGCGGCGGCAGGTCAATGTCGGCAAACAGCGGATCGCGCAGGGCATCGGTAAGCCGCCGGGCATAGTCCCCGCCATCATCCGATGCGAGATCGCCGACATCCAGCCGGTAAACTTTCGCCAGCCGCAGCAGCAAGGGCACGGTCAAAGGACGCTGGTTGCGTTCGAGCAGTGCAACATAACTTGGCGAAACTTCAAGGTCATCAGCCATGGCCTGCTGGGTCAGGCCAAGTTCCCGTCGCAGCCGCTTGAGCCGGGGACCAAGGTAAAGGGGCTGCGAATCTGCCATTTGCTCGATTTTGTCATGTTAAGACAACTTTACAAGGATAATATGTAAAGTCTTACAGCCCGACTCTGCCCAGACTTGCCGCAGCGCAACATTCCCAGATAGAACCGGTGGCAATCCAGTCTAACCGAGGAATTGTTCGTGAACTATCAGCAGTCGATCATCGAATCCGGCCAAGCCATTGGCCAGTTTCAGCAGACATGGTCCGGAATTGAAGCCGAATCCGTCGCCCGGATGCGTCTGCAGAACCGTTTTCGCAGCGGGCTCGACATTGCCAAGTTCACCGCCGCCACGATGCGCCGCGATATGGCTGCCTACGACGCCGATCCGGCGGAATACACCCAGTCGCTCGGCTGCTGGCACGGTTTTATCGCTCAACAAAAGCTGATCGCGATCAAGAAGCATTTCGGCACCACCAAGCGCCGCTACCTCTATCTGTCGGGCTGGATGATCGCCGCGCTGCGCAGCGACTTTGGCCCGCTGCCCGATCAGTCGATGCACGAAAAGACCAGCGTTCCGGCGCTGATCGAAGAGATTTACACCTTCCTCAAGCAGGCTGACGCCCGCGAGTTGGGCATGATGTTCCGCGATCTCGATGCTGCGCGTGCCAAGGGCGATGCGATCGAGGCCAAGCGGCTCGAACACGCGATCGACAACTACGAAACCCACGTCGTGCCGATCATCGCCGATATCGACGCGGGATTCGGCAATGCCGAGGCGACCTATCTGCTCGCCAAGAAAATGATCGAAGCGGGCGCCTGCGCACTTCAGATCGAAAACCAGGTGTCGGACGAAAAGCAGTGCGGCCATCAGGACGGCAAGGTCACTGTGCCGCACGAAGACTTCATCGCCAAGATCCGCGCCTGCCGCTACGCCTTCATGGAAATGGGCGTCGATGACGGCATCATCGTTGCCCGCACCGATTCGCTCGGCGCCGGCCTGACCAAACAGATCGCCTTCAGCCGCGAGGCCGGCGACCTTGGTGATCAGTACAACAGCTTCCTCGATTGCGATGAAGTCGATGCCGCAACCCTTGGCCACGGTGATGTGCTGATTGCGCGCGAGGGTAAGCTGATGCGGCCCAAGCGTCTGCCCAGCAACCTCTTCCAGTTCCGTGCAGGCACCGGCGAAGACCGCTGCGTGCTCGATTGCATCACCAGCCTTCAGAACGGCGCCGACCTGCTGTGGATCGAGACCGAAAAGCCGCATATCGAGCAGATCGCCGGCATGGTCGACCGGATCCGCGAGGTCGTTCCCAATGCAAAGCTCGCTTACAACAATTCGCCGAGCTTCAACTGGACGCTCAACTTCCGCCAGCAGGTTTTTGATCGCTGGGAGAAGGAAGGCCAGGACGTCTCAGGCTATGACCGTGCCCGGCTGATGAGCATCGACTATGATGAAACCGAGCTGGCTGACGAGGCCGACGAGATGATCCGCACCTTCCAGAGCGAGAGCGCCAAGCGGGCCGGCATCTTCCATCACCTGATCACCTTGCCGACCTATCACACGGCAGCGCTCAGCACTGACAATCTGGCGCGTGAATACTTCGGTGAGATGGGCATGTTGGGTTATGTTGCAAACGTGCAGCGCGCGGAAATTCGCCAGGGCATTGCCTGCGTCAAGCACCAGAACATGTCGGGTTCGGACATCGGCGACGATCACAAGGAGTATTTCGCCGGTGAAGCCGCACTCAAGGCGGGCGGAACGCACAACACGATGAATCAGTTTGCGGCATAAGGCCGTACTGGAAATCAGTTTGCTGCTTGATTCCAAGCGCCCGGGCTTCCAGTCTGTGCGCTTAGAGGAGAATTGATCATGGCTGCGCCGATACGTTCGAAAGTGCTTTTCTCGGATGAGGACTTCAAGCTGCTGAAAGAGGCGGTTCGTTTCTGGATCCAGAATAACGAGGAAAGCGAACTGACTTCCAAGTACGCCCATCTCTATCACCGTCTCGGGACTGCTGCTGGCAAAGCCTGAGACAAGCCTTTCCTGGGGAGGAAAGCTTGGCCCGCCGCAACCTCCCTGGTGCGGCGGGCCATTCTATTTTTGGCCGCCCAAACCTCAAACTTTCCCCGTTCATCCTGAGGAGGGATTGAAGCTGCAGGCTGAAAGACCGTCTCGAAGGACCGCAGCGCCGCAAAGTGGTTCGAGACGAGCCTTCGCTGGCGCTCAGTCTCTCCTCACCACGAACGGTTAGCCTTATCGATTTGACGCAACTCGCGATTGATCGGTTTGCCCAGCTCACCCCAACGGCGCGACGTCCACCGAAACCTTCATCTTCTGGCCTGCGCCGCCGAGGAACACTCCGTTGAGTGGCGCGACGTCGGCATAGTCGCGGCCCATTGCGGTGAAAATATGATCGTCTCCTGCCAGCCGGTTGTTGGTCGGATCGAAACCAATCCAGCCGAGCGCAGCGCCGCACCAGACGTTGACCCAGGCGTGCGTAGCGTCAGCCCCGATCAGCCGGGGCTTTCCAGGTGGTGGCAGCGTACGGAGATAGCCGCTGACATAGGCCGCAGGGATGCCCGCAGCGCGCAGGGCGATAATCATGACATGGGCAAAATCCTGACATACTCCGCGCC
>JANPPM010000280.1:0-2259 GCA_031428495.1 Novosphingobium sp.
CCGGATGCCGCCCGAAATCGTCGCCGGGCTGGGCAATGCCGATATTGCCGCCATGGGCATCCCCAGCGAGGCAGAATATGCCGCCAGCTATGCTGCGCGCACTGGGCGGGCAGGCATCGAGGGCTATGACTATTACATCGCTTTCAATTTCTTCCGCCTCGCGGCGATCTTTCATGGCATCAAAGGACGCGTGATCCGTGGCACCGCCGCCTCGGCCAGCGCAACCCAGCGCGCGGAACAGTTCCCGGCTTTGGCGCGGCTTGCGCGCGAGGCAATGGAGGCCTGCGGTTAGTCGCGCTCACGCGGCGGATTGGGATGGAACGGCGGATCGGGCATCACCACGCCGACCTCGCTGGCATAGGCTTGCCATTCCCGGACCAGCGCGGCTTTGCGCGCGGGATGTTGTGCCGACACATCGCGGGTTTCGCCGGGATCACGTGCGAGGTTGAACAGATGCCAGACGCCGTCACTGATGTCGGTAATCTTCCAGTCGCCTTGACGCAGCGAGCGCGAACCGAATAGTTCTGTGCCTATCGGCTTGTTCGCAGGATAGACTGCCGAACCGCTCCGCATCAGCGGGTGCCAGCTCAGCCCGTCAATCGGCTGCACTGAACGCCCGGCAAATGTTCCCGGTTCCACCGGCACGCGGGCAAGGTCGAGCACCGTGGGAACTATATCGCGGACATTGGTGTAGTGACGCCCAATACCGCCGCGCGCGCTAAGCCCTGAACCCGTAATAAAGGCAGGGGCGCGAATGCCGCCCTCGGTGGCGAAGGTTTTGAACCGCCAGAACGGCGCTGTCGCTGCCTGCGCCCAGCCAGCGCCATAATTTACGTAGCTTTGGGCCGTGCCCATCGTCCCGGTCGGCGGGCGTGGTGCACCGGGCCTGATAGGGATGTCACGCGATTCCGCGCCGTTATCCGAGAGAAAAATGACCACGGTGTTGTCAAACTCACCGCTCGCCTTCAGCTCGGCGATGACGCCGCCCACGGCCTGATCCAGCCGATCGACCATCGCCGCATAGATTTCCATTTTCCGCGCCGAGACCTGCTTTTCTTCGTCCGATAGCGAGGACCACGGGATAGTATCGACCGCACGATGCGGCTGGACTGCCCGACCCAGCAAGCCCAGTTCGCGCTGACGCTTCAGCCGGGCTTCGCGCAGCACATCGTATCCCGCGTCGTACCTGCCCCGATATTTGGCAATGGTTTCGGGTGGTGCCTGGAGCGGCGCATGCGGCGCGGTGAAGGCCAGATAGGCGAAGAACGGCTTTGCTCCATCCACCCCGGACCGGCTGGTGCGCAGCTGGCCGACAAGCTGCGCGGCGAAATAGTCCGATGAATAAAAGTCCGCTGGCAGACTGGCGAGTGTCACACCATTGCGGCGATAACCCGACATCCCGCGCGCATCGGGCGAAATGCCCAGCCCGAAATGATTGTGGCAGCAATTGAGCATGACAAAGCTGTGTTGGAAACCGCGTGCATGCGGATCCTGCTGCGGTGTAATACCCAAGTGCCATTTCCCCGAGAACAACGTGCGATACCCGGCAGCGCCGAGCCGTTCGGCCAAGGTCGCGGTGTCGGCGCGCAGATAGCCCTCATATCCCGGCTTTCCTGCCTGATTGGGCGCCATCGATTCGGGCATGTTGCCCAGCCCGACCCGGTGACTGTCGCTGCCGGTGAGCAGCATGGCGCGGGTGGGTGCACAGGCAGACTCAGTGTGGAAATTGGCCAGCCGCAGACCGGAACTGGCCAAGGCATCCAGATTGGGCGTCTCGATTTCGCCGCCGAATGCGCCAAGGTCTGAATAGCCGAGATCATCGGCAACGATCACCAGAACGTTAGGCCGCACCGGTGCCTTTGCCTGCGCCCCCGGAATGGCCGACACCGTACAGCACAGCGCGGCGAGCAAGCGGATCATTTTGGCTGGACGCATCACGGTGTGTTCCTTGCAGGACGAAATTGCCTAACCGCGCAAGACGCAGCGAAAGCCGATGTGGCTGGTGGAGGTATCGACGGTTTCGGGATGCCGCGCAGCGGGGCGATAGCGCTGGCAATAATTGACTGCGCACAGGTGCGAGCCACCCTTGAGCACCTTGCGCGCAAAGTCGGCGCTCTGCACCTTGGCCGGTGTGCAGCACCGCTTTGCCGGGCCGGGCCGCTTTGGGGCCGCATCCCAATCATCAGCAGTCCATTCCCAGACATTGCCGATCATATCGAACAGGCCAAATCCGTTTGCCGGAAAACTGCCCACCGGCGA
>JANPPM010000281.1:0-4022 GCA_031428495.1 Novosphingobium sp.
CGGCTGAGCAGCGACAGCTCCATGCCGTCCTGCCCTTGCGTCACGCCGTCACACATCGCGGGCACGCCGCCCGCCACCTGCGCCGTCGCGCCAACTTCGCGGGCATAAAGCTTCATCGCCTCGGGAAAGCGGCCATAGGGCTGATGCGCCGAAAGCATGTCGTTGTACGAGGTAACGATGGCCAAGTTGGCCGCGCTTGAACCGGCGATGGCAGGCTTGTCCTCCAGCGCGGCAGCAAAGCCATGCGCGAGGTTGGAACAGGAAAGCGCCGAACGGCTGCCGTGCCTGTCGCCTTCGCGGTCCATCAAATCGAGATAGCGGCGGCGCGAATCCTTCGATTTCTCGATGATCCGCTGGGTAACGCGGGCGATGGCGGGATGCAGCTCACTCATGCCACGTAACTCCATCACGCTCTGCCAGTGCAATCGCTGCCGTTGGCCCCCAGCTGCCTGCGGTATAGCTCTTGGGCGTGACTCCATGCTCTGCCCAGCTGGCCCTGATCGCATCGATCCAGTCCCACTGTGCCTCAACCTCGTCACGCCGCACGAACAGCGTCTGGTCGCCCTCGATCAGATCGAGCAGCAGCCGCTCATAGGCAATGCGCCGCATCGGACCGGCAAAGGCATCCGCCATGGCAATGTCCAGCGCCACCGGGCGCAGGCGCAACCCTTCGCGGTCAAGCCCGGGAACCTTGGCCATCAGGGAGAGTGAAATGTTCTCTTCGGGCTGGATACCGATCACTAGCCGGTTGGGCTCACTTCTGGCACCCTGTCCGGCAAAGATCGAGTGCGGCACGCGCTTGAACTGGATGACGATTTCGGTCCGCCTTGCTGGCAAGCGCTTGCCGGTGCGCAGGTAGAACGGCACGCCCTTCCAGCGCCAGTTGTCGATATGCGCCTTGATTGCGACGAAAGTTTCGGTCGAGGATGCCTGCCCCAGCTCGTCGGCATAGCCGGGCACTGCCGCACCGCCGATGGCGCCTGCCTGATACTGGCCGATGACTGTCTCATCCGGCCCGATCAGCCGCAGCGAGCGCAGCGCCTTGACCTTTTCATCGCGCACTGCGGTGGCGGTGTAACTGGCGGGCGGCTCCATCGCCACCAGGGCCAGCAATTGCAGCATATGGTTGGCCACCATATCGCGCAGCGCGCCCGCGCCGTCATAGAAACTCACCCGGCCTTCCAGCCCGACTGTTTCGGCAACGGTGATCTGCACATGGTCGATATGCGCCGCATTCCACAGCGGCTCGAACAGGATATTGGCAAAGCGCAGCGCCAGCAGGTTCTGCACGGTTTCCTTGCCGAGATAGTGGTCGATGCGGAAAATGCGATCCTCCGGGAAGGCACGCGCCACCGCATCGTTGATCAGGCAGCTCGATTCCAGATCGGTGCCCAGCGGCTTTTCCAGCCCGATCCGCACCCTCCCTCCCGCGAGGCCATTGGCGGCAAGGCCAGCAATCGTCGGTTCAAACAACGACGGCGCGGTGGACAGGAATATCGCCAGCCCTTGCTCGGGGGTGCCGACTTTCTGCGCCAGCGCCGCAAAGCCTTCCGGGTTTCCAGCATCAAGCGGATGATAATCCAGCCGGTTGAGAAACGTGGCATAAGAGCCGCGCCGGTTCGCGGGCAGGAACTTGTCGAGCGCCTCTCGCGCAAAATTGCGGAAGGCCGCCGTATCCAGCCCCGAGCGCGCAGAGCCGACAATCTGCAAGCCGGGCGACAATCGCCTGTCAGCATCGAGTGCGAACAGCGAAGGCAGCAGCATCCGCTGCGAAAGATCACCTGTCGCGCCGAACAGCAACAACCGGTCTGCCGTAAAACTCATCAAATCCGCCTATCCATGCGCGCCAAAATAGTTGGCGATTGCCACGCCGATGCGCAGACACAGTCCATAAGCCTCTTCGATTGGATCGATCAACTCGGCGCGGATCGCGGCATAGGTGTGGCCGGCAAAATCCGGGTAATCCGCCGGTTCATCGACCGCATAGTCATCCAGAGAAGGCGCTGAAACCGGATAGGCGCGGCGCAACTGCTCCAGCGCCTCCTCGATCCGCAGGCTGAACACCATCTGCAACACATCATCGCGGCTGACATCGTTCGAGCGGGAGAAGGCGGGGATCCGCACTGCGCGCAGAAAAATGAATTGCATAAGGGCAAGCCGCAGTGCCTGCAGGGCGCCGAGTGAGCGGCGCAGCTCCTCGCGGCCCTCTCTCCCGCCTTCATCCGGGATCAATGCCAGCAGCCGGTGGAGCTTGACTGCATCGACGCGCAGCCGCGAGGTCATGGTGCGAAATGCGCTGTTGCGATCATCAGTGGTCAGTTGGTCGGCAATGGCGAGGCAGGCGCTTTCGAGATGCTGTTCGGTGCCCCGATAAGGTCGGCTCGCCCAGAAAGCCGAATTGAACAGCTCGCCGTATGCTGCCGCCGACTTGATGCTGGCCAGCCGGTCGGCGCTGCGCAGCATCCGCATGATCTGCCGCCCGCGCGCCGAGCTTGCGATCAATTCGGCCAGCCCTTCCATGTCCTCGACTGCCGCCGTGCCCACCCCGGCGATCAGGTTGACCGGATAGCCAAGCTGCTGGAGCACGGCATTGTGCGGGATCGCGCGGATCTGGCGCAGGCTCATCGAGCGGTCCGCTGCAAGATCGGTCTGGCGGCGCGATTTGCGGCTGCCGGTCTCGATCAGCAGGCCGAGGCCAAAGGCGGTGAGCGAACGCGCATAGGTGCGCGAGGCCATGAAATCGCGCTGCACCCGCCGGATGCCGCGATAGAAATCAAGGCTGAGGTCGGTGCGCTCGTAAAACGGATCGGGAGCTGTTGGCAGATCCTGCAATTCCGCTTCGGCGATGCGCGTCAGCGTCGCCAGCGCCAGTTCAGGGGTGCGGAAGAACAGATAGCCGTCGCCGCCCTGAAAACTCGCCTCGGGTTCGATGCGAATGCCAGCGTCGGCAAATTGCTGGCGCGCCCAGACGCTCAACGGCCAGGTCAGCCGATCAGTCATTCCGGCGGGATGCGCGCCGCGCCCCATCGATTCGCCGTGGGTGTTGAAGATCAGCGCCGCGACTTCGGTAAGCTTGTGCTTGGCCATACCGCGCGCCAGCCGTCCTTGCAGCCGCTCGATGGCGAGCGCGGCGGGCAACTGGCCGATGAAACGCCCCGCGTCGGAAAAGCCGGTCTGGATCGAGACACGCCCGCGCATCCGCGCATAGTCGCGGTAAGCTGGCTCGGCGAGCAGTGCATCGAGGAACCGCTCGCCGTGCTCCATCGCACTTTCGGTTTCAAACAGCGGCGAGACGTCGACCTTGTCGGCAATGCCGAACAGCCGCGCGAAATACAGCGCTGAGAGCACCGTCTGCGGGTCTTCGCATTCAGCGATCAGCATGCGGATCGGCGTGTCGGCGTCGATATGATGCAGGATCTGCGCCATGGCGAGGAACTGGCGCACCGCCGTGGTGTTCTCGATCGCCAGTGCCGCGAAATTGGTGCGCAGCGGTTGCTCCATGGCGAGCAGCGTCCTGATGCGAATTAGCGCGGTCTTGCTGGCCAGGTCCAGGCGATTGTCCGGATCGATGCGGCGGCGGATGGCATTGTGCAGTTGCGATGCGTTTACCCGGAAATGGATGCCGCCCATGCCCAGGCCATCGGCGCGCATTGATGCTGCCAGCACGAGCAAGTCGCGAGCGCGGTTTTCGTCAGAAGCTGTTTTTGCCGATGCTTCCATCGCAGCAATCACCCCAGTCAGTGAGACCAGTCGGCCAGAATGTTCGCCGGTTAGACGATTGGCTGCGTCGGACAGCGCCGCAGGTTCGGTCAGGTCGCCAGCAAACAAAGCCTCCATCTCGGCGGTATGGGCCTGCGCAGCCGTAAGCCGGGGCAATTCGCCATGCGCCGGGTCAATCTGCGCCAGCCGCGCCGCATAGCGCGCCAGCCGCATCGCCTTTTCCTGCAACCGGTATCGGATCGAGGTTGACCAGCCAATATCGGTGCGCCCGTCCATGTCATAACCGACCCAGCTCGCGAACC
>JANPPM010000282.1:0-12356 GCA_031428495.1 Novosphingobium sp.
AAGTCCGGGACGACGCGGCCTACAATCCCATTGCCTCCATGACATTCAGTGGATTGAGATACTCGATGTGCTCGATTACTTGCCCGTCGCGGATCCGCACGAAGATCACGTAGCTGTTGCGGTAGGTCTTGCCATTCGCCATTTTGGCTTCGCCGTTCGCAGTGGCGACAAGCAGTTCCGGGTCTTCGGTTCGGAGCACCACCACCGAATCGAATTCCAGCGGGCTGCGGTTTTTCGCGGCTGTGCTCAGCGCCTGTGCGGCGAAATCACGCCCACGAAACTCGCCGGGAACGCCGGGCGGGGCAAAGGGCAGACGCAGCACGAAATGCTCGGCCACTTGCCCCGGCAACTCGTCGAACCGCCCCTCGGGGAGCACTTCGAGCCACTTGTGCGCCAGTTCTACAATATCGGTGATCATGGCTGCTCGGCTCCATCCCAATAAAAAGGGGAGAGGCCGGTTGCGGCCTCTCCCCGATATTTCGCATCAGCAAATCAGAGCGGTGATCAGCTCAGATTGGCGCTGACCATGCAGTAGAGCATCGGCAGCGATAGCAACAGGTTTGTGCGGCTGGCGGCGAGTGCTACGGGACCAGCCTTGGCCTTTGCTTCATCGGTTGCCTCAACCAGTCCGAGAATCTTCTTCTGTGCCGGCCAGATCAGTACCCAAACGTTCAAGAACATGATGATCGCCATCCACATGCCCAGTCCGATCAGATTAACACTACCCTCGCCTGAAAGCGTCAACGCCTCATGTGCATAGCCCGCATTGATTGCGATGATCAGCCCTGTGATCACCGTCAGCAAGGCGGCATAGCGGAAGAAAAAGAATACCTTGGGCGCGATATAGCCTGTGACGCCCTTTTTCAGCTCAGCAGGAACCGATGGCATCGTCGGCACCTGAACGAAGTTAAGATAGTAGAGCAGGCCGATCCACAGCACGCCAAAGAAGGTATGCAGCCAGTGTGTCACAGATCCGACATCGACCGGCACATAAGGCGCCCACTGCATCATCACAGCAATCGTCAGCAGCAGACCTACGGCCAGCACCAGGTGCAGGTTTCCGAAAAACTTAGCCATTGTAATCCCCTATTTGTCGAACGTCAGTCTTGATCCGGGCCGCATCGACGGCGTCTGCCGTGCAGTATTGCGCTGCGCGGCGCGAAAGTCACTTGGTTTTGGCAACCTGTCCCCTCATTCGTGCGGGGGATGGGTCACCACCTCACCCTTGGCTGCTTCACCCATGCCATGGCGCATCAGCATTGGCATGTGCGCAAAGGTGAAAATGAAGGACAGCGGCAGGAACACGTAGAGCTTGGTCTGGAGCCAGCCGCCGAAGCTGAGAAAATGGCGAAAGCCTTCGTTGAGAGCTGCCAGCGCCAAAAAGAAAATGCCCCAATTGCGCGACAGGATCATCCAGCCCTTATCGTCCAGCCCGTCAAATGCGGCCTGAAGCAGGTATTTGAGCAAGGGTTTACCGCGCGCGATGCCGATCAACAGCGCCAGACCGAACAGCGTATAAATTACGGTGGGCTTGACCTGAATCCAGAACGGATCGCGCAGGAAAATGGTCATTGTGCCAAAGAAAACGATCAGCCCGGTCGATAGCCACAGCATCGGCGAAATGTGCTTGAGCTTCCACTTGGAGACCGTCAGCGCGATCAGCGCTGCGACCATGAAGGTGCCGGTGCCCTTGACCACTGCCAGCACCTCGCCAACCGCGTCTTCCTTGTCGGCCGGGGAAAAATAGCGGTAAACCAGAAAGAACACGAGCACCGGGCCGTAATCGACGACCAGATTGAGCCAGCCCGATTTGGGTTTCTTCTCCGCCGGTTCCATCATGCCACTCCTGCAATCACGCGCGCCACCAGATCGGGATCGAACGGGCGCAGGTCGTCAATTTTTTCGCCAACCCCGATAGCGTGGATTGGCAGGCCGTATTGCTCTGCCGCCGCGACCAGCACGCCGCCGCGCGCGGTGCCATCCAGCTTGGTCATAACGAGGCCCGTCACGCCTGCCACTTCGCGGAACACTTCGATCTGCTGCAAGGCATTTTGTCCATTGGTCGCATCGAGCACCAACACGACATCGTGCGGCGCCTGTGGGTTGATCCTGCCCAAAACGCGCCGGATCTTGGCAAGTTCATCCATCAGTTCGCGCTTGTTTTGCAGGCGCCCGGCAGTGTCCACAATCAGCGCGTCAATTCCCGTGTCGGTTGCGGCCTTAACCGCATCGAACACGATTGATGCGGGGTCGCCGCCCTCGGGGCCTTTGATCAACGGCACCCCGACGCGATCCGCCCAGACCCCAAGCTGCGCGATCGCAGCCGCGCGGAAGGTGTCGCCTGCTGCCAACATAACGCCGTAATCCTGTTCCTGAAACAGATTGGCGAGCTTGGCGATGGTGGTCGTTTTGCCTGATCCGTTGACCCCGATCACCAATATGACCTGCGGGCGCGGGAAGGCGGTGATCTCCAGCGGCTTTGCCACCGGTCGCAAGATTGCCGCGATTTCATCGGCCACCGCCAGCTTGATCGCGGTTTCATCTGTGCCGCGTTCAAAGCGCTTTTCGGCGAGTGCCTCCCGAATACGCAGCGCCGCGCGCGGGCCGAGGTCGGACAGGATCAGCGCGTCTTCCAGGTCGTCCAGTTGATCGAGATCGAGCCGGGTTTTAGTCACCGCAGCGGTCAGATCACCTGAAATGGTGGCAAGATTTTCCGACAGGCGCTCGGAGGTCTTGCGGAAACCCCCGAACAGCCGCTGGGTCCAGCTTGCCTTGTCGGTGTCCTCGGTCAAACCAGCAATCCTTCGACGATGCGGTTGGGCGTAACAGAGATCAGCGTTCCGGGCACTGTGTCGGCCGGCAATTCGACCCGCGCAAAGTTCTCCGCATGTCCCGTGCCGTCGCGCTCGGCCAGCACGGCAAGCGGCTTGCCGATCAGTGACGCGAGCCAGCTCTTGCGCTCATGCGCGACTTCGGCGCGCAGTTCGGCAGCGCGGTGTTTGATCACGGGACCACCGTGTTGCGGCATCCGCGCGGCCGGCGTGCCGGGCCGCGGTGAGTAGGGGAAGATATGGCCATGAACCACGCCAAGATTGCGGATGATTGACAGGTTGTTCTGGTGCGCTGCTTCGTCCTCGGTCGGGAATCCGGCAATGAGATCGGCACCCAAGGCGATTTCTGGCCGCAAGGTACGCAGCCGGGCGACCAGATCGGCGGCATCGCGGCGGGTGTGGCGGCGCTTCATCCGCTTCAGGATCAGATCGTCTCCCGATTGCAGTGACAGGTGCAGGTGCGGCATTACGCGCGGCTCATGTGCAAGCATTTCGAACAGTTCGTCGTCAATTTCGATGCCATCGAGCGAGGACATCCTGAGCCGCGACAAGGTGGGAAGCTCTTGGAGCACAGCTGATACCAGTGCGCCCAGTCGCGGCGCTCCCGGCAGGTCATAGCCCCATGAGGTTACATCAACCCCGGTCAAGACCACTTCGCGCGATCCCGTGCCGAGATGGAGTGCTATTTCAGTGAGAACCTCAGACACCAGGCGCGAGCGACTTGCCCCGCGCCCTTGCGGAATGACGCAGAAGGTGCAGGCATGGTCACAGCCATTCTGCACCTGCACAAAGGCGCGGGTGTGCAAGGCATGCGGCTGGGGCGGGGCCTCTGGCACATTCCACGCGCGCGGATCGAGTTTTACGGCGTTGGCGATCAGTCCGTCCACTTCGGGCATTGCCGACAGGCTTTCGCGCTCGATCTCGGCAGCACAGCCGGTGACCAGCAGCCGCGCATCGGGCCGGGCCTTGCGGGCGCGGCGGACTGCCTGACGGGTCTGGCGCACTGCCTCAGCCGTCACCGCGCAACTGTTGATCACGACCAGATCGTCGTCGCCAGCGAGCAGCGCGCGCATCCGCTCGCTCTCGGAGAGGTTGAGACGGCAGCCGAGCGAAATCACTTCGGCGCTCACGCGGTTATACCATAATCTTCAGACTCGAAGCTGCCGCGGAAGCTGAGCGCTGCCGGGCCGGTCATCACTACCTGACCGTCTTCGCGCCATTCGATCAACAGGGGGCCGCCGGGCAGGGTGACTGTCACGCGCCGTTCAGTGCGACCGCGCCGCATCGCTGCGATGGCTGTGGCACAGGCACCAGTGCCGCAGGCGCGGGTTTCACCGACGCCGCGCTCCCACACGCGCAAGGTGATCGCATCGCGTGCGGTGACCTCGGCGATGTTGACGTTGACCCGTTCCGGAAACAGCGGGTCATTCTCGATGAGCGGACCTAGGTGATCGAGCGGAACTGCGCTGCAATCATCGACAAAGAACACCACATGCGGATTGCCGACATTGACTGCATCCGGATTTTCCAACGCCTCCCAGGCAACCGGCATGCCCAGCGTATCCATCGCATAGGCGAGCGGTATTTGCTCCCAGCCAAACTGCGGCTCACCCATTTCGACGGCGATTCCGCCATCGGTTGGCGAGGCCGAGATCACGCCACCCAGCGTCTCGATCCGCGCCGCTGCGCCGTGCAACAGCCCGACTGCGCGGCTGGCATTGCCGCAAGCCTCGACCTCGCCGCCATCGGCGTTGAAAATCAGCATGCGAAAATCGGCCACACTCGACGGTTCAAGTACGATCAACTGATCGCAGCCGATCCCTGTCTTGCGGTCCGCCAGTGCGGCAGCGAGACGGTTGTCGATTAACGGAACCTCGTCCACGCGCCGGTCGAGCACGACGAAGTCGTTGCCCAGGCCGTGCATCTTGATGAAAGGGACGTGCATGATGCCGCGCATCTATGCGTTGGGGGCAGTTACGTCCAGTAGGCAGACTGTCAGCCTGATGCGGCAGACCGGTCGTCGTGGTCCGTACCGGGCTCGGCTGGCTGCGGTGCTGCTTGCGGGTTTGGCGCAGCCAGCAAGTCCATTTCGCCCAGCCGCTCTGTTGTCTCCTTGGCAGTCTCGGGCTGCCCATAGAGATAGCCCTGACCTTTAAAGCTGCCATAGCCTCGCAGCGCGGCGAGCACTTCTTCGGACTCGATCCCCTCTGCGGTGATCGGCAAACCCAGCTCCAGTCCGAGCGAGGTGATCGTTCGCACTATGGTAGCGTTGTCCTTATTCTCGGCAAGCTTCATCACGAAGCTGCGGTCTATCTTGATGCAGTCGATCGGCAATTCGCTGAGCTGACCCAGAGAGCTGTAACCGGTGCCAAAATCATCGAGGCTGATGCGGATCCCTTGGTTTTTGAGGCTTGCAAGCAACGTACGCACCGCGCCGAGATTCTCATGCAGGCTGCTCTCGGTAATCTCGATTTCTAGCCGCCTGGGCGGGAAGTTGGCCTCCACCAGCATACGCAGTAATTTCTGCGCGAACCACGGATCACGCAATTGCACCGGTGAAATGTTGACGGACAGGGTCAGCTTGGGGTTCCACGCCTTGGCATCGCTCAGTGCCTGGGCAATCAGACCTTCGGACAATTTATCGATCACGCCGATTTCTTCGGCAAGCGGGATGAATATCTGCGGACCGACTACGCCGAATTTAGGAGAATTCCAGCGTGCCAGCATTTCAAATCCGGCCAATTCGCCGGTCGAAAGGTCAACCTGCTGTTCATAGTAAGGGACGAATTCGCCATTGGTGATGCCGCTGCGGATGCCCGATTCCAGATCTCGGCGCACGCGAAGGGCGTTTTCCATGGACGGTTCGAACCAGTAAAAGCGGTTCCGACCGTTTCGTTTGGCATGGTACATCGCGATGTCTGCGGCGTGGAGAAGTGAGGCGATGCCTGTATCGTCTTGGTCATCGTCGTCGTTGGCGCGCCGTGGCTGGTCGCTACGGGAAGCCCCGACTGACAGCGTCACGTCCGGGCCGCAAACGCCCTCGCCAACTGGCGATGCAACTGCCGCGATCAGGCCCGCGGCGAGGTCGTCGATCCGCTCGGGGTGGCGGGGGTCGAACGGAACGAGGCAGGCAAATTCGTCGCCGCCGACGCGCGCAGGGATTGATCGCGGCGGCAGGATTGCGGCGATACGCTGGGCGGACTGTATGAGCACCCGGTCGCCGACGACATGTCCGTGCAGGTCATTGATCTGCTTGAAGCTGTCGAGATCGGCCATAAGCACTGCGACCACTTCGCCGCGTTGCTGTGCGGCGGCAATGAGTTCACATGCGGCCTCGTCAAGACTGCGCCGGTTAAGAAAGCCGGTGAGCGGATCGCGTTCGGCAAGCTTTAGCGCAATGGCTTCTGCTTGCCGATGAATAGAAACCGCACTGGTGAGCTGGCGATACCGCCTCCATCCGAACAGGATCAGCGCAACATTGAGCAGCAGTGCGCTGACCAGCATGTTATCCGGTCCAAGGCCTTCGCCACGGAACGCTGCGATCATTTTCGGCAGGGCCGAGCCACCGGTGCCGACAAACAGGATGATGGCGGCGGCGGCAATGCCGAGAGTGACTGTATCGGAGGCGATCGTGCTGGGCGCAGCATCGCGCTGGGCGACTTCAGGCACCTCAGCCAGTCCCGATATTTTGTTTCCCAGCCCAGCCAATTCGCCATGCCCCCGCTTGTCGAGACTTTCCTAATGGCGCGGGTTGGGAAACATTTGGTTAACTGGGGGGGGTTTACGTGGTTTTACGCCCCGAGGCCGATTTCGCGCAGCCGCTCCTGAAGAAAGGCATCGGCGGTGATCGGTTGGGGGTAGCGGTTGGGATTATCGGCAGTGATACACCCCGGTAGAGTAGCGATCGAAAAATCACTGCGCGGATGCAGGAAATAGGGCATCGAATACCGGCTGAAGCCAGAGCGCGCGCCTTCAGGATTGCGCACCCGGTGGCTGGTCGAGGGAAGTACATGATTGGTCAGGCGTTGCAGCATGTCGCCGATATTGACCACCAGTGCGCCGGGCGGCGGCGCGACGCTCAGCCAGCTGCCATCTTTACCCAGCAGTTCGAGCCCGGCCTCTTCTGCGCCCAGCAGCAGGGTGATGAGGTTGATGTCTTCATGTGCGCCCGCCCGGATTGCGCCATCTGGGGCATCGGCGAGCGGCGGATAATGGAGCAGCCGCAGCACTGAATTGCCATCGGTGATGGCCGGGTCGAACCAGTCAGGTGCAAGGCCCAGATCGAGGGCAATCGCGCTGAGAACTATCGCTCCGACCCGGTCAAACTCGGCAAATAGCGCGGCGAATGTTGCTGGAAACTCTGGCAATTCGTGCGGCCAGATGTTGGGTGGCATGGTAGTCGCAAGGGCATGGCCCGCTGGCAGATCGCGCCCGACGTGCCAGAACTCCTTGAGGTCATGCACTGCCGCGCCCTTGGCGATTTCGGTGCCGAAGGGCGTGTAGCCGCGTGCGCCGGCCAGTCCGGTCTGGTGATATTTGCGCTTTGCGGCTTCGGGCAGATCAAAGAAGTCGCGCGTCAGCTGCCAGCCGCGCGCGATAAGCGCGGGATCAATGCCGTGGTCACTCACCATGGCAAACCCGAATGTGCGAAAGCTTTCGCCCAGCGCCTTGGCCAGGCTGCCCCCATCGTTGGCGAGCGAAATTGTGGAAAGGGCTGGCTGGTCCATGGTGGCTCTTGGCTCTGGTTGCGGCTATCGGCTGCGGCCTACCGTGTTTCAGGAGTTCATGCATGAGCAAAGTTGCCCCGGCAAAGCGCTATTGGCTGATGAAGAGCGAACCCGATGCCTATGGCTGGGACGATCTTGTCGCCGAGGGTGAGGGAACATGGGACGGCGTACGCAATCACCGCGCGGCAAATAACCTGCGCGCAATGCAAGTTGGCGATGAAGCATTTTTCTATCACTCCAACATCGGCTTGGAGATCGTCGGCATTGCCCGGATCAGCGCGGCTGGCCTTACGGACCCGAGTGATCCGGATGGCAAATGGGCTGCGGTCAAGGTGAAGCCCGTGCGGAAGCTCGCGCGGCCAGTGACGCTCAAGCAGATCAAGGCCGATCCTACCCTGGCGGAAATCGAGCTGGTGAAGCTCTCACGGCTCTCGGTTGGGGTGATCACGCCGGAGGAATGGGAATACATCATCGGACTGTCGCAGCGAGCGGATTAAGAGCTCCAGAACTAATGTCCCGATACGGGATGTCCCGCTCTGAACCACCGATGCCTGCTGGCGGTTTGGTGAATCAAATCCTAACATCGCGACATGACAATCGCTTTGCCTCGCCGCCATCTGGTTCTCACCACCGAAGCTGCGCGCCATCCGTTCCGCGCCAGCCTGCCGCCGCATGTGTGTGAGGTAGCGGCTGAAAATCCTGCGCGGCCTCAACGGCGCAATTATTCGCGCCAGGACTGGCGCCAGTTCCTTGGAACCTATTGCGCCTGTTTTGCGGTGGTGACGGCCTTTATAGCCTAGGTCTTCAGAGCCGTGAGTTCTGCGCGGTACAGCAACTGCCCCAGCCAGGCCGAGACCAGACACATCGCCGCGCTGAGCAGAAGCTGGTGCTCGATCGCGACGCCGCCTGCGCTCAGGCCAACCGCCATGATTGATCCGACCACCATCGCGCCTGAATTGACGATATTGTTGGCAGCTATAGTCCGCGCGGTCTGGGTCTTGTCAACAAAGGTGGTGAGGAATGCGTAGAGCGGCACTACAAACATGCCGCCCGCGATTGCGATACCCAGCAAGGTCAGCAGCAGGGGGATCGCAAAAGGCTCCGCGATAAACATTCCGGTATTGAGCAGGCCTTCGCCGCGATCTGGCGACCAGACTTCGCAAACCAGAAAAAACAGTACCACGAAAATGCCCATGACGATGACTGAGGCAGGGGCATAGCGCGCTGAGACGGTACCTTTGAGCAACATGTTGATCGACACCGAGCCGATGGCGATGCCCACGGAAAAAATCACCAGAAACAGACTGGCGACTTCCTTGCTGGCATGCAGCACGTTCTTGGCGAGCGGTGGAAACTGGATGAACAGCACGGCGCCAACAGTCCAGAAAAAGCTGATCGCCATGATTGCCAGGAAGACCCGGCGGTCATGCATGGTGTTGCGCACCAGCGTGATCGATGAGCGCAACACGTTGTAATCCAATTTCTCGCCAGTACCTTGTGCAGGGGCCGGTGGCACCTGCCGCCCGGTGAGATAACCGACAACGGCAACAACAACGGCAATCAAGGCAGCCCATTGGACGTCGATCCAACCGGCCAGAATCGTCCCCGCGAGGATCGCGATATAGGTTCCCGCCTCGACCAGGCCGGTGCCAGCAAGCACTTCGTCCTTGTGCAGATGCTGCGGTAGAATCGCATATTTGATTGGACCGAAAAAGGTTGAATGAACACCCATGGCGAAGAGCGCGAGCAGCATCAGCGGGATCGCAACGGCCTCCACCGCCATGTTCTGCCACGCCATGACCAAGCCCGCGCCGCCGACGAGCATGATGATGATTTCGCAGAATTTGACGATCCGGATGATCGCGGCTTTGTCGCGCATGTCGGCAAGCTGGCCGGAAAGCGCAGAAAGTGCGAAAAACGGGATGATGAACACTGCCGAGGCAAGTGCGCTGAACTTGGCTTCGGCGGCTTCGGAATTGTAAACGCTGTAAACTACGTACAGCACCATCGCGTTTTTAAACAGATTATCGTTGAAAGCGCCGAGCAATTGCGTGACAAAAAGCGGCAGAAAACGGCGCGTTCGCACCAGATGCGTGGAAGTGGTCATGTGTCCGTTTCAGCCATCCTTGTCCCGGCGGCGACCCTAACGCTTGCCGGACTTGCAGCAAGCCCCTAGCCGGTCTTTTGTACAGATGTGTTACCGGCTATGCGGGGGCTCGCCATGCTGACTCTTCCCAACTTGCTCACCCTTTCGCGCATCTTCACGGTGCCGATTCTCGTCGCCTTGCTGTGGTGGCCCGAATGGAAATTTGGTTATGGCATCGCCTTCGGCGTCTATTGCCTGATGGGCATTACCGACTATTTCGACGGTTATGTCGCGCGTTCACAGGGCACGGTGTCCAAGCTCGGCGTATTCCTCGATCCCATCGCCGACAAGATCATGATTGCTGCGGTGATTCTGGTGCTGAGCGCGCAGGGCGTGCTGACCGGGCCCTATGTCGGCGACATGCATGTCATCGCCGGGCTGATAATTCTCATCCGCGAGATTGCGGTATCGGGGCTGCGCGAATTTCTGGGCAGTCTGAGAGTTTCAATGCCGGTCAGCCAACTCGCCAAGTGGAAGACGACATTCCAGATGATCTCGCTGGGCGCGCTGATCCTCGGCAATGCCCTGCCGGGCTGGACGGTGATGCTGGGCGAACTTCAGGCAAATGTGCCGCACACAGTGGGCCTGACGACGCTGTGGGCCGCCGCCGTGCTGACAGTGATCACCGGGTGGGATTACCTGCGGGTCGGCCTCAAGCACATGGATTGACCTCGGCCAGCAACCGCTCGGCGCAGCTTGGCGGAAACCGTACGCCTTTCACTTGGCGTTCATGCTGGTGCTGGTTATAGACCCGCGCATGCAAATTCGATCACCGCTCAAACTCGCCCTGTTCGCCTTCGCCACAAGCGCGCTCGTCCTGACGTCGGGCTGCGGCGGTAAGGGCGGCAAGAACCGCGATACTGCCTATGTCGCACGCGATGTCGATACGCTGTATCAGGCCGCCAAGGACCGGCTTGATCGCGGCGATACCAAAGAGGCCGCAGCTTTGTTCGACGAAGTTGAGCGCCAGCACCCCTATTCGCCGTGGGCACGCCGCGACCAGTTGATGAGTTCGTTCAGCTACTATGTGGCGCGTGAGTACGGAAAATCAGTCCAGTCGGCGCAGCGGTTCCTTTCGATCCATCCGGGCAACCGCGATGCGCCCTATGCTTTCTATCTGGTGGCGCTCAATTATTATGAGCAGATCAGCGACGTTACCCGCGATCAGAAAGTGACCCAGCAGGCGCAGGCTGCGCTGGGTGAACTGATCCGCCGCTATCCCACATCGCGCTATGCGTCCGATGCCCGGCTCAAGCTGGACCTGGTCAACGATCACCTTGCGGGCAAGGAGATGACCGTCGGGCGCTCGTATCAGCGTTCAGGGAAATGGCTTGCCGCGACCCTGCGGTTCCGCACCGTGGTTGATACTTACCAGACCACCAGCCACACGCCCGAAGCGCTTTACCGGCTGGTCGAATCGTATCTTTCGATGGGCATTCCCGCTGAGGCGCAAAAGGCCGCAGCAGTTCTCGGCGCGAACTATCCGGGCAATGAGTGGTACGGGCGCGCTTATGAATTGATGAACCGTCATGCGCCGGGGACAACCGCAAGCTGATTCGGCCTATTGCAATCGCAGGGCCTTTCTACCTGACCGGTTGACATTTTGGCCGAGGCGGCGCTCATTGCAGCGTCCATGTTATCGCAAAAGACCCGTTATACGATCCGCGCCCTGCAGCACCTTGCCGACACCTGGCGGCAGGGGCCGGTGCGACTTGATGCGATTGCGACGGCGCAAAATATCCCGCGCAAATTCCTGACTGTCATTCTGAGCGAAATGGTCCGCGAGGGCTTGGTGATTTCGCACCGTGGGCGCGATGGCGGCTATGAATTGGGATTGCCGCCGGTCGATGTCCGGTACGGCGACATTATTCGGTTGACCCGTGGGAGCCTCGCGCTGGTGCCCTGCGCCGCGCGCAATGCGCATGAGCACTGCACCAACTGTCTGCCTGAGGCCGAATGCAGGCTGCGCGGGCTGATGCTGCATCTGCGCGATGAAATGGCGACGATGCTTGACCGGATGACGCTGGCAGATCCCATAGTGGTCGAACCGCCTTTCGAAGACGCCGAAGCCGGGTGACGCGGCTGATTTGATCGGCTAGAACGCGTTTTGTTCCAAGTTTGCGTTTTGTTTCAAGTTTACTGGGCGAATATGCTAACCCGGCTTTCCATCCGCAATGTCGTTCTGATCGAGGCGCTGGATCTGGATTTTTCCGGCGGTCTTGGCGTGCTTACGGGCGAGACGGGCGCGGGCAAATCGATCCTGCTCGATGCGCTTGGGTTGGTCCTGGGTGATCGGGCGGACAGCGGGCTAGTTCGCGGCGGTGAGGACCGCGCGAGTGTCACGGCCGTGTTCGACCGTCATCCCGGACTTGATCCGGGACCGCAGGCCGGAACACGCAAGGCCGCGCCAGGCATTCCAGCGGTCCCGGATCAAGTCCGGGACGACGCGTTGCTGGCACTCCTTGATGAAGCCGGAATCGAGCTGGAACCCGGCGAGCCGATCATCATCAAACGTCAGGTCAAGGCGGACGGAGGCAGCAAGGCCTTCATCAACGATCAGCCGGTGGGCGTGGCCCTGCTGCGCGAACTGGCTGGGCATCTCGTTGAACTGCACGGTCAGCATGACGACCGTGGGCTGGTCAACCCGCGCGG
>JANPPM010000283.1:0-1782 GCA_031428495.1 Novosphingobium sp.
CACGTACGAAATCGGTGACCGTTCATGGATAGTGGCGCGGCAGAAAGACGGTTCCATCCGGGCCTATGTCAATGCTTGCTTGCACCGCGGGATGCAGTTGGTTGCTGAAGGCATGGGCCACCTGCCGGCGCTGGTGTGCCCGTTCCACGGCTGGTCGTGGAATATGGACGGCACGCATCGCGGCATAACGGAACAGTGGGACTTTCCGCAGTTAAAGGACCGCGACCTATGCCTGCCGCAGGCCAAGGCTGCGACTTGGGGAGGGTTCGTGTTCATCAACCCCGATCCCGACGCACAGCCTTTTGCGTATTGCATCGGTGAGCTCGACGATCACTTCGCCTCTGATCCTTACGAGAACCGCCGTATAGCTGCCCATGTCGCCAGGGTCACGCCAGCCAATTGGAAGGTGGCGATGGAGGCTTTCATAGAAAGCTACCATGTTTCGCCCACCCATCCGCAGGCCGTGCCCGTCTCCGAGTACCCGGAGACCCAGTACGACATCTACAACGAGAACGTCAGCCGGCTGGCGACAATCTCGATTGCTCCGGTCGGCGACGCGCTCAAGGCCATGAGCGAGCAGGACTTCGCGGATTTTGCAGCACAATCGACAGGACGCGAGCCGGTGAAGCTCAGGCCGGGCCAGACCTATCGCGAAGCGCTCGCCGAAGAGCGGCGAAAGCTTGTGAGCGAGGCGTCCGGCAAGTCGGTCGAGCACCTCACCGACGTTGAGATGCTCGACGCAGTCGAATACTTCGTGTTCCCCAACTTCATGCCCTGGCATGGTTATGGGCTGCAGATTGCCTACCGCTTCCGCCCTAACGGGGACGACCACCAGAGTTGCATCATGGAGATATACCTGATGTTGCCTCGTGACCTTTCACAGCCTTGTCCGAAAGCGCCCGAAACCGTGTGGATACCCGAAGGTGGTTCGTTCGGCTCGTGCGAGGCGCTTGGCCGGGTCGGGCCGATCTTTGATCAGGACTGGGTCAACATCCTGGGTGTGGCCAAAGGCCTGAAGTCGACCGTGAAGCGCGGGCTTTGGCTGGCCCGCTACCAGGAAGCCCGTATCCGCCACTATCACAATCGCATCGAAAATCTCATCGCATTGGGTGACCCCGTATGACCAAACCTGCATCTCCCCCGCTCACCGCAGATGGTGAGGAAGACTTCACCAATTCGATCCTCTACGAAGTCGTGGAAGATCACATCTGCAAGATCACGCTCAACCGGCCGCATCGCAAGAACGCGATCCTCACCCCGGATATGAACGGTCTGCTTCTCGATGCCTTCGCGCGCGCTCAGGACGATGACATGGTAAAGGTCATCGTGTTCAGCGGGGTAGGCTCCGACTTCTGCTCGGGCGAGGATACCAAGCGGGTGCCCGTCGAGGCATTCGGCCTAAAGAAAGGCCAGAGGCTCGGCCAGTCGCACCGCATGCGCGGGATGCGCAAGCTGCTGGACAGCACGCTGTCGGGCACGCTGTGGGGAGACAAGACCGTAATCCTGGCGGCGCAGGGCGCCGTTCTGGGGCAAGGATTTTCCTTCGCAATGACTGCCGATCTGCTGATCCTGTCGGAGGATGCCTACGTCGCCCGCCGCCAGAGCCGGATCGGCTTCGGCGGCTTCGAGACCCAGCTTCCAATGACCCTTATGCGCCTTGGTCTAAATCGCGGAATGGAGATACTCCTCACAGGCCGGACCATGACTGCGGCAGAACTGAAGGAATGGGGCGTCGCCAACTCGGTCGTCCCGCGGGAGAAGCTTGAAGATGAAGCGATGCGC
>JANPPM010000284.1:0-4059 GCA_031428495.1 Novosphingobium sp.
AATGGAACCCGTAGCCAAAGTGCGCGGACTGACCCGCAGTTTCGAGCAGGGCGGCGTGCGTATCGAAGTGCTGCGCGGCGTTGATTTCGAGATTCGTCCGGGTGAATTCGTGGCGCTGCTGGGGCCGTCGGGCTCGGGCAAGTCGACCATGCTGCAAGCCATCGGTCTGCTCGAAGGCGGGTTTGGCGGGCATATCGAAGTCGCCGGGGCTGATGCCAGTAAGCTGGACGGTGACGCGCGAACCAGCCTGCGGCGCGATCACATCGGCTTTGTCTATCAGTTCCACCATCTGCTGCCCGATTTTACCGCGATAGAGAATGTCGTGCTGCCGCAGCTGGTGGCAGGCAAACCGCGCCTCGAAGCTGAAGACCGCGCCGCTGAATTGCTCAGCACGTTGGGGCTTGGTGAGCGCCTTGAACACCGGCCCAGCCAGCTTTCGGGCGGCGAGCAGCAACGCGTAGCCGTGGCGCGCGCATTGGCGAACAAGCCCGCGCTGGTGCTGGCGGACGAGCCGACTGGAAACCTTGATGAGGCAACCGCCGACCGGGTATTCCGCGAATTCGTCAGGCTGGTGCGCGATGAAGGCAGTGCAGCACTGGTGGCGACTCACAACGAGCGGCTCGCCTATGCGATGGACCGCGTGGTGCGGCTGCATGATGGGAGGCTTGAATGAAAACTCTTGCGGATTTTTCGGCGTCACTGCCCAATGGCGAGACCATCAGTCTGGCGGAAAAGCTCGGCAAGGTGCTGCTGGTGGTGAACACGGCATCGAAATGCGGGTTTACGCCGCAATATGCGGGGCTCGAGGCGCTGTGGCAGAAATACCGGGACAGGGGCTTCGAAGTGGTCGCCTTCCCGTGCAATCAGTTCGGCGGGCAGGAACCGGGCAGCGCTGAGGAGATCGAGAGCTTCTGCCAGATCAACTATGGCCTCAGCTTTCCGGTCATGTCCAAGATCGACGTCAATGGTGATGGGGCGGCACCGCTGTACGACTGGCTGAAATCCGAGGCACCGGGCATTTTCGGCACCCAGCGGATCAAGTGGAACTTCACCAAGTTCCTGATCGACCGCCAAGGCAAGGTAGTCCGCCGGTTCGCGCCGACGGACAAGCCCGCGAGCATCGAAGGCGCGATTGAAGCGCTGCTCTAACCCGCCAGACCCAACAGGCTCCCCTGATCGACAGTCGCTACCGCGGCTTTAAGCTCATCGACACTGGCTGCCTGACCTTCGGCTTCGATCATGAATCGGTTGGCAACCATCATGCCGAACTTGCCGCTGCCGCTGCTTTTGCTCCAGCTCTCGCTCTGCATCTGGCCGTTGACGGTGCCGGTGCGCTCATAGCCGTCAGCATCTTCGCGGCTTTGCTGAACGCCCATTGCTGCGCCCATTCCGGCGATAGCACCCATCGCAGACATATCGATAATCTTCAGGTCAAAGCTCTTGTCACCCATCGTGTACGTGCCTTTGGCTTGGCTGCCCATGGGCCCCATGCCGGTCGCTTCCATCGCAGTGCGCTGGTACGATCCGATTGAAGCGGGGAGCAGCACCTGCATCTTGGTAACGTCGACCGGCGCGGTCTTGCCGCTGGTCACGCCTTCCAGCTGCTTGGTCATTTCTTCCATCTTGCCGGTATCCAGCGAGCCGCCGCCGGGCAGTGTGATCTTGCCGCCGACGTCACTGTTGCTGGCCATCGACATGGCGCCCATGCCGAACGCGCCGGTAATCGCTGCTGTGATTGGCGTGATTATGATTGCCAGCACAAAGGCGCACAGAATCATCACCGCCGTATAACCAACGGCTTTGTCCTGCGGCACCTTCATCAGTGGGGTTGCGCCCGCATAAAGCAGATAAACGCTGTAGAGGCCGAGTAGGCCGAAGAAGCCGAGCGAAGGGATCAGCCCGAAGATCCCGGCCAGCCAGCTGGCGGTATAGCTGTAGGCGACGAGCTTGAAGGCATTGAGCTTGTTCGATTCGCCCGCAAACTTCGGCGCAAGAAAGTCGGCGATGAAGCTGACGACATAGAGGCTGAGCAGCGACAGGGCGAAGCTGATCAGCGCAGTGCTTAGCCCGGAGATGATGCCCGGTCGGTACGAAAATCCAAACGCGCCATAGCCGAACACCTGTCCGCCGATGAAGCTGGCAACCGGGCCGATTGCGGCGAGCGGAATTGCATATTGCAACAGGATGTCACGCTGCGACGTAGTTTCGCCGGAAATTTTGAGCCATTCATCCTTCGGGGTCAGTATGATCGCCTTGGCGCGTTCGAAAATACCCCGCGCTGCGGTTTCCAGTCCTTGGTCCATGTCAGCGTCCCCCTTCGTGTTTCCTGCAAGGCGCGGATAGGAGCATATATTGAGATTTTTGCAAGTTTTTGACTTTGATTTCCCCCGCCTTGATGCCGTGTAACACTTGCTTGAGGCGGGTCCGAAGGGCTAGCTTTGCGCAATGGCCTTTGCTCCTTTCGTACCCTTGCGGGTCTTCTCCAGCTACACCATGCTCGATAGCGCAATCGACCCCAAGGTGATTGCCAAGCTGGCGAAAGAACGCGGATTTCCGGCAATTGCGATTTGTGACCGCAACGGACTTTACGGCGCGGTGGCCTTTGCTGCGGCGGCCCGCGAACATGGCGTTCAGCCTCTGGTCGGCACTCTGCTGGGTGTTCTACGCGGTGAGGGTGAGCCGGTCGATGCGCTGGCGCTATATGCCAAGGATGCGGCGGGTTGGCTCAATCTTTGCCATCTGGTCAGCCGAGCGCATCTGGACCGCCCGCTTGAGCTTGATCCGCATGTCAGCCTCGCCGATCTTGAGGGGCACAGCGAGGGCCTGATCGCGCTGACCGGGGCAGGGGAAGGCGCGCTGGCGCGATTGCTCGCGGATGGAAAGTCCGAAGCCGCAAATGACTATTGCGAGCGCCTCGAAGGACTATTTGGCGGGCGCCTCTATATCGAGCTTGCCCGGCGCGGAAATGCCATTGAGGAAGCTGCCGAAGAGGCGCTGATCACGCTGGCCTATGCCCGCGACTTGCCTTTGGTTGCCAGCAATCCCGCACACTTCGCCGATCCACACGGCCATGCCGCGCACGATGCCATGCTATGCATCGCCAACTCATCGCACATCGATGCGGCCGACCGCGCGCGCTCCAGCCCGCAGGCCTGGGTCAAGAGCGCGCCGATGATGCAGGAACTGTTCGCCGACCTGCCAGAGGCTATCGCGAACACCCTTGTGGTTGCCCAGCGCTGTGCCTTCGGACCGCCCAAGCGCAGTCCGATCCTGCCCAGCCTGGCTGGCGATCAGGAGGGTGAGGCACAGATGCTGGCCGAGGATGCGCGGGCGGGGCTCGACAAGCGGCTCGCGTACATCGCCGATCTGGGGCCAAACGAGATCCAAGTTTACCGTGACCGGCTCGAGTTTGAAATCGACGTGATCAACCGGATGGGCTTTGGCGGCTATTTCCTGATCGTTGCCGATTTCATCAAATGGGCCAAGGATAGCGACATTCCGGTCGGACCCGGGCGCGGTTCGGGCGCCGGTTCGGTGGTCGCCTGGTCCCTGACCATCACCGATCTCGATCCGCTCAAGCTCGGGCTGCTGTTCGAGCGCTTCCTCAACCCCGAGCGCGTGTCGATGCCGGACTTCGACATCGACTTCTGCGAAACCCGCCGCGGCGAAGTGATCCGCTACGTTCAGGCCAAGTACGGCCACGACCACGTCGCCCAGATCATCACGTTCGGTAAGCTGAAAGCGCGCGCCGTGCTGCGCGACACCGGGCGCATCCTGCAGATGAGCTACGGCCAGGTCGACCGGCTGACCAAGATGGTGCCCAACCACCCGACCGACCCGTGGACGCTCCCGCGCGCGCTTAACGGCGTGTCCGAATTGAAGCGCGCTTATGACGAGGATGACGAGGTCAAGCGGCTGATCGACCTGGCGGTTCAGCTGGAGGGCCTGCCGCGCAACAGCTCGACTCACGCCGCGGGGGTGGTGATCGGCGACCGGCCGCTGGCCCAGCTGGTGCCGCTCTACCGCGATCCGCGCTCGGACATGCCGGTGACCCAGTTC
>JANPPM010000285.1:0-12581 GCA_031428495.1 Novosphingobium sp.
GCCCGGTGGTTCAACCTGACCGTGCAGGGGCCGAAACCCGCAAAGGTACCGGGCACGGACTTTGTGCCGCTGCATGAACCCTTTGGCGATACGCCCGAATGCAATATCTTAGGGCATCAGATCGAGGCGGATGGCGATGGCAATTTCGAACTGTTCATCGGTGGCGATCAGCGCGAGAAAAACTGGTTGCCGACCACGCCGGGTAGCCGCAAACTCTTCATCCGCGAGGCTTTTGATGCTTGGGGCGAGCGCCCGACCACGCTGACGATTGAGCGCCTAGGCATGGACAGCCCGCGCCCGGTCGCCACTGCCGAACGGATGGCCGAAGCCATGGCATGGGCGGGTGATTTCGTTAGCGGCATCATGCGCGACTGGCCCGATCATTCCTGGGCCACCTCGGGCGGGGTCTGTGATCCTGATCAGCCCAATGTGTTTCCCGCCGACAGACATGCCAACAGCGCCGACGATGCCAAGCGCGGGCGCATGGCGGCGAATATGGTCTGGGCGCTTGCGCCGGATGAAGCGCTGATTGTCGAGATGGACTGGCATGACGGCTTCTGGCTGTTCGGAATGGGCGGGTTTTTCGTTGAAAGCATGGACTTCCTCTATCGCCCGGTCAGCTATTCGCCCGCGCGCACCAAAGTTGATGCCGATGGCGTGGTGCGTTTCGTTATCGCCCATGATGATCCCGGGGTGCACAACTGGCTGGATACGCAGCAATTTTCGACCGGCAATTTGGGCTATCGCAACTTGATGAGCCAGAATCCCGCCACATTCCGCACCCTCCTGGTCAAGCGAGCAGATGTGTTGGCGGCGATGCCAGCGGGGACCGCAACGGCTACGGCTGAGGAACGCGCTGCCATGCTTATCGAGCGTTACCGTGCGATCAAACTGCGTTTTGGAATATAGCCCGGTGGCAAGGCCGCTTGGATTGCACCAGCTCACCGCCATGGATGTCGGCCCGCTTGAGCTGATCGAGATTGCGGCGGCCTGCGGCTACGCGACGGTCAGCCTGTTCACCAATGCTCCGCATGTTCCCATTCCCGGGCAGGAAGGAAAGTTCGTTTTCCCGACCGTCACTCCGGCAATGGAGCGTGAAGTGCGCGAGCGTCTGGATGCGCATGGCATGGCGATGATCAATGCCGAATTTTTCCTTCTGAAGCCTGATGTCGATCTGGAAAGCTATCGGGCTGGACTTGCACTAGGCCGGGCGCTGGGTGCGCGCCATGCGATCAGTCATGTGTTCGAGCCCGACCCGGCCCACGCGGTCGATCTGATCGGGCAGTTCTGTGATCTTGCCGCTCGCGAAGACATGACCGTCGCGCTGGAATTCTGCCAGATGACGCCGGGCTGCAAGTCGCTCGGGCAGGCGGCGTGGTTTGCCGAACAGGTCGGCGCGGCCAATCTGGGCTTCGGCATCTGCCCGATGCATCTGGTGCGCAGCGGCGGGACGGCGGCGGATATTGCCGCGCTCGATCCCGCCTTGCTGCTTTATGGCCAGCTTAACGATGGCCATGGTCTGCATGTGTCACAGGCCTATTTTGACGAAGTCCACGACCGGCAACTGCCTGGGCGCGGCGACTTTCCCCTGCGTGACATAGTGGCCGCGCTGCCTGCGGCTGCCCCTATCGAAGTCAAATGCCCCAGCGACAGCCGGATGAAGGCAGGCGTCAGCGCGCTGGACTATGCCAGCGAGGCCTGCCGCCTAGCCGCTGAGTGTTACGCCTAGCGCCCGCGCCAGTGCTTTCAGCCGCAGGTCTGCGGCCAGCTTGGATTGGGGTGCGTCGAAAGCCATGCCTGAGCCGTGATAGGCGCCCGGAATGACATGCAGTTCGCATGGCACGCCCGCGCGAGTCAGGCGGCGGGTATATTCGAGGCCTTCTTCGAGGAACAGATCGAGCGTGCCGACGTGGATGAAGGCAGGCGGCAGGCCCGAGAGGTCTGTGGCGCGCGCCGGGGCGGCGGTCTCATCGACGCCCTCGCTGCCGGGCTCCTGCCCAAGCAGCGCCTTCCAGCCGAAATGGTTGCGCTCAGGCGTCCAGACGAATTCGCCGGTATAGGGATGCGGCTCTGCATGGGCGCAGGTGCGATCATCGAGCATCGGAAAATCCAGCAGCTGGAAACAGATTGCCGGGCCCCCGACATTGCGGGAATGCAAGGCAAGCGCTGCAGCATGTCCGCCGCCTGCGCTGCCGCCGGAAATGGCGATGCGCGCTGGATCGACACTCAGCTCGGCAGCATGGCCCGCCAGCCAACACAAAGCTGCATAGTTGTCATTGCGCGATCCGGGCCAAGGAGTTTCGGGCGCCAGACGATAGTCGACCGAAATCACCACGCAGCTGAGCTGGAGAACGAGCATGCGGTTGCTGGCATCGCTCATATCAGCATTGCCCATGATGAAGCCGCCGCCATGAATTTCGAGCACTGCGGGCCGTAGGCCGCTGGCCTTGCCGGGTGGGGTATAAAGCAAGATCCGCACATCGGGATCGCCCGGTGCCCCTGCTATGAAGCGTTCCTCGCAGGGCACCGCTGCGAGCTCAGCAGGCAAGGGCGGCATTTCGCGCCCTGCCATGCCGGTGCGATAGGGCTCCAGGCCGGTTGCCGCAAAATCCATCGGCGGGAACAGGTCGATGGCCGCCAGCAATTCGGGCGCGACAAGGTGGCGGCTGGATGTCTGTGGCACTATTTTCTCTCCCACTGATTTTTAGTCATGCATTGTCGACAATAGATTGCACTGCTTCGGCAAACCAGACCGCCATGGCTTCTTGCTCGGCCGAATCGAGATTACGCAAGGGCAACTGGCGCAGATAGCTGACCAGCCCGGTTGCCAGCATGGCAATCTTCAGTGCGCGCACCCGCCCATCGATGCCGCCCAGCCATTCGGCAAGCGGGGCAATGCTTTGCACTTCCATCACCCGAGCCGCAATTTCGGCAGCTTCCGGATTGCCGGATGCCAGCGCGATCATGAGTGGCGGGCGGATTTCATTGTCAGGATCGAGAAGCGCCGCAGCCAGACTGGTGCCGAACTGATCGCGCGGGTGCGAAAGGACGGCTGCAACTGGCATGGCTGCGGTCAATGCCGCTTCAAAAAGGCCCGCTTTGGTGCCGAAATAGCGCAACAACATGGTTGAGCTCGTGCCTGCCAGATCGGCTATTTCCCGGATTCCGGTCTGTGAGTAGCCCGATACAGAAAAGATGCGCTGCGCCGCCTCCAGCAATCTGGCTCTGGTCGCATCGGCATTGCGTTTTTGTGAGGGAAGCGAGGCCATCTCCATAGCAGCCTAGGACACCGGTTGACACACTGACAAGACTGCCTAAGTTATCAAGTGATAACTTGAGAGAGGATCGAAATGGCAAATTTCGTGTTGGTTCATGGCGGCGGGCATGGCGGCTGGTGTTATCAGAAAGTGGCGCGGCTACTTCAGGCGGCAGGGCATATTGTCTATGCACCCTCGCTTCCCGGTATGGGCGAGCACAGCCATATTGTGCACCCCGGCATCGATCTCGACGCGCATATCGACGATGTCGTGAACCTGCTGTTCTATGAAGACCTGCATGATGCGATTATTGTGGGCCATTCGTATGGCGGGATGGTGATCACCGGGGTTGCGGATCGTTCCGCAGACCGGGTTGGTCACAAGGTTTATCTCGACGCCGCCTATCCCGACGATGGCCAGTCACTGCATGAGCATGCGTTTGAAAATATCGATCGCACCCGGCAGGCAATGTATCAGGTGAACGGTGTCGACATGGTGATGAAGCCTGAATCTTTCTATGCCGGGTTCTTTGGCATCCATGATCCTGCACTCGCCGACTGGACCAATGCCCGTCTTACCCAGCAGCCCTGGGCATGTTTTTCGCAGAAGCTGGTGTTCCGCAATGAGGCGGCCATGCGCGCAATCCCCGAAAGCCATCTGATCTGTACCGAGACTATTCCGGGCCGCGATATGGAACGGCTCAACACCGCATCGCAAGGCCGCGTCTGGGACATCGATACCGGGCACGATCTCATGCTTACCGAGCCGCAGTGGGTGGCCGACCGGTTGCTGGTGATTGCGGCGCTCTGACCGGCTTCCGGGATCGGGGGTAAGCTCAGGCGACCAGCGCCGCTTCGATGGCAATGCGGATCGCTTCGGAGGTGTGGCTGGCGCCTATCTTGTGGAGCATGTTGGCGCGGTGGATTTCAACCGTGCGCGGGCTGATCGACAGCTGCTCGCCGATCAGCCGGTTCGACAGCCCGGCAGTGACCCCGGTGAGCACTTCGCGTTCGCGCCGGGTTAGCTTTTGCAGCCTGCTGCGGGCTTTTGCTTCGCGCAGGCGCATATTGCCGATCTTGGCGGAATTGCTGTCAACCTCTGCCAGCGTAGCAGCGATTTCATCGGCACGTGCGGGCCAAGCGATATAGTCGACTGCGCCGTCCATGATCGCATGGACCACGCGGGCGGTGCTGGGGCTTTCGCAAAAGGCGATCAGTGGCAACCAACATCCCGCCGCAGTCATGTGCTCGACCAGTTCAGGGATATTGCCGTCGGCATCTTCGGCCAGAATCACGCCTGCGCGCGGCCAGCGTTGCTTTATCTCGACGGTATCCTCGAATGGTTCGACGTGGATGCCGCTGCCCGATAATTCGTGGCAAACGGCTGCCCGGCGGCGCATGTTACTGTCGATGAGCATCAAGTTGCTGGTATTGTCCACAGCAAGTCCCCTAGCGATTTGTGCTTAGGGACTTATGCCGGTCCGCCGGGTCTGGCGCGGCAGGTTCGCTCCGATTTGGAGCTTTAGGCGCTAGGAATCCGCAGAATGTTCCAATTGCATGGCGCGGACTCCCATGACGTTTCGACCGCGACTGCGGCGAATACCCTGCTTGCAACGCTCGACACCGAACTCGATTCTATTTCGAGCTCACGCGCCACGCTGGGTGCAGGGTAAAACCGGCTTGAGTCGGTGGTCAACAACCTGTCCGACGCCCGTTCGCGGATTCAAGACACGGACTATTCGGCTGAAACCACGGCGCTGGCCAAGGCCCAGATCCTGAGCCAGGCATCGACCGCGATGATCGCGCAGGCGAACCAGAGCTCGCAGAACGTGCTGCCGCTGCTGCGTTAAGCGGCAGAAACTCTCTTCTGAGCAAGGCCAAACCAGGCCCGGCCCGGCGGTTCCCCCGAACCGCCGGGCTTTTTTGTGCCTAGCGGCGGGGCGGGGCGGGCGCGAGGTTCAGCGCGGGCA
Organism: Novosphingobium sp.; assembly: GCA_031428495.1. GTDB lineage: Bacteria > Pseudomonadota > Alphaproteobacteria > Sphingomonadales > Sphingomonadaceae > Novosphingobium. The sequence goes on from JANPPM010000285.1 coordinate 5,227, forward strand.
ATTCCGCTGCGGTCAGCTTGACCTCAAGGATCGCCGCCAGTGTCGGGGCGATAGCCCGCATGTCGATTTCGCCCAAATTGCGATTTGCGGGAATGCCCCGTCCCATCAGCATGAAGCTGGAGCGCATTTTTGGATCGGCCGGGAAATAGCCGTGCATGCCCTTGTATTTCGCCGGGCTGACCAGTGGGGCCTTGCCGTCCCGGAAGCCGCCCGAGGTTATGGGTGGCGCAAGGCCAACATAAAATTCCGCTTCCGGATTGCCGTCCATCGCGGCGATCTGCTCCCGCGTGGCGATGGCTGCGATGCCATTGGCCGGATCGGCGCGTAGCTGCTCAAGCAGCGCCGCGACTTTGGATTTGAGCGCAGCGTCGTCCCGGCGCGCGAGCATGACTGCGATGGACCCGCCCGAATTCCACGGCATCGCGTCCCAACTGGTGACCTTGCCTTCGCTGTCGATCTGAAACAGCCCTGCGTCGCGAAACGCCCGGAACAGATTGAACTCGGTCTGGGTTCTGGCGAAGCCATGATCGCTGGCAACCGCGACCACGGTGTCAGGATGGGCGGCCATTTGCGCCGCAACCAGCCGTCCCACGATGGCGTCGATCCGTTCGAGCACCGCATGGGCTTCGGGCGTATCGGGCCCATATTTGTGCTGCGCATTGTCGAGCGCGGTCAGATAGACGGTGGCGAATTGCGGTTTGCGAGAGGCAATGAGCCGCGCGGCAAAGCGCCCGCGATTTTCGTCGCCATCCAGCGATTCGTCGATTCCTTGCGCATAGCGGCCTTCGCTTGCTTCAAGCTCGCTGAGCAGGCCCGGTGTTGCCAGCGCAGCCATCAGCTTGCGATCATCCTCGTGGCCGGTGCGCCAGAACTGCGGCAGGTTCCACGTTACCGAGCTCGCGCCAACGCTGACCGGCCAATGGACGTTCGCCGTCGTCAGCCCTGCGCCGCGCGCCGCATCCCACAGGCTCGGAACCTTGATGTCGCTGGCATACCAGTACCAGCCATCGCGGTTGATCTGGGCAGGATCGAAAGTGGTGTTGCCGATTATGCCGTGCCGGGCGGGCGATGCGCCGGTCAGCAAGGTGGCGTGGCTGGGATAGGTCACCGTGGGCAACACGCCGCGCACCCCGGCGGCATGACTGCCCTCGGCTATAAACCGGCGTAGCGCAGGGATTTTCAGGCCCCGGCGCTCGGCCTCGGCAACATCGCCGGGTTGCAGGCCGTCAATCGAGATCAACAGCACCGGCCGGGCCGCAGCCGCCGTCGGCACGATTGCACTGGCAATCGCTGCTCCCAGCAGCCGCAGCCCGGCCCGGCGCATCAGAAGCCAACCTTGAGCGTGGCAAAGAACTGGCGCGGTGAACCCGCCAGCAGCGTCTGGTTGTCACCGCTGTTGCCAAACCCGTTCGAACCGATGGTCGACACATAGCTTTCGTCGAACAGGTTGGTCGCGTTCAGCTGGATCTCAAGCGGCTTGCGCATCCCGACATCGAAGCGGTAGCCGATCGTCGCATCGACCAGCGTGCGGCCACCGACGAAGCGATCATTGGTATAGGTGAAATACCGCTTTGACATGTGCGAGACGCCCAGCCGTCCGAACAGCTGCTCATTATCATAAGCAACTTCGCCGTGCAGGATGTGCTCGGGCGAATCGACCACCTTCTTGCCCGCGGTCAGCACTGTCGAGGTGATGACACCGGCAGAGTTCCGAACCACAACATCGTCGCGATAGGTGTTGTCGTTGTAGCTGTAGGAGGCAAACAGCGACCAGCCGCCGTCGATCCTGAACTGGCCGCTCGCTTCGATACCTGCCGCGCGCACGCCGCCGACATTCTGCAGGGCATTGGCCGCGCCGACAATGCCGACCGAGGTCGGGATGGTCAGCAGCCGATTGCGGAAGTTGATATAATACCCGGCAAGCGTGCCGCTGAACCGGCCTGAATTATAGCGCAGACCCAGCTCATAGGTGTCCGATTGTTCGGGCTTGAGCAGCGGTTTGATTGCATCGAAGCCTGCCTGGGTTGACGAGAACGGCCCCGAGGTCACCGAAGAGATGAAGGCGCGCGTAACCGATGTGAACCCGGCAAACACTTCGAGCCCGCCGCCAAAGTCATAGTTGATGCCGGCATGCGGCTGGAACCAGTCGGTGGTGCTCAGCTCGCCCAGCGTGCGTCCGCCCAGGATCACCGGCGTGGCGCTCGCATCGACCTTGAAACCCTTCCAGCCGAGGCTGATCTTCGCCTGTCCGAGTTCGATTTCGTCCTGCACATAATACTGGAACGTCTTGGTGGTGAAATCGATTTCCCATTGCGTGGCAAACGGGCTGCGCATGAATTTCAGATGATCGCGGCCCGGATTGGTGCGGCTTTCATAGGCATAGAAGCGGCGGGCCTGGGTGAAATCGTTGTGTTCATACCAGGCGCCGAGGGTGAGCTTGTTGAAGCCGAATTCGGTATCGACACTGGCAAAGATGCCGCGGCGTTCGATCTCGTATTCGGTGGTGCGCACCGCCATCGGCACGCCGGTCGGACTGTTGACATAAGGTGTGCCCCAGGTGCCCTGCCCATCGTTGTGGTGCAGATAGCCCCGCACTTGCAGGCGGCTCTTCTCGCCCAGTGGAATCTTGAGGCCGACCGAGGCGAGCAAATCGCGGCGCAGGCCCGATGCGTCGTAATAGGCATCGTCGAGCGACTGGATCGGCGCAGGATAGACGGTACCAGCGGCCACATTGAGCGGGGCTGTGCCGCTATCGCCGCGATTGGCACCTATGTCGGCAACCCGTACCGCCAGCGCATATTGCGAGGGGCCAAAGTTGTCCCAGTCCAGCCCGAGCCGGGCGATCATGCCTTCGGAGAGATCCTGATAGTCCTGTTCTGCACGGTCCGAATAGGAGATGTAACCATCCAGATCGACGCCGCCGAGCGGAATCACGGCCTTGGCATTGACCATCAGGGTGCGCTGTTCGCCTTCACCCTTCCACTTGTCGGCCTTGTGATAGTGGCCCGAAATGAAGCCGCGTGCGCCGCTTTCGCTGCCGACGCCGACCCGCACAAAAGCACGCATCGTGTTCTCGCTGCCATAGGTCGCATTGGCGTCAACGCCCAGCGTCTGCGCGGGATCGATCGAATAGAATTGCAGTGTGCCGCCCAAGTTGTTGGTCGACTGGGTGTTGATTGAGCCTGCGCCTTGCGAGACAACCGTCGAGCCGATGTTGTCGGTCGAGATGGCGCGGCTGATGTGCAGGCCGTTGTGGTTGCCATAGGTCATGTCGCCCAGTGGAATACCGTCGAGGTTGAAGCCGAGCTGGTTCTGGCTGAACCCGCGGATCGTGACCCGCGTCGACCATTCATAGTTGCCGAAAGGATCAGCCGACTGGAAGTTGACGCTGGGCAGCTTTTCAATCGCGCGGAACGGGCTTGAGCCGGGGGGAAGCAGGGCAATGTCGGCGGCGCGGACTTCCTGCACCTGACGGGTCTGGCCCTGGCCGAATACGACGATTTCCCCGCTTTCGGCAGCGACATCGGCAGCGGCTTCAGCAGCCACCTCTTCGGCATAGGCCTGTGCCGGAATGAACGCGATAGATGCAAGCAAGGCTGGAATAAAGCGGCGCATGGTACCCCCTGAAGGTTTATTGGTCGGGGGGCTAACTGGCCGCGCAATGTTGCGCCTTGGTTATGATTTCGGGTCAGATTTGCGGCGGAACGGTTGCAAGTTTGTGGCACTGCAAGTGCCGATCAATTATTCATCGGGGCCAGACTGGTGTATCGTCGCAGTCAGGCCCACAGGCCAAAGCAGAAGCCAGAGCAGGAGGATGCCATGACCGATCATGTCTACAAGCTCACCGAAATCGTCGGCACGTCGCATGACGGCAGCGATGCTGCGATCAAGATCGCGCTGGAGCGGGCGCAGAAATCGATCCGCCATATCCGCTGGTATGAAGTCGTCGGATCGCGCGGCTATATCGAGGAGGGCGGCAGGGTGATGTATCAGGTGACGCTGAAGATCGGCTTCACGCTGGATTAGCCCGGCGGGGGATTAGCCCGGCTGACGGTTAATTAAGACCACTCGCCAGCGCCCGGCAGTTCCTCGAACATCACGTGGTAATCGCGGCGGGCAAAGCGCCAGCCTGCGCTGGTCCGCACCAGCTGGTCTTCGTAGCGTCCTGTGAGACGGAAGGAGCCGCCCGGCATGGCGAGGCGCTCCTGCGCAATGGCGCAGCCGGTGGCGGTATCGCCTGCGACTTCGATGGCGCAGATTTGAGTAATGAACGATGTCGCGGTGACCGCTGCCATCAGCTCGTCACGCTTCGCGCCAATCGCGGCAATGCCGGTTTCCTCGAAATAGTGGGTTTTCCAAACAGCATCATCAGTCCACGGCGCGAGCCAGGCGGCGCGGTCCATGCGGTTGGCTCCGTCGGCGTATTCGTCATATAGCTCGCGGATGGCGATGCGGTCTTCGAAGGGGCCGGTGAAGGGCATGGTGCATTTCTCTCCGCTTTGTCTGGCTTGCCGTTTGCCCACAGCGCCATCTCCGCGCAAGCGGGGATCGCTGGCCGGAACATGAAACGGAGCGGCCAGCGGTCCCGGGTCAAGCCCGGGACAACGCATTCAGCGCATCAGCAAGATCGAAATGCGCCGGTTCCTGCGGTCCACATCCTCCTCTCCAGGCTACGCTGGCCCAGATAGGAGCCTCTCCCCTCCAGGAGTGGATGAAATTGATGCCTAGCTCTACTGACCAGCCAGCCCCGTCAGCATCCCCAGTGTCAGCACCTGCGGCAATTGCTGCGGCACGCCGCCGCCCGCCGGATACCAAAGATAGAGCGGCACCCCGGCTGCGCCTTGCGCGGTCAGAAAGCGGGTGATTGCGGGATCGCGCCGGGTCCAGTCACCGCGCAGCACCACCACGTCCGCCTTGGCAAAGGCATCGCGCACTTCGGTGCGTTCGATGGCAACCTGTTCGTTGACCTTGCAGGTGAGGCACCAGTCGGCGGTGAACCAGACGAACACCGGTTTGCCCGAATTGCGCGCCTCGGCCAGCGCCGCTTCGGAGAATGGCTTGGCGGCGAGCAGGCCTTGCGCGGCCTCTTGCGGCTCGCTCAGGATATGCGGCGTTGCCACCACGCCGCCGATGACCAGCCCGGCGATCTCGATCAGGATCAGCTTGCCCGCGCCTTCGCCCCGGCGCTGCTTGATGCCGATCAGGACCAGTTGCACCACCACGGCAACGGCGATGGCCACCCAGACCCCGGCGAAAAACCAGCCGCCCAAGCGGCTTGCCAGCCAGACCAGTGCCAGCGCGGTCAGTCCCATCGGTAAGGCCATCCAGCGGCGGAATCTATTCATCCACGCGCCGGGCTTTGGCAGGCGGCGGCGCAGCGCGGGCATGAAGGCAATGGCGAGGAACGGCAGGGCAATGCCCAGACCCAGCGCCGCAAACAGCGCTAGCGCCGGGATTACCGGCAACAGCAGCGCCGCCCCCATGGCGGCGGCCATGAACGGCCCAGTGCAGGGGGTGGCGACGAAGGCCGCCAGAAGCCCGGTTGAAAAGGCCCCCTTGGCCGAACCCGTGCTGACGAAGCCGGGCACCGCGAATTCGAACGCGCCCCAGAAATTGGTGGTGAGTGTCACGGCGAGCAGCAACAAGGCCGCGACTACCAGTGGCTCCTGCAATTGAAACGCCCAGCCGATCTCACTGCCGCCCGCGCGCAGGGCAAGCAGCAGCGCGCCAAGGCCGAGGCAGGCGGTGATCACCCCGGCTGCATAGGCCAGCCCTTCTTTGCGCGCATGCGTCTCATCGCCGCCGCTGCGCGCGAGGCTCATTGCCTTGAGGCTGAGGATCGGAAAGACGCAGGGCATGATATTGAGCAGCAAGCCGCCAGCGAGTGCACCCAGAAGCAGGAGCGCGTAATCGCGCCAGTTTGATGACCCGGCGGTTTCCAGCGGCATTCCCGAAGCCGGGACCGCGCCGGGCGCGGCGCTGAACGCAAGGCCATCGGGCGCATCTTTCGACAGGCGCAGCACGCCGCTGACTTGACCCGGAGTAATCGGCGCGAATTTGGCGCGGGGGATTTCGACCACCAGCAGATCGGGTGCGGCGCTGAAAGTCTGGATCGCGGCGTAATCGACGACCTTGTCCTGATCGAGAAACAGGTGCGGTTCACGCAGCGGGACGCTGCCGGGCAGCGGGATGGCGATGCGCACGTGCTTGCCGGTCAAGGCAAAGCGCGCGGGCGTGCCCAGCGGTGCGGGCAGGCGCTGGTGCCACATATCGAAACGCGGATCGCGCGGCGCTGCCATTCCGGGCGCAACAATGGTAATCTGCGTCCTTAGCGTCCCGCGTTCGGGCACGCAGACCTGATCAGTGCAGGCCAACCATTGGGCTTCGAGCGCGATCGGCAAGGTGTCACCGGGCCTCGCCCCGCGCGAAATGGTGAGCGGCACCAGCACTGCATAGGGGCTGTTGTAAACGTGGTTCATCAGCCCCTTGACCAGCAGCACATCGGGCACCGGATAGCGCGGTGCACCGGCGGTGGTTCCAGGCGGCAATTGCCAGTTCAGCTGCATGCCAAGCCCGGCATCGCCCGGGTTCGACCAATAGCCGTGCCAGCCCTTTGCAGGCGCCATGGTGATGGCGATCTGGATCGTCTGGCCGGGCTGTGCGGCAGATTCGGCGACGAGCGAAGCAGTGATATTGGTCGGTGCAGCCTGTGCCGGAAACGCCAGAAGCAGCGCGAGCAGGTGCAACAGCAATGCAACAAGCTGGCGATACGGCATGAGGAGCGTTTTCCCGGTAAAGCGAGGCTTGCGCAAGTCGCGCCGTGCCGCCATCGAGCCTTTGCCGCCATTGGCGAGCTGAATCAAGGAACCACCATGCGTCCGACCCTCTCGTCGCTTGTTCTGGCCGCTGCCGCACTGGGCTTTGGCAGCGCGTCGGTGGCTGACGAGCCAGCGCTTGCTGCGGCAGAAGCGCAGCAAGCATCCCAGCCAGCACCCCGGCTGATCGTGGCCATTTCGGTCGATCAGTTTTCCGCCGATCTCTTCGCGCGCTATCGCCGCAATTTCACCATGGGCCTTGCGCGGTTGCAGGATGGGGCAGTTTTTCCCTCGGGCTTTCAGTCGCATGCTGCCACCGAGACTTGCCCCGGCCACGCCACAATCCTGACCGGCGCACGGCCATCGCGTACCGGGATCATCGCCAACGACTGGTTCGATCCGTCAATGGCGCGGCCATCGAAGCAGGTTTACTGTGCCGAAGACGAGACCAACCCCGCCAGTTCACCCCAGCGCCCGGTGGTTTCTGCTGTGCACCTCAAGGTGCCGACGCTGGGGGACCGGTTGAAAGCGGCTAACCCC
>JANPPM010000286.1:0-27037 GCA_031428495.1 Novosphingobium sp.
CGCATCATCGCCCAGCGCATATTGCAAACCGCCGCCCAAACCGTCTGCCAACTGGTGGATCATCGCGGCAGGCGCGGTGCGGCTGGACAGTTCGCTGGGGTCGAGCGTGCCTTCGAGCGCCTGTCCGATGGTCTCATCAAACACCACGCGGGTGCCGGTGGCCTTGACGACGATTTCGCTGGTACTACCCTCATCGCCGCTGCGCAGTTCCGCGCCGATTTCCAGCGTGCCGCCGCGCACCAGCGCCTCGATGCCGATCAGTGCCAGATTGAGCAGCACCTTGACCGCAGGCTTGGGCAGGGCGTCCGCGCCCAAGGACCAGACAACTGTAATCCGGCCATTGTTACCCGCCAGCGCATCAACCACGCTGCGTGCCTCATTGACCGGCACCATATCACCATATCCGCCCGCCGCACCGAAGGCGAGGCGGAAGAATTTGAGCTTGTCGGCACTGATCCGGGCGCTCTGTTCGAGCAGCTCGAAGCAGCGCTTGCGCATCTCAGGGTCTTTTTCCTCGGTGATCAGCTCAATGCCATTGTTGAGCGCGCCGACCGGGCTCAGCATGTCATGGCACAGCCGCGAGCAGAGCAGGCTGGCAAGATCGAGCGCTTGTGCGGACATCGGGGAATCGTCTTTCGTGTTCCAGTTTGGCACAGGCCTTTAGCCCGCAACCACGGCATAGGGAAGCGCCGCGAAGCCCGCCGGCCCATCGCGCCAGAACGTCACCTGGCCCTCTGCCACAATCGCCCAGACGCGTTCATCGCCGCTGGCGTGCGCGCAATCGGTGGCCGAAGGCAGCGGATGGCCGCCGGGGTGCGAATGGTAGTAGCCGACCAAGGGTGGGCCACCGCTTCGCTCAGCGCGGTGCGCAGCAAACAGGGCCACCGGGTCGATTTCGAAGTGGCGCAACGGATCAGCCGCGATATTTGCGACAGGGCGCGCCTCTTCAACTTTGCTGCCCCTGCCCAGCAACAGCCCGCAGCACTCCATCGGCGCAGCCCGCACCGCTTCTGCGTGCAGTGTTGCCATTGCGCCACTTGTCACTTCGATGGTCATGCCCATCTTCCTATCCATGATCCGGGGGGAAAGCATCATCGAAGGCGTGATCGCCACTGACGGCGAGCGGCTCGACAAGGCGCTGGCCGAAGCTAGCGGCCTGTCGCGCGAGCGGGTCAAGGCGCTGCTCGGCGAGGGGCGAATCGCGGTTGACGGCAAGATTGCAGGTCAGCCGTCGGTCAAACTGGCCAGCGGCGCTGCGTTTCGCATTTCGGTTCCCGAAGTCTTGCCCGCTGAGGCCATGCCGCAGGATATTCCGCTTTCCATCGCCTATGAAGACGAACACCTGATCGTCATCGACAAGCCCGCCGGTATGGTGGTTCATCCTGCCGCAGGCAATTATGACGGCACCCTGGTCAACGCCCTTCTCCACCACTGCCGGGGACAATTGTCCGGCATTGGCGGCGTGGCGCGGCCGGGCATCGTCCACCGCATCGACAAGGACACCTCCGGATTGCTGGTGGTGGCGAAAAGCGACGTCGCCCACGAAGGCCTTGCCCGCCAGTTCGAAGATCACTCCATCGAGCGCGCCTATCTGGCGCTGGCTTCGGGCCACCCTATGCCTATCGCAGGAACCATCAGCGGCAGCATCGCCCGGTCCAGTTCTGACCGCAAGAAAATGGCGATGCTCGGCGTCCATGTGCCCGGAGGCCGCGGCAAGCATTCAGTGACGCATTACCGGACGCTGGAGCGGCTGGAAGGTGCCAGTTTGATCGAATGCCGACTGGAGACCGGGCGAACCCATCAGGTGCGCGTTCATCTGACATTTATCGGTCATTCGCTATTGGGCGATCCCGTTTATGGCCGAACCCCACCCCGACTCAAGCCGGTCCTCGCCGAGCTGGAATTCCGGCGACAGGCATTGCACGCCGCGGAACTGGGCTTCATTCACCCGGTTTCGGCTGAGAAAGTGCATCTCACCAGTGATCTGCCTGCCGATATGAAACGTCTACTCAGCGAATTGCGGAACAAAAGCTGAGCTATTGTGCTATAAGTGAACCCTGTGTGGCGGTCACCGGGGGATGCCTTTAAGGGTCCCTCAACGACCTGCTGACCATGAAAGGACGGTCGAATACCGATGCCCGATACCAAGCGCACCTTGCCTGCCACCCGCAAGCGGACCTCAACCAGCCTCGCGCCAACCCTTGGCAGCGAAGCAGGGCTGAATGCCTATCTGGCCGAAATCAAGAAATTCCCGCTGCTCGCGCCTGAGCAGGAATACATGCTCGCCAAGCGTTTTCAGGAACATCAGGATCCCGAAGCCGCGCGACAGCTGGTTACCAGCCACCTGCGGCTCGTCGCCAAGATTGCCATGGGCTATCGCGGCTATGGCCTGCCGGTCAGCGAACTGATTTCCGAAGGCAACATTGGACTGATGCAGGGCGTCAAGAAGTTTGAGCCCGATCGCGGCTTCCGCCTCGCAACCTATGCCATGTGGTGGATCAAGGCCTCGATGCAGGAATTCATCCTGCGCAGCTGGTCCTTGGTCAAGATGGGCACCACTTCGGCGCAGAAGAAGCTTTTCTTCAACCTGCGCCGGATGAAAAAGAACCTCGACGCTTACGAGGATTCCGATCTGCATCCCGACGATGTGAAAACCATCGCCACCAAGTTGGGCGTGTCCGAGACCGAAGTGGTCAACATGAACCGGCGCATGATGATGGGCGGCGATGCCAGCCTCAACGTCTCGCTGCGCGAAGACGGCGAAGGCCAGTGGCAGGACATTCTTGCCGACGATAACCCGCTGCAGGACCAGATCGTTGCTGAGGCCGAGGAAGCTGGCATGCGCCACGCCTTGCTGGCCGAGGCGATGGAAGGGCTGAACGAGCGCGAGCGGCACATCCTGATCGAACGGCGCCTGATCGAAGAGCCCAAGACGCTGGAAGAACTGAGCCAGGTTTACAGCGTCAGCCGCGAACGCGTTCGCCAGATCGAGGTACGCGCCTTTGAAAAGCTGCAAAAGGCAATGATGCAGATTGCCGGGGATCGCAGGCTGCTGCCTGCCTTGTGATCCCGATTGGTGGTAATAGCAGGCCGAGCGGCGCAATTCCCTTCGTGGTTTTGTTAGGCTAGGCCTGCACGCAATGGCTCGCATGCTTCCGCCCGCCCTGCGCACTGGCAGCTCCGGCCGCGTCCGCCGTCTGGGCCGTTTTATCGTGCGCCTGATCGTGCTGTTCTTTGTGGTCAGCATCGGGATGACCGCCCTCTACCGCTTCGTGCCGCCGCCCGTCACGCTGACCATGCTGCTCGATTCCAATGGTTTCGAGAAGGACTGGACGCCGCTCAGCCGGATTGACCGCGACATGGTGGCCGCCGTCATCGCGGGCGAAGACTCCAAGTTTTGCGAGCACAACGGCTTTGACACCGAAGCCATCGAAAAGGCGATCGAGCGCAATGCCAGCAGCAAGCGCCTGCGCGGCGGATCGACGATCAGCCAGCAGACCGCCAAGAACGTGTTCCTGTGGCAGGGCACCGGCTGGACCCGCTATGTCCGCAAAGGACTGGAGACCTGGTTCACTTTCCTGATCGAGAACGTCTGGGGCAAGCGGCGGATCATGGAAGTCTATCTCAACGTCGCTGAAACCGGCATCGGCACCTACGGCGTCGAGGCAGGGGCGCAGCGCTATTACAAGCACTCCGCCGCCCGCCTGACCAGTGTCGAGGCCGGACGCATTGCCGCTGCGCTACCAAGCCCCAAAAAGCGCGCGGTAGTGGGCGCCACCGGTTTTACCCGGCGGCACGGCAACACTATCGCCGCACGCAGCGGCGTGGTGCGCGGCAGCGCGCTCGATAGCTGCGTTTACGAGTAGGCTTTACTACTGATTTCGAACAATTTCCCCTCTCCCGGTGGGGAGAGGATAGCGCAGCTTGCGGGCTTGCCCGCTAGCGCAGCTGGGAGAGGGGATTGCGCGCTCGCGAGGGCAAAAGCCCCTCTCCAACTCCGGCAAGGCAACAAGTTGCCAAGCCTTCGTATCCTCTCCCCACGGGGAGGGGATAGAGTAGTTTAATTGCCCAAATCAGTTGCCAGCAAGGTGTAGGCACCGTCAGTCTCACCAATCCCGAAGCTCTTGACCCGAACCAGCAACTGACCCGAGCTGCGCGCGGTGAAGGTAAGCTTTTCAGTGCCGCTGGTGCCAGAATCCTGCGACTTGATGTCGGCGTATCCGGCATCGGGCTTGTCGCCGCCATCATCCGGCTCCACGGGGTTGGGCAGGCCGATGCCGACCACGCCGTCATAGGCCGCGGTAAGATCAAGCCGGTAGCTGTGGCCCGCAATAACCGGGAGGTTATAGAGCCTTATATCGTCGGTGCCGGTCAGGCGGCCGCTTGCCTGTGTGCCAACGCGCAGCGCACCGGGTGGTGGCGGAGGCGGCGGGGCAACCGTGCGCTTGAGCGAAAGTTCAAACTCGCCCGGCTCTTCAGACAGCGAATCGACCTGAAGATAATAGGTGCCCGCCACTGGCAGCTTGCGGCGCAGCATCGGGTTCAGCCCTTCACTGTCATCGTTCTCGGCCAGCACCGAATAGTCGCCTGCGCGGTCAGGCCCGGCGAGCCGTAAGACAGTGTCCTTTTCGGATGTCGATTTGAGCTGGACCCATTGGCCCGCCGTGCCAGTGAACGAGAATACCATCGGCGCGCCTGACGAAGTGATGCCTTTTTGCGTAGCATCCAGCTGAGCCGCGACGACCGGCGCGGGGTTGGTTCCAACCTTGCGTCGGCGCACCAGAATTTCGCGCGCTTCATCGCTCGCGGCGACCGAAACGACATATTGCCCGGCACTCGGCGCAACAAAGCGCAGCCGCTCACCATCGTCCGTGGCGCTGACACTGCCGCCCTTGGCAAACACTTCGCCCGGTTGAGGCGCGAGCACCGCGCCACGTGCATCACAGAGCTTGAGCGTGCGCGGAGTGGCTGCGGGGCGGCTTTCGCCTTCATGTTCATGGTCATCATGGTCGCCGCTGGCGGCAGGCGCTGACGGCTTGATGTTCATCAGATCGACGATCACACCTTCGTTGGCCGCGAGGCTGAGCGTGTAGCTGCGCGCACCGCCCGTCGCTACATCGGCGACCGTTCCCACCGTCAGCGCTCCCGCGCCAGCCGCAGGACATGGCGCCGCCTGCGCCTGCGAAAACGGCACCAGCGCGGTTGCAGCGAGCAGGCAAGCGGCGCGGCGGAAGCGTTGAACGGTCATGATGAATATCCCCCCAGGATAAAGGCGCAATGAGCAACACCTGTTACAATTTAACGCAGACATAGGTGAACGACACATGAAACGGAAGGCACCGCGTGTGCCGACCATTTCATGTGTCCAAAGCCTAGCGAAAATGGCTCAGAAGCTGATCCGCGCGCCGATGCGGATCGTGTACAGCGACTGGTTGGGATAGATCGTGTCGGTGGGATCTGCGAACTGTGTGACGCCGTTCACCACCGCCGTGCTGTTGGCCGTATAACGATACTGGGCGCATGGCGCACCAGCATTCGCCGCAACCGCAGCACCCGGAGCGGTGCCAGTTGGCACGGGAGCCGTAAGGCAGCCAACCTGCACCGGCGCGACCCCATAAGGGAAGGCATATTCGCGCACCTGGCCCCAGTTCTTGTTGAGCAGGTTGGTGAAGTTCTCGATGTCCGCAAACAGCTTGAGTTTGGCGCGGCCGACGATGGGGATCTCCTGCGAAACGCTGAGATCGATCTTGGTCACCCATGCCGAGCGGAAGGCATTGCGCGGGGCGATCTGTCCGCGAAATTTGCCAAGTCCGCTGCGGTTGATGAAATCGTCAAACAGCGCTGCATTGTTCGCGTTGTCGAACGAAACCTTGGGATCGTTGACCCCGGTGGGCACATAGAGCAGATAACGGCTCTGCGTGCCTGTGCCCGGATTGACCACCCCGAAAACCGTCGAGCGTCCGGCCGGGTCGCGCATGGTATAGCTGAAATTGTGGCCGCTGCGCGTTTCGCCGAACAGTGCGATCGTGGTCTTGTTGTCACCGAAAAACTCGCGCTGAAAGGTGAAATCGAACTTGATAGCGTTCGGCACCTCATCGTTCGAAATGCCGTAGACCGGGCCATTGCCGTCTAGCGAGACGCCCGCGCCATAGTTCGACGTCGCAGTGGATGAGGTTGCGGGATTGCGATCCTTGACGTTGGCGTGCGTGTAACTGACGCCCGCATCGAACCCGAAATCGAACTTTTTGCGCGCCCGCAGGACGAAAAAGATGCCGCGCCCCTCGGTCGAATTGGTCAACTGGATATCGGCATTGGTGTCGCCGAAAGAGGTCAGCGGCGTATAGCGCGCCCGCCCGTCAGGCGTGGTGCTGCCATTGGCCACGACCCGCAGATCGGTGAAGAACACCTGCTGCAACACGCGCGAGTAAAGCACGTCAGCTCCGAATGACCAGCCGCTACCCAGACCGCCAAGACGTTCGGGTTCCCAATCAACCGAGAGTGTGCCGCGCAGCTGGCGCGGCAACTTGAAGTTCTGGTTCAGCGAGTTGGTCGGCGCGGTCGGCGAGATGGCGACCGCACCCAGCACTGTGTTGGCGGCTGACGGGATCGGCGATCCGGCGACGTTGGTCAGGATCGCGGCACCGGCCGCATTGTTGTAGGTGCCGTTATTGGCCTGCTGAATGTCGATGGCGTTGGTCAGCACGCCTGTGTTTGAAAAGCTGTTCGACACATAAACGTCCGGCGAGCCGCCAGCAAAGACACCGAGACCACCGCGGAAACTCAGCTCGCGCAGCGGCTTGAAGTTGAAACCGAATCGCGGCTGGAGCACGCCCATGCCATTGACGTAACGCGTATTGTCGAACCCATAGCGCGCGGTGAACACCGGGTTGAGCACGGGGCGACTGGATCCAGCGTACCAGTCATACCGCAACCCCGCTTCGACGTTCAACGTATCGCTGACCCGCCAGCTGTCCTGAATGCCGAGAACAAAAGACTGATAGCGGAACGAGGCGGCAGCATCGTTCGCGTTGAACGTGACCGGATTGGTCTGATAGCGATAGCGCTGTGCCGTGCGCGCCTGGAAATCGGCAATAGAATCGAAGTAATACTGGCCGAGCGACCGCTGGACGAAAGAGTTGAACGACTTCACGTCCTGCATTTCAAAGAATGCCTTGACGTCGTGATCGCCGAGCTTGAGCCGCCCCTGGATCAAGCCGCCCCAGTTTTCGACATTGAGCGCGTTGGTGTGGCGCGAGATGTCGGGACCGAAAGAAATCGTCGCAAACGTCGTGGGGCAATTGATGTTCGCACTCGCGGCCGCTCCCACAAGTGTGCGATCAGACGTTGGTGCAGTGCAGACCTGCATTTCTGCGAAATTGCGCGCCACCTCTGGGTCTTGGATGCGGACGTAATTCTTGTAGAATCCGCGAACTTCGGTCGAAAACGTATCCGACCAGTCGGAATTGAGCTGGAACACGCCGGTGTGCAGCCGGTTACCCTGGATATAGGTGTTACTCGCAAGGCTCAGCCCGAACGGCGGCGTAGTGAACGAGTTCGACGTGTTGATGATAATCGAATCTTTGGCGTACATGTAGGTCAGCGCCGCGCGCTGACTGGACGAGATGTTCCAGTCGAGCCGCGCGACCAGCCGGTCGTCCGCATCCTTATTGCTTTTTGCGACGCCGCCGGTCTCATAATTGTAAACCGACTTGGCGATCTGATCGACCTGATCGACTTGCGCTTGCGTAAGGGTCGGGATCGCGGTTCCGGCATTGTTGTCGCCGGGGCCTTCCGCCAGCGGGCGGGCAGCACGCAGCCGCTCGGCAGCGACCATGAAGAACAGCGTGTCCTTGATGATCGGGCCGGAAATCTGGGCACCGAAATTTTTGTAAGTATAGTTCGGAAAATTGATTACGCCAGTCGGCACGCCCGGCCCCGCCTTGGTTTCCTTGCCGTTCAGCTCGTCGGCGCTGTAGGCGTAGAAGGCGGTACCCTGAAAATCATTGCGGCCCGAACGCAGCACGATGTTGATCGCGCCGCCCTGAAAATTGCCGTCGCGGATGTCAAACGGTGCGACCTTGGCTTGGAACTGGCCGATGGCATCGATTGGCACCGGCGAGCGGCGGCTTGGCAGGCCATCGGGATTTAGACCGAAGCTGTCGGAAATGCCGACTCCGTCAACCGTGAAGCGATTGTAGCGCGGGTTCTGACCGGCGAAGGAAATCGCGCGCCCGCCGCCTGGCGTGTCGTCGAGCCGGGCGAAGGGATCTCGGCGCGACAGGTCGCGGATGTCGCGGTTGGTGCTGACCACATTGGCGATGGATTCGGCGGTCAGCACCGTAGCCGGTCCCTGGCTGACTGAACCCGCGCCGCGAATGCGCGTCGCCGAAACCACGATCTCGCTGCCCGCCGCACCGGCCGCGTCAAGCTCGATCGGCAGTTCGTAAACCTGGCTGAGCACGGTGACAACATCGGTCACCTGAGTCGATCCGCCGCCAGGTGCGGTAACGGTCACAGAATAGGCATCGCCCGCGCGCAGGCCGGTAGCGTTAAACCCTCCCGAATCTTCCGTCACAACCTTGGAACTCGCGCCGGTCTGCGTATTGCGGATTTCAACCGTTGCGCCCGCCACTGGTGCGCCGCCACTGGTCACTGTGCCGCGAATCGTCGAGGTTGTTTCTTGCGCATGGGCAGGCGCGGCGAGGGCGCAGGCTAGTGAAAGGCTGGCGGCGCTGGCCGCGAGAAAGAAGCGAAACTGCATGATCTGGTTCCCTGTTTATCTGCCGAAGTTCGTTTGCCTTGACGGCCTGTTGACCGTTCCGACTCGCGCCTCGCGCCCCCTCACGTGACGAAATTATATGGTCTCTAACCACTCGTCTATGACAGCTTGTTGACAACAGGTTCAGCAAGCCAACCTTGCCCGTCAAGGTGCGCCATGCGACAGGTGACGCATGAGCGCCGGACATGATCATTCCCACGGACATAGCCATGGACACGGGCATCACCACCACGGCGCAGCCATGCTGGGCGACCGGCAAGGGCGCAACTTCGCGATTGCGGTCACGCTCAACCTTGCTTTCGTCGCAGCTGAAGTTGCGGCGGGTATAATCAGCGGCTCGGTGGCCCTGATCGCCGATGCTGGTCACAATTTTTCCGACGTGCTGAGCCTGTTGCTGGCCTGGGGGGCGAGCACGCTGGCGCGCCGCCCGCCCTCAGCACGCTTCACCTATGGCCTTAAAAGCTCATCTATCCTTGCCGCGATAGCCAACGCGGCACTGCTGTGGGTCGCGTTGGGCGCAATCGTGGTTGAAACGATCCGCCGCTTTGGTGATCCCGCGCCGGTTGCCGGGGAAATGATGATGCTGGTCGCAGGGCTGGGCATCGTGATCAACGGGGCCAGCGCCTTGCTGTTTGCTGGCGGCCGCAAGAGCGACCTCAACCTGCGTGCCGCATTCCAGCACCTGATGGCCGATGCCGCGGTTTCGGCAGGCGTTGTCGTGGCGGGCCTGGCCGTGGTCCTGACCGGCAAGACATGGATCGATCCCGTGACTTCGCTCGCGATCATGGCGGTGATTGCCTGGGGCAGTTGGGGGCTGCTGCGCGACTCAGTGAAAATGGGGCTACTGGCAGTTCCCGACGGGATCGACGAACGCGCGGTTAGTGCATTCCTTGCTGAGCAAGCCGGAGTGACAGCCGTGCACGATCTGCACATCTGGCCGATGAGCACCACCGAGACCGCATTGACCGCGCATCTGGTTATCCCGGGCGGCCATCCGGGCGACCCATTCCTGCATGATCTCGCGGCGCAACTGTCGCATGATTTTGGTATTGGCCACGCGACGATCCAGATCGAGCTTAGCGGCGGCGAAGACTGCGTGCTGGAAGGCGCGCACACGGTCTGATCGCAATCGGCCAGTTGGCCACCGGTGCCGGTGATCCAACCCGGCGCGGTCTGCGTTCTCTTCCCTGCAACACCCCCGGTTGCACAAGGAGAGACACATGCAGCATCCCCAAAAGATTGCCGCACTGATAGGTACGGCACTTGCCGCTACTGCACTGATCGCAGGCACGCCTGCATTGGCCGAACACCACGGCGCAGGACACACGGTAATGGTTGGCGGCGCGGCCATGTTGCCCACACGCAACATCGTCGAAAACGCAGTCAATTCGCGCGATCACACCACGCTGGTGGCTGCCGTAACAGCGGCGGGTCTGGTCGAGACGCTGTCCAGCCCCGGTCCGTTCACCGTCTTCGCGCCGACCAATGCCGCATTTGGCAAATTGCCCGCAGGAACGGTCGAGAGCTTGGTGAAGCCGGAGCAAAAGGCGACCCTTACCAAGATCCTGACCTATCACGTGGTGCCCGGCAGCGTCACCTCAACGCAGCTCACACGCATGATCCGTGCCGGCCGCGGCAAGGCCGAACTGACCACGGTATCAGGCGGCAAGCTGACCGCGCGCATGATGGGCCGCAACATCGTGCTTGTCGATGAAATGGGCGGCCGGGCCAAGGTGACCCAGGCCAATGTCATGCAGTCGAACGGTGTCATCCACGTCACCGATACCGTATCGATGCCTCGCTAATCCGCTAGTCTGGCGAGACATCGCGCGGGCTCCGTCGGCCATCCTCCACCCCACGCCTGGCCGGCGGGGCCTGCCTTATTCGGAACTTACAAATTCATGCCGCGCGCCGAGGAAGTCCTCCGGCTCGATGGCAAAACCGGGCGAAATGCAGTCCGCTTGCGTGAGCCGCATGTTCAGCAGGCCGCCGGTAAAGTGCGCCTTTGCCTTTTCCGCATCTGCCACCTGCCAAACCAGCGCATAAATGCCGTTCTGCTTCTTGGCGAGGAACGCACCCAGCGGGCCTGCTGCAGTGTCCTCGGGCTGGATAAAGGCGACATTGGTATCGCCAATCTGGATCAGCACCCGGCGGGCTGGCTGCGGCAATAAGGTGGCCGCATCGGACAGCACCTGGCCATCGACGCTACCCGTGAAAAACGCCACCGCCTTGTCGAGATCCGCAGTCACGCAGGCAATGTGATCCAGCCGCATCACGCCGCTGGCATGCCCGGTGCCGACATCCGGGCTCCAGCTTGCCCGGTCATAAGGATCGTTGGGCATCGGCGTTTCGCAAACTTCGAGCAGCACGCCGCCGGTGCTCTCTGGCTTGACGAAGAAGAACACCCCGTAGTCGCTCGCCGTCACCGCGCCAGCATCGCGGAACGCCTGGCTGGCGGCTTTGCCATCGGCCACTTTCAGCTCGAACGAATGAAACGCCTGACCGATCTTGGCCGCCATGCGCGCATAGGGCTTGGTCAAGTCATCGGGCGTGCGCGGCGCCATCGGCTCGACCATATGGTTGGCGACATAGAGCAGCGCGCAGTCACGGTCCTCGGCGGGGAAATAGTTTTCGGCAAACACCAGCCCGCCCAGCGCGTCCTGATAGAGCAGGCGGCATTTGTAGATGTCCGTCGTGGCGTGAATCGTGTGGATGATGCGCGAAACGTGGATGGGCATTAGCTCTCTCCTGAAAAGCCCCTCGCCGTGCGGGGCTGATCCATTCCCAATTTTTGCTTTTTGCGTCACCCTGAACTTGTTTCAGGGCCCATCATGCCGCAAACTCCAAGTTATCGGGACAAGTGCAAACTGTGAGGTTTTCGCCCGAAAACCAAGCTCCGGATGTGCCGAAAAATGGGCCCTGAAACAAGTTCAGGGTGACGATATTGAGAAAAGCCGGGGGAGTAGAAATCTACGCCGCCTCTTCGGCCTTGTCGCCCTTGAGCACCCGGATCGGGTCCTTGCGGCCCTCGATCACGTCGCCATCGACCACCACTTCGGCAATATCCGTCTCGGTCGGCAGATCAAACATCGTGTCGAGCAGGATCGATTCGACGATAGAGCGCAAGCCCCGCGCGCCAGTCTTTCGCTCGATTGCCTTTTTGGCGATGGTTTCCAGCGCATCGGCGGTGAAAGTCAGTTCGACATCTTCGAGATCGAACAGCTTCTGGAACTGCTTGACCAAAGCGTTCTTTGGCTCGCTGAGGATCTTGACCAGCGCCGGAATATCGAGATCTTCGAGCGTTGCGATGACTGGCAGACGGCCGACGAATTCAGGGATCAGGCCGAATTTCAGCAGGTCTTCCGGCTCGGCCTTTTGCAGCAGTTCGCCCACCCGGCGCTTGTCGGGATCGGCAACATGCGCGCCAAAGCCAATCGAGCGCTTTTGCAAACGGTCGGCGATGATCTTTTCAAGGCCCGCAAACGCCCCGCCGCAGATGAACAGGATGTTGGTCGTGTCCACCTGCAGGAATTCCTGCTGCGGGTGCTTGCGTCCGCCCTGCGGAGGAACGCTGGCGGTAGTGCCCTCCATCAGCTTGAGCAGCGCCTGCTGCACACCTTCGCCCGACACATCGCGGGTGATCGAGGGGTTTTCCGCCTTGCGGCTGATCTTGTCGATCTCGTCGATATAGACGATGCCGTGTTGTGCCTTTTCAACGTTGTAGTCGCTGGCCTGCAGCAGTTTGAGGATGATGTTCTCAACATCCTCGCCCACGTAACCCGCTTCGGTCAGCGTGGTCGCATCGGCCATGGTGAAGGGCACATCAAAGGTTTTGGCGAGAGTCTGAGCCAGCAAGGTCTTGCCGCAGCCAGTGGGGCCGACCAGCAGGATGTTCGACTTAGACAGTTCGACATCGCCGCCCTTGCCGCTGTGCTTCAGCCGCTTGTAGTGGTTGTGCACCGCAACCGAGAGCACGCGCTTGGCGCGGTCCTGGCCGATCACATAGTCGTTCAACGTCGCGAAGATGTCACGCGGGCTGGGTACGCCGCCATCTTTCTTGCCAGCGATCCCGGCCTTGGTTTCTTCGCGAATGATATCATTACACAGCTCGACGCATTCATCGCAGATGAACACCGTGGGCCCGGCAATCAGTTTGCGGACTTCATGCTGGGACTTGCCGCAGAAGCTGCAGTAGAGTGTGCTTTTCGCGTCAGAACCGCTCAGTTTGGTCATGCTCTATCCTATGTGCCCCGCTAGAGGCCGACTCGCCAAGCTTAGCCTCGCGGGCGCATTTATCAATCCTGCCGCATAGCACGGAAAGCTTGCGCGAGGTTGAAGCGTCAAGGTTGATTATTCCTTCTTGGCCGCTTCGTCAGCCTTTTCCGCATCGGGCCGGGTTTCGAAAACCTTGTCGACAATGCCGAATTTCAGCGCCTCTTCTGCTTCCAGAAAGGTATCGCGGTCCATCGCCTTTTCGATATCGGTCAGGCTTTTGCCGGTATATTTGACGTAAAGATCGTTCATCCGGCTGCGAATACGCAGGATCTCACGCGCCTGAATCTCAATATCGGATGCCATGCCGCGCGCGCCGCCTGACGGCTGATGCACCATGATCCGCGCATTGGGCAGGGCAATCCGCATGCCCGGCTCACCCGCCGCGAGCAGGAAGCTGCCCATCGAGGCGGCCTGTCCGATGCACACAGTGGACACCTTCGGGCGGATATATTGCATGGTATCGTGGATCGCCATGCCCGCCGTCACCGCGCCGCCGGGCGAATTGATATACATCGAGATGTCCTTCGCCGGGTTCTCCGATTCGAGGAACAACAACTGCGCAACGATAACCGAAGCCATATTGTCCTCGACCTCGCCGGTGATGAACACGATGCGCTCGCGCAGCAGGCGGCTGAAAATGTCAAAGCTGCGCTCGCCGCGGCTGGTCTGTTCGACAACCATCGGAATCAGTGCGCCGGTCACCGGATCGTGCGAGAATTTGCCCTGGGCGCTGTTGTGGCCGAACAGATCGATCATGAGAGTCCTCAATTTGCGTGGAACGCCTATGTCGCGTGGCAAGCTGCGATGTTCAAGGGTGTTAACCGGTTTATCGGCCCAAAGATTGCCGGGGCGGTGGATTAGACCCGCCGCACCAGCTTTTCACACAGCAAGCGACTCCGTCCTTTTGTTTTGAACATAACAAGAACATACTACTCGGGAGAATCACTCCAATCCCGGTTACAACCATGCACCCGTCATCCTCGCTCAAATGGCTCTATATCGATTTCAACAGCTACTTCGCCAGCGTGGAGCAGCAATTGCGTCCTGAATTGCGAGACAGGCCGGTGGCTGTCGTGCCAGTCGAGACAGAGAGTACCTGTGCCATCGCCGCCAGCTACGAAGCCAAGGCATTTGGCGTCAGGACCGGTACGCCGATCTGGGAAGCCCGGCGCAAATGCCCGGACCTCATATGCGTGCTGGCCCGCCATGAAGTCTATGTCGAATTCCATCACCGTGCGATTGACGAGATCAACCGCCATATTCCAGTCAGCGCCGTCTGCTCCATCGATGAAATGGCCGCGCACCTGATGCGCAACGAGGCCGATGCGGATACCGCAAGGCGGATCGCGCAATCGATCAAGGCAGGGCTGAAAACCAGCCTGGGGCCCTGGGTGCGCTGTTCGATCGGTATCGCGCCCAACCGCTATCTGGCCAAGGTAGCGACCGACCTGGAAAAGCCGGACGGGCTGACCATACTGATGCCGTCCGACATCCCGGATTGCCTTGTCGGCAAGCTGATGCCCCGCGACCTGCCCGGGATCGGACGCAATATGGAGCGCCGCCTGCATATCCGCGGGATTCACACCCTCGCCGACATACTCGCGCTCGACAGGCGGCAAATGCGTTCGGTCTGGGGAAGCATCTGGGGCGAAAGGATGTGGTATCTTCTGCGCGGGTATGACTTGCCCGAACTGGAAACCCAGCGGCGCAGCATCGGTCACAGCCACGTGCTCGCCCCCGCGCTGCGCCCACCAGCGCAGGCAATCGATGTCGCCCGGCGGCTGACGCTCAAAGCCGCCGCACGGCTGCGCCGCATGGGATACGCCGCACGCGTCTTCAGCTTTTCCGCCAGACTGGAGGATGGCAGGCGCATGCGATCCGAAGCGCTCTGCCGCCCTGCACAAGACAGCAACACCTTTCTCGCCATGCTGCTCGGCTTCTGGGAAGAGACGATTCCCAGGGAACCGGGCATATTGGTCAAGAAGCTGTCTGTCGTGCTCCATGGTCTGGAACCGGAAGCTGCAATCCAGCCCGACCTGTTCGCCGGTCTGGACAATACAGCAGACAGGACGATAGCGCGCCGCTTGGCTCAAGTCCGCCTGTCACAGGCATTGGACCGGATGAACCATCGGTTCGGCCGAGATTCGGTGCTGATCGGCATGCTGCCATCGGCCGGTCGCGGCTTTTCAGGCACCAAGATCGCCTTCACCCGCATCCCCGACCGAGAGGAGTTCAACGAATAGCCGACCTGCCGGGCTGCCAAACGGAACCCAGGCGCTGTCAGGCTTTCTTGGCAGATGCCGGCTTGGCCGCAGGCTTTTTCGCGGGAGCTGCCTTTTTAACCGGTGCAGCTTCCAAATCCGCCGCGGCTTCAGCCTTGGCCGGCTTGGCAGCAGCCTTCTTTGCCGCAGCAGGCTTGGCTACCTCAGCCGCAGGCGCTTCAGCTTCCGGTGCAGCTTCCTTGGCAGCCTTGGAAGCCGGCGCCTTCTTGGCAGCAGCCTTCTTGACGGGCTTGGCTTCGATCACTTCGCCTTCTTCGGCTTCGATCGCTGCCTGCAATTCGTCGCGGGTTACTTCACGCTCGGTGACTTCAGCCTTGTCGAACAGGAAATCGACGACCTTGTCCTCATAGAGCGGCGCGCGCAGCTGGGCAGCGGCCATCGGGTCCTGCTGGACATATTCCATAAAGCGCTGGCGGTCTTCGGGGCGATACTGCTGGGCAGCCTGCTGCACCAGCATCGACATTTCCTGATTGGAAACTTCGACGCCGTTGGCCTGGCCGATTTCTGACAACAGCAAACCGAGGCGCACGCGGCGCACGGCAATGGCGCGATAATCGTCCTTCTCGGCTTCGATTTCCTTGAGCGCGGCTTCGGCGTCTTCCTCGCGGCTCGCTTCCTGCATAAGCTGCTGCCAGATCTGGGCGAATTCTGCTTCGACCATCGACGGCGGCACGTCGAAATCGTGGCCGGCCGCCAGCTGATCAAGCAGCGCGCGCTTCATCTGGGTGCGGGTCAGGCCGGACAGTTCCTTCTCAAGCTGGCCGCGCATCAGGCCCTTGAGCTGCTCAAGGTCCGAAAGGCCAAGGTTCTTGGCGAAGTCATCGTCGATCTTGGTTTCGCCGGGCACTTTCACGGCGTGAACGGTGATGTCGAAGGTCGCGACCTTGCCCTTGAGTTCGGCGGCGGGATAATCTTCGGGGAAGGTCACAGTGATGACTTTCTCATCACCCGCCTTGACGCCCACCAGCTGATCTTCGAAGCCGGGGATCAAACGGCCTGCGCCAAGCTCAATAGCCTGATCTTCGGCCTTGCCGCCGTCGAATTCCACGCCATCGCGCTTGCCGACGAAATTGCAGACCACCTGATCGCCGTTCTCGGCCTTCTTGGTCTTTTTCGCCTCGACGAAGCTCTTCTGGCCCTCGGCAATCTTTGCCACAGCTTCATCAACTTCGGCGTCCGCCACCGGAACCGTCAGCTTTGCCAGCTTGAGGCCATCGAGCGAGGGGGCGGCAACCTGAGGCAGCACTTCGAGGCTGACCGACAGTTCGACGTCCTTGCCTTGCTCATAGCCATCGCCCAGAGTCACTTCGGGCTGCATCGCAGGGCGCAGCTTCTGTTCGGTGACCAGCTTGTCCATCGCTTCGCGAATCGTCGTGTTCAATGCGTCCTGATGCAGCGACGGGCCATGCATCTTCTTGACCAGATTGGCGGGCACCTTGCCCGGGCGGAAGCCTGGCATGCGCACTTGCGGGGCGATCCGCTTGACTTCGCCTTCGACCTTGGCCGCGATATCGCTGGCCGGGATCTTCACCGAATAGGCGCGCTTCAAACCTTCGTTGCTGGTTTCGACAATCTGCATGACCAAAAAATGCCTTCTCACAATGCTGTAAAGCTTCGCCTGCCGGAAAAAATTCCGACATTTAGCCCGAGGTGCGACGGGGACTGGTGCGGGCGAAGGGACTCGAACCCCCACATCTTACGATACTGGTACCTAAAACCAGCGCGTCTACCAATTCCGCCACGCCCGCAGGACGACGAAGTCCAAGTAATCTCAGGGCCGTGCCCTTAGTGGGTAGGCAGCGAAAGGGCAAGCGCCGTGGGGCACACTGTCTCACCGCTGCTGCGGGCTGGTTCAAAAGCGCGCGAGCAGCCGCTCAAGCCGCGCCAACAACCCTACCGAACCGAGGCGCGCTTGTGGCCGGGCAGTGCTCACCGGACATTCGAGACAAAAGGCCTGCGCACCCTGCCTGCCGAGCAGGCGCTCTGCCCCCGCTGCCGCCTCGCCAATTGCACTCGCCTGTCGTGCAGCAATCAGCCCGGCCCAGTCTCGCGCAGCATCGGGGGGGGCGCTGTCATCATCGCCGCCCAGCCGCTCCAGCAGTGACGCATAGGGATCGCCCTGCCGTCCCAGATAGACCGGATGCCATTCACCTGCCTTTAGTTTTGCCGCCCCCGCAGCATAGGTAAGTGCCTCGTCAAGCCCGCCAAACTGGTCGGCAAGGCCCTTTTGCCGCGCGGTGCCGCCATCCCAGACCCGGCCCTGCGCCATGGCGTCGACCTCTCCCGCCGTCTTGCCGCGCGCCCGGCCGACCAGCCCCAGAAATTTGCCATAGGTGTTCTCGACATTGGCCTGAAGCATCGCCGCGATGGTCGGCGAAAGGCCGCCAATCGGATCGGGCTGACCCGAAAGCGGCGTCGTTTTCACCCCGTCCGAGGTTACCCCCCAATCACCCAGTGCCCGCTCAAAGCTCGGCACGATTGCGAAAACACCGATGGAACCAGTGATCGTCGAAGGTGCGGCAAATATGCGATTCGCCGGGGTTGAAACCCAATAGCCGCCGCTGGCCGCGAGATTGGCCATCGAGACCACCACGGGCACGCCCTTCGCCTTGTGCCGGTTGATCGCGGTGCGAATCTGCTCGGAGGCAAAAACCGAGCCACCCGGCGAATCGACTCGCACCACCAAGGCGGCAAGGTTATCGTCCAACGCATCATCGAGCAGCTCAGCAATCCGCTCGCCGCCAGCCGCGCCGGGGCCCGCATCGCCATCAACGATTTCACCGGCGATCGTCACCACGCCGATAGGCTTACCCGATGCTTTCTCAGGATTCGCGGCAAGCCACGCCCGCAGCGAAGTATGCGCATAAGCACCCGGAGCGGCGTCCCTGCTATCTTTGCCCACAAGCTCGGCCACCCGGTTGCCAAAAGCGCTGGCGTCGCCGATATTGTCGACCAGACCCGCAGCCAGCGCGGCCTGCGCAGCATCACCGCCCGACGCCGTCAGCCATGCCGCCGGATCAGCAGTTGCCAGCGCGATGTTCGCTTTCGGACGGGCCTTGGCGACATCGGCCTTCCACGCCTCCCAAAGGGCACCGTTCAGCGCCGTGCTGGCCTCGCGCGATTCGGCGGAAAGATCATTGCGCGTGAAAGGTTCGACCGCGCTCTTGTAGGTGCCGACGCGAAAAACATGTGCGGTGACTTTGAGCTTTTCGATCAGCCGGCCAAAAAACAACCGATTGCCGCCCGGTCCGGTGACGAATGCCCCGCCCAGTGGATCAACCCAGACCTCGCTGGCATGTGCGGCGAGGAGCAGGGCGTCATCGGCATAAAGCGGCGCAAAGGTCAGCACTGGCTTGTTTGCCACGCGCACCAGATCCATCGCCTCGCCAATATCTTGCAAGTGCACCTGCCCGCCGCCGGTGAACTGAGACAAATCAAGCACCACCGCCTTGATGCGGCTGTCCTTTGCGGCACCCCGCAAGGCCGTAACCAGATCGCGCGCGCGGTATTCCGCGGCCGGGGCGGTTTGCGATAGCAACTGCGCCAGCGGGTCGATCATCTGCGGCTCTTCCACCACCGCGCCTTCGAGCTTCAGCAACAAAGCCCCATCGCGCACGGCAGCCGGGCTGGGACGCGCCGAAAGTGCGGCAAACAGCAACAGGAAGAACACCAGCAGGAACAGCAGGGCCAGCCCGTCCTTGATCGCCACCAGCACATGCCAGACTTTTCGCGCGAAAATCATGCCTGCTCCTGCAACCTTGTGTCCGTTCTCTTAGGCCAGGCCCTTCCTAAGTATAGTGGACAGTTTGGCAAAGTGACTTGAGGTGCAGCCAAGTCGCCTCTAGGGAACTGGCTTCAATGACATCGGCGCCACCATCCCATCTGGACCGCTATCCGGCGGGCAGCGGCGCGTTCCCGCATCGCGGGCTTCTGGGCATTGCGGGCATTGCGCGCCATGAGATCCTATTCCTGCTCGACGAGGCGGAACAATGGGTTGAGCTTAACCGCCAGCCGCAAAAGCGCGACGAGTGCCTTGCAGGCCTGACGATCATCAACGCTTTTTTCGAAAATTCGACCCGGACCCGGCTGTCGTTCGAGATCGCGGGCAAGCGGCTGGGCGCCGACGTGGTCAACATGAACGCCTCGCAATCGAGCGTCAAAAAAGGCGAGACGCTGATCGACACGGCGGTCACGCTCAACGCCATGCGCGCCGATGCGATTGTCATTCGCCACGGCAGCTCGGGCGCAGTGGCGCTGATCGCCGGCAAGGTCGATTGCCCGGTGCTCAATGCCGGCGACGGGCAGCATGAACACCCCACGCAAGCCCTGCTCGATGCGCTGACCCTGCGTCAGGCGCTCAAACAGCGCGGTACCAAAGGACACGGTGGGGGCGAGATTTCCGACCTGCGTGTTACCATCTGCGGTGATATTCTGCACAGCCGGGTCGCGCGGTCTAACATGCTGTGTCTGACAGCGCTGGGCGCCGAAGTGCGCGTCTGCGCGCCTCCTGCGCTGATGCCGCAGGGGATCGAGGCAATGGGGGTTACCCCGTTTTACGATTTCAACGCGGCGCTGGACGGCGCGGACGTGGTGATGATGCTGCGGCTCCAGCAGGAACGCATGCAGGGGCAGTTCGTGCCCAGCCCTCGCGAATATCGCCACCTGTTCGGCCTGACACTGGACCGGCTGGCAAAGGCAAAGCCAGATGCCCTGGTGATGCATCCCGGCCCGATGAACCGGGGGATCGAGATCGACAGCAATGTCGCCGATCTTCCGGGCCGATCTCTGATCACCCGGCAGGTCGAAATGGGTGTGGCGATCCGCATGGCCTGTCTAGATGTCCTCACCCGCAAGTCACGCGGTGCGCCGGGCTGGGCACCATGAGCGCCGCGCCGCCGATTACGATCCTAAACGGGCTGCTGGTCCTGCCCGAGGGACCGCCACGCAAAGGCAGCCTGCGCTGCGCTGGCGGGGCGATTGCCGAGATCGGCGACGTTGCCGCGCAAGACGGCGACGCTGTGGTCGATGCCAAGGGCGCGCTGATCACGCCGGGGCTGGTCGATTTCGGCGTCTTTGCCATCGACAAGCCCGCGTTTCACTTCGGCGGGATCACACGGGCGGCGCTGATGCCCGACCAGTCGCCAGTGCTCGACCATCCCGCGAGGGTGCGCTTTGCCGCACAATCGGGAAAGCCCGACCTTTGGGTGCACCCGCTGGCCGCGGCGACTCAGGGATTAGGTGGAACGGAACTCTCCGAACTGGCGCTGATGCGCGATGCGGGTGCCAAAGCGGTTTCGACCGGGCGCGCGTGGATCAGCGATTCGGGGACCATGCTGGGCCTGCTGCGCTATGCCGCGATGCTGGACATGGTGATTATTGCCCACGCCGAAGATGGCGGCCTCACTGCAAACGCCGTTGCCACGGCAGGCGAAATGGCCATGCGGCTGGGCCTGCCATCAGCCCCTGCCGAGGCGGAGGCGCTGGCCATTGCCCGCGACATCGCCCTTGCCGAAATAGCCGGTGCGCGGCTGCATTTCAGGCAGGTTACGACAGCCAGCGGATTGGCGCTGGTGCGCGCAGCCAAGGCGCGCGGGCTGCCAGTGACAGCCGGAATTACGCCCGCCCATTTCATGCTCTCGGACCTGGCCATCAGCGACTTTCGCACCTTTGCCCGCCTGTCACCGCCGCTCCGCTGCGAAGGTGATCGGCAGGCGGTGCTGGTGGCACTGGCCGACGGCACTATTGATGTCATTGCCTCCGGGCACGATCCACGCGGGCCGCAGGACAAGCGCCTCCCCTTTGCCGATGCCGAACCGGGCATGGCGGGCGCGGAGACACTGCTGGCGCTGACGCTCACTCTGGTGCGCGACGGGGTGATCGACACAGCCCGCGCCTTCGCGCTGCTCGCTGGCAACCCGGCGCGCCTGCTCGGCGTTGACGCCGGAACGGTGGCAGTAGGGATGCAGGCCGACATCGCGCTGATCGAGCCGGAGCGTCCGTGGATCGTCGATTCAGAGCGCATGGCGGCAAGCGCCGGGAATACGCCGTTCGACAAGCAGCCGGTTCAGGGCCGCGTCACCGCACTCTGGAAGGGCGGCGCGCAAGTCCTGTTTTAACAATAGCCCCTCCGCCCCAGCTATCTGCGCGGGAAGGAGGGGCAAGATTTTGGCAATTCAAGAGGCTTGGAGGCTCAGCGGCGTGCGGCGCGAACGCCCGCTCCGCTTTGCGTCCAGGCGGGGACGGCACCAGCAGGTACGCGGTTTGCCGCGTAGGCGAAGCAAACACCGCCGCGGCCGCGAACAGTTGAACACATACCAGAAGCCGCATTCGCATCAAAGCCAGCGGCGGCCACGCGCCAGTAGCTGACACCTCTGACAACTGCTGGGGTAATTACCATACGATATTCGCGCAGGCGCGGATTGCGCGCAGTGAGTACACCCCAGCCGCGACGGGCTCCCTGTGGGCTCGAATAGGAGCCGAGCTGAACAAAGTGACTGCCATTGCGCTGCACCACCGGCTTGGCGGCAGGCATTGCGACCCGAACAGTGCGCGGTGCGCGGCGGGTGGCCGGAGCCTGCTGCACTGTGGCAGGGCCAGCTTCAAAGGCATTGGCAAAACTGGCCACTTCTGGAGCCTGCGATGCCGGGGCAAGCACAGGAGAGGCAACAGCCATTGGGGCAACTTCACTGGAGAAAGCTACTGCCGGAATGCTTGCCAGAGCTTCACCAGCGGGCGGCAATTCGCTGCTGGCTGAAACCGGCTGCGGTGCTTGCTGCGGCTGGCCGACAGATGCTTCGACCGCAAGCTGTTCGACGGGGCTGGCATCGCCCAGTGCCAAGCTCTGCGGCAGACCCGGATCGCTGCGCACCGGCGCACCGAGCAGCCCGGCAACGCGCTTCTGGTAGTCTTCGGCCTTACCTTGCATCGCCCATTCGCTGATCCGCTGGTCGATGAGATCGGCAGGTACGTCCTGCTCCATCATCGTGCGGGCTTCGCGCCAGCGGCCATCGAGCGCATAGGCATAGGCCAGGTTCTGGCGCAGTTTGGCGGAACTATCGCCTCCGCGCAGAGCGTCGGAGAGGATTGCAACGCCGCGGTTACTCTCACCGGCAAGTGCCAAGGCGAGCCCAAGATCGCTGGCCGGTATGGTATCGCGCCAATCGTCGAGAACAGCGACAGCCTCGCGGCCACGCCCTGCGCCAATCTTTGAGAGTGCCAGGCTGAGCGCGGTGCGCGGGCTATTATCGCCCAGCCGCATCGCGTCATCAAATGCCGTGGTGGCCGAGGCGAAGCGTCCGGCCTGAAGGTAGGCGAGGCCGAGCACCGCGCGCAGTGAGCCATTTTGCGGGGTACGGGCCACAGCGCGTTCGGCGGCTGTGACCTGTTTGTCAGCACCGTGGCTGGCGCGGGTCGCGTCACGCTCGGTGTAAGTTCCGGCGCGGGCCATTTTCGCACCGCCAGAGCAGCCTGCGAGCGTTGCCGCAGCAATGGCACCAGCGGCGACATAACCTAGGGCCTTCGAGCGAGTGGTCAGCGAGGTCATGGAGTATCCCCCTTCAAGAAAGTTCAACGGCGCTTGCCTGCCCGCGCTGCCAGATCGGCGACGTCGGGCAGAGAAGCGAGCAAATGGTCGAGCGCATCGGTAACGATCTGCTGCGCACTTTGGTTGGCAAGTGTGCAAGCCAGCCGTAGTTTGAGATGGCGGTCGGCATCGAGCCGCAAAGTGAAAGCAGCACTTCGCCCTTCTGCCAGTGCGGAGCGGCGAGCCGGTGCTTGCTTGCTGCTCTGGCTAAGCCGCGCGGCAAGCTGGTCCTGCTGGCGGCGAACTTCGCTGGTGCCGTTGCGCCGGGCCTTCACGCCCTGCAGGATCGCCACGACTTCAGCGCCTTGTTTGGTTGCCGGAACAGGCAGGCTGTCTTCGCCCATGTCGTTAAAGCCAAGGTCTTCGTTGAGCTGGTGCTCAGTCGCGTCGTCCAAGTGCAGCGGCTGCATTTGCGAGCGCATTGCAGGCCGGGCGCCGCCCTTGCGGGCAAGCAGGCTGGGCGAGAGCGAAGCGATGGGTTTGGAATCGGTCATGCCGCAAACCCCCTCAAGACCCGGCAACGCGGCGGCCGAAGCCGCCAGACGTACGCTGGGCACCCGCGTTCACGGCAAC
Organism: Novosphingobium sp.; assembly: GCA_031428495.1. Taxonomy (GTDB): domain Bacteria; phylum Pseudomonadota; class Alphaproteobacteria; order Sphingomonadales; family Sphingomonadaceae; genus Novosphingobium. Next base: position 23,492 of record JANPPM010000286.1, read on the forward strand.
TGCGCTGGGCGCAGCAAACACCGTGCGGCGGAAATTCTTTTCGAGCCGGTCTGAGATGTAGTTCCACAAGGTTGCAACCTCGAGCGAGGAGCGGCCGCCGGGATCAACTTCCATCACGGTGCGCCCATCGATCATCGATGCGGCGAAATCTGTGCGGTGATGCAGCGTTACCGGAGCGACCGTGCCATGCTGCGATAGGGCGACAGCAGCTTCTGACGTGATCTTTGCCTTCGGCGTTGCTCCGTTGAGCACGAAAATGAGCGGCTTTCCGGCGCGGTCACACAGATCGACGGTTGCGCCCACGGCGCGCTGATCGTGGGGGGTGGGAGGGGTGGTAACAACAATCAGCTCGGCAACCGAAATCACGCTCTGGATAGCTAGGGTAATGGCCGGCGGGGTATCGATGACGGCAAGACGGAAACCTTGTTGGCGCAATACCGCCAGATCGGCGGTGAGGCGGGCAACCGTGGTCTGCGCAAAAGCAGGAAGTTCAGCCTCGCGCTCGTTCCACCAGTCGGCGAGCGAACCCTGCGGATCAATGTCGATCAGGACGACAGGACCTGCGCCAGCGCGCTGGGCCTGCACAGCAAGGTGGCCCGATAGCGTGGTCTTGCCCGAGCCGCCCTTCTGTGATGCCAATGCCAGTACGCGCAATGCAATTCCCCTGAAATGCTTCGGTGTGAGACTGTGTCTTGGGAAGCGGGATCGCAGAACGTTCCTAATTTTGGGTTAATGCGCACGGCTTGAATTGCCGAATATGGCGCGAAAGCTGGCCCGCAGAATTTCCTAAACGATGATTAACCATGTCTTTTAAGTATGGATTGAGCCGCTGCGGTTAGCGTTGGACCTTTCGCGGCTGGCGTGCGGCAATTTTCACGTTAATATGTGACATTGCACGGCAAAATTACGGAGTGACGCCAAATGCTGGCTCGGACTGGACTGCTCAGTGGAGCATTTTTGGCGCTGGTGAGCCTTGTCACCGCTTCCGCACTGGCTGACGTCAAGGCGGGGGTTGATGCTTGGACCCGCGGCGATTTTCCCGCTGCCACCGCTGAATGGACTGGCCCCGCCGCGCATGGTGATGCCGATGCGCAGTTCAATCTCGGACAGGCCTACAAATTGGGCCGTGGTATCAAGCAAGATCTGGCAATGGCCGAAGAGATGTTTGGCAAGGCGGCAGCGCAGGGCCATATGCAGGCTGCCGATAACTATGGCCTGCTGCTGTTCCAGCGCGGCGAGCGCGCGAAAGCCCTGCCCTATATCAGCGCGGCCGCAGATCGCGGCGAACCGCGTGCGCAGTACCTGTTGGGGATTGCCACCTTCAATGGCGACAATGTGCCCAAGGACTGGGTGCGTGCCTATGCGCTGGTGAGTCTGGCCCAGCAGGCCGGACTGGCGCAGGCGGCGGCGGCGCTGACCCAGATGGATCAGTATATTCCGCTCGAGCAGCGCCAGCAAAGCGTCCCCGTGGGGCAGGAGCTGGCCGCGCAAGCGCTGGCGACACGGTCACGGCAGCTCGCAGCGACCGATCTGGGCGCTTCGGTGCCCAATCCGCCGACATCTCCGGTGGTTACTGCATTGCCGCGCATACCTCCACCGGTGGCAGTGGCGGCATCGGCAGGCAGTAGCCCGCGCGAGGCAGGCGCTGACTATGCGCGGCCCCGGCCACCGGTCCCGCCAACCGCCGCCCCCCGTCCTCCGGTGGCCGTTGCTGTTGCCGCGCAGCGCGCCAGTTCTCCACCGGCAGTAGCGGCGTCAGCCGGTGCCTGGCGGGTTCAACTCGGCGCGTTCGGGGTTGCCGCCAATGCCAGTGCAATGTGGGACCGTGTAAAGTCACGGCCCGAAGTTGCTGGCCGAACCCGGCTGCTCATCCCCGCCGGCCGAGTAACCAAATTGCAGGCTGGCGGTTATCCGAGCCAGGCGGCGGCCCAATCGGCCTGTTCGCGCCTGTCTGCGGCAGGGATTACCTGCATTGCGGTAGCTAGCTGAGCCAAGGCCTAACGGCGGCAGTAAGTTTTTTGTTGCTATTGCGATCCATTCGCATCATCCTCTCGGACGAGTCGAGAGGAGCCGCTTGTGTACGTCTGCATCTGCAACGCCATTCGCGAAACAACGCTGCGCTGCGCCGCGCGCAGCTGCCCGGGTGATGCAGACGCGGTTTACGAGTCGCTGGGCAAAGTGCCGCAATGCGGCCAATGCCTTGACGATGCCGCCGAGATCCTGATCGAAGAGCGCGAGCGTTGCCTCACCTCGGCGTAACTACCAGGTTAATGCCTCCTAGCTAACTGCTAATCATCCGCATTACTATCTATCTGTAAAATCGTGATTTTTGCCGCGCCGGACTTGTCTGCGCGATGAAAAGCGCGCATAAACGCGGCTCAGCAGTTTTAAATGGAGGCACCCATGAAGGGCGACGCCAAGGTCATCGAATTTCTCAACAAGGTGCTGCTGGGGGAACTGACTGCGGTCAACCAGTACTGGCTGCATTACCGCATGCTCGACAACTGGGGTGTAACCAAACTGGCTGAATACGAGCGGCACGAGTCAATCGACGAGATGAAACACGCTGACCGGCTGGCCGAACGAATCCTGTTCCTTGAAGGCCTGCCCAATTTTCAGGCGCTGGGCCATCTGCGGATCGGCGAGTCGGTTGAGGAAATCCTCAAGGCCGATCTTCTGGTCGAAGAAGAAGCGGTGCCCTTGCTCAAGGAAGCCATTGCCCACTGCGAGACCGTGCGCGATTTTGGCAGCCGCGATCTCTTCTCGGACATTCTCTCGAATGAGGAAGATCATGTCGACTTCCTCGAAACCCAGTTCGAGTTGATCAGCCGGATGGGGATTCAGAACTACATCCAGCTCAACAGCAAGGCGCCTGAGGCCTGACTCGCAAACTGGAGTATCATGCGGTTAATCTATATCAGCTCCTCTCCCAGAGGAGAGAGGTAGTGCAGCTAGTCCCGTAAGGGACTAGCGAAGCTGGGAGAGGGGGTTCTTCGTGATCGAGGATACAATCCCCTCTCCGCTGGGAGAGTGAAAGTTGCTTCACCTACCCTAATCCTTGGCGAACGGGTTCTTTGAGCTGCGCAGGTTCAGCCGCACTGGCACCGCATTGAAACCCAACTCGCGGCGGATGCCGTTGACCAGATAGCGCCGATAGCTCTCAGGCAGCAGTTCAAGCCGGGTGCCAAACAGCACGAAGCCCGGCGGGCGGGTTTTGGCCTGGGTGATATAGCGCAGCTTGATCCGCTTGCCGCCCGGCGCAGGCGGCGGATTGGCCTCCAGCGCCGATTCGAACCAGCGGTTGAGCTGTCCGGTGGAAACCCGCTGCGACCACGCCTCGCGAATCGCAAAGCCCGCGCGCAGCATATCGTCGAGCCCCTTGCCGGTGCGCGCTGAAACCGCCAGCAGCGGCACGCCCTTGACCTGCGCCAGACCTTCATCGAGCGCAGTGCGAATGCCATTGAACAGGCCTGACGTATCCTCGGCCACGTCCCATTTGTTGATCGCGATGATCAGCGCGCGGCCTTCCTCGAGCACAAGGCTGGC
>JANPPM010000287.1:0-4425 GCA_031428495.1 Novosphingobium sp.
ATGATCGAAAATGTGCGCGGCTTTCTGTCGGCCGTGTTTGAAGATTACCGGCTGCATTTGAAGGAACAGCTTCGCAAGTTGGGATATCAGGTTGATTGGCGATTGCTGAACGCGTCTGATTTTGGTGTCCCGCAGTTGCGCCCGCGTGTCGTCATTGTAGCCATCCGCAATGATCTGGTTGATGCATTCGACTGGCCAAAAGTGATGCCACACAATCCGCCAACGGTAGGTGACACTCTAAAAGACTTGATGGCTGCGAACGGATGGGCAGGCGCAGCTCGCTGGGCTGAGCAGGCCAGTGATATTGCGCCGACAATTGTTGGTGGGTCGAAAAAACATGGCGGCCCCGATCTCGGCCCCACGCGGGCGCGGCAAGCCTGGGCCTCGATGGGCGTTGAGGGCCGGTCGTTGGCCGAATTGGCACCTGAGGCCGAATTCTGCGGAATGCCCCGATTGACCGTTCGCATGGTCGCTCGGCTCCAAGGCTTTCCTGATGAATGGAAATTTTTCGGTAAAAAAACAACGGCATATCGGCAAGTCGGCAATGCTTTCCCGCCACCAGTTGCCAGAGCAGTGGCGCAGAATTTGAAAGTTGCCCTTTCAGTGCAAAAGATTTTTGCGGTCAGGGCTGCTGCGTGAGCGGAGTGCGCGAGAATGGCTATCGCGCGCTTTCACCTGAGCACATCGATTACCCCGAGCTTAGTTCGCTTGAATCTGATTTACTCAAGGCAGTGGGTGGGCAAGCGAATCTCGAAGAGAAGCTGCGTGCGTTTTTTCGCTCCGCGATAGATGAGGTGATTGACACCGCTCGAACGGGACGTTTCCATTTCAGTCAGCTTGAAAAAACCGAGAAGACATATCTCGGAACGAAGTTCGAAATCCTTCTGCGAGATTGGATGCAGGTGCCAAAGGGAGTTTTGCTCGACCTTATGATTGGTGGCCGAGAAGTTGACGTCAAATCAACGACGAGCGGCAAATCGGGTTGGATGATTCCGCCAGAGGCAATCGATCAGTTCTGCATCCTGTTGAGGGTGAACGAAGTGTCTGCCAAATGCGCAGTCGGGCTTGTCAGAGCGCGCAGAGAATATCTGCGCGGCGCGACCAATCGCGATGCGAAGACGTCATTTTCAGCCGCAGGCACTGGAAACATCTGGTGGCTCGTTTCCGAATACGATTATACTCCGAATTTCTGGTCGCAGATAAGTGAGGAGGTCCGCGAGCAGATCATGTCGAGCGGCAAAGCCAAAGAGCGCTTGGCGGCCATGTTCGAAACTTGTTTGGGAATGCCAATTTCGCGGGTGCAAGTGGCCGCTGTGGCGGCGCAAGACGACTATATGAAACGGTTACGCCGAAATGGCGGTGCGCGGGATATTCTGGCCAAGAAGGGTATCGCAATCCTGTACTCTGGATACGATCGGGAGTTGATGCAGAAACTTGGCTTGAAATTTGGATACCGTGAGTTTGTTTCGTATTGCCCGGCTCGTCCAGAGGAAATCCAATGGCTTAAAGATGCAGGGAAGATAGACTGAAGCAAAGCAAAACCTTGCGCTCAAGTGGTCTTACTACCCCACAGCCCTTGCCAGCGCCTCAACGATAATCCGCTTCGCCGTCTCCATATCGCCCCAGCCTTTCATCTTCACCCACTTGCCGGGCTCCAGATCCTTGTAGTGCTGGAAGAAGTGCTCGATCTGTTGCATCACGATGGGCGGCAGATCCTCGTGTCCCGCCACTTCGCTGTAGTAAGGAAAGGTCGCATCGACCGGCACGGTGATCAGCTTTTCATCGCCGCCCGCATCGTCTTCCATCAGCAGCACGCCGACCGGGCGCACCTTGATAACGGCGCCCGGGATGATCGGCGAGCGGGTGATGACCAGTGCGTCGAGCGGGTCGCCGTCCTCCCCCAGCGTGTGGGGGACGAAGCCATAATTCGCTGGATAGCGCATCGGGGTGTGCAGGATACGGTCAACGAACAGCGCGCCACTCGCCTTGTCCAGCTCATACTTTACCGGCTCACCGCCAATCGGCACTTCGATTACGACGTTGAGTTCGTGGGGCGGATTATCGCCGGCGGGGATGAGGTCAATGCGCATGAGGGCCGACTAGGCGCGCCCATGCTGCAACGCAACAAGAAACCCGGCCGTCAAGGTCACTTTCCAACCGCACGTCTTGGAGCCAGCAACCGGTCCAGCCCCGTCTGCCCTGCCGCGCCCGGCACGCGCTCCAACCACGGAAAGCGCAAGCCGCCATTCCAGCCGATCGGCACGGTAACAAACCGCTCGCCGCGCCGCACCAGCAGTTCGATGGGTTTGTTCGTTCCCTTGGCCGCCGTAATGGCCGCCTTCAGGACATCGGCATCATAGGCAATGCCGTTCACCGCAACGAGCCTCGCGCCCGAGACAATGCCCGCATTGAACGCCGGGCTGTCCCATCGCGGCGCACTAACTACGCCGTCCTTATCGAGCGTGACGCCCAGCGAATATGTCAGCGCCAGACTGCGGGTATCATCCATCCGCCCTCGGTCGAACGGGTTGGGCTCTTCCTTCCAGACCAGCCGGTAACCCGCCCGCTCAAGCCCAGCGAGCGGCGCAGGCTGGCCGGGTGTTTCAATGCGGGTGCGCAGAAACGCCGCCCAGTCATGGGGGTGGACCGCGTTGAGCCCGGAGACCACGTCCGCGAATTCATAGGTGACCACACCCCAGTCACCATCGCGTATTCCAAAAAACGCACGAGCAAAATCATCCAAGCCTTTCCGCCCGCCGGTCCCGGCCCGAATGATCTGGTCCGCCTCCAGCCAGATCAGCGCGCCTTCGCTGTAATAGTCCTCGTTGCGAGACATTGACGCAAAGGGGCGCGGGCGGCGGGCGGAGATTATCGGATCGTGTGTGGTATCCTCGACCGAGCGCCAGCCGCGCCCGGGCAAGTCGGCAAAATTCGCCGCCTGGCTGGCCAATGTGCCAAGGATGGTCTCCTTGCTCTGCAAACCGGATCGCGCCGCCAGCACCCAGCCCCAGAATTGCGTCTGACCTTCATAGACCCAAAGCAGGTTGTCCTGCATCGGCTGGCGATAGTCGGGGGTCCACAGCTTTGCCGGTCGGCGGAATTTGCCGTCCCAGGAATGCACCAACTCGTGGGCAAGAACATTGCGGTCCCAGTCCATCTTGTCCCACTCGATGAAATTCTTGGGCTCCAGCTGGTTTTCGGAGGAGCGGTGATGCTCCAGCCCGATGCCGCCCATCCGGTCGGTCAAGGCGACAAGGAACTGATAGCGGTCAAAATGTTTGCTGCCGAACAGCAACAGCGCCTCATCGCCCATGGCCTTGAGCGCAGGCACTCGTTCGGGCGCCAATTTGAGCAGTTCAGGCTTATCAGCCACGGCCCCCATCGAGATACCGTTGCCCAGATCCCAGCGTCGCGCATGCAGCCCGGCGAAGATCGGCGAATCGACCAGTGTTTCGTAGTCCGTCTCTGCCCAAGTCGAGCGGCTGCCGGTTAACGCAGCGCCATCGAGCGCCGTAAAAGCTGTCCAGCCCGCCGGGAAAGTGACGCTGGGCCGCACCCTGATCCGGCGCACGAAATGCCCGGCGGGATAAAGGCTGACCTGCTCCCATTGCAGGTTGAGCATTTCCCGGGTCATCACGATCCGGCCTTCGGCGGCCTGCAGCGGCGTAGTGCGCATGAATTTTGCCGTCACCTCGCGCGTGCCAGGCGGCAGGGTGAGGTGGAAAGCGTTGACCTCCAGCAGATCGCGCTTCCATTCGAGCACCGTTCCGCCAGCCGTAAAGCGCAGGTCAACCAGTTCCTCGGTCGTTCCGCGCGGCGCGTGTTTGCCCGGCAGCCACAGCGGGTGGAACAGCGTGAGCCGGGTCAAGCCGGGTGCGAGCGGGATGGTCTGGGTGACGCGAAACAACCCGCGTTGCACATCACTGGCATCAATTTCCAGCGTCATTGCACCGCCGGGCCAGGGTACGTCAGCAGCATCGGGGACAGTCTGGACAATAGGCACCGGCTGCGGCGCGGAACGAGCCGGGCTCTGCGCAAGAGCGGGCGAAGACAGAATAAAGCCGGCGAGCAATGGCGCGGCCCTCAGGATTTTCCTCATGCACAATTCTTGACCATATCACGACCCCCGCGCAACTGTTTCCCGCACGCTTTCCCACCGCGCGAAATAGAGCTAAGCGCCCGCTTCATGGAAACACCGCAAGCTATCAGAGGCACCCAGGACATTTTCGGCGCCGAGGCCGAGGCCTTCGCGCATGTCGTCGAGACGTTCGAACGGGTGCGCAAATTGTACCGGTTCCGCCGCGCCGAAATGCCGGTGTTCGAAAAGACTGCGGTTTTCTCGCGCTCGCTTGGGGAAACCACTGATGTCGTCTCCAAAGAGATGTATTCATTCGAGGATCGCGGCGGGGATTCGCTGACCTTGCG
>JANPPM010000288.1:0-4573 GCA_031428495.1 Novosphingobium sp.
TTCTTGAGTTGATAGTGAGTTACCGCACCGAACCCAAAATGCGCAGACGCAACCTGACAGAAGCCCTTGCTCTGATTTGCCTCCTAATGCTTGCTGGCATGGCTGTGGCAGGACCGAGTGGATTGCTCTCATGGAGTGAAAATCGGCTTTTGCTTGCGCAACGCCAGGCGCAGGTCAAGACGCTGGCGTCGGAACGCGATGAATTGCGTAACCGGGTCGCGCTGCTAAATCCGCGCAGCACTGATCCTGATCTCGCTGGCGAGCTGCTGCGCAAGGATCTCAATGTTGTCCATCCCGATGAAATGGTGATGCTCCTCGATTGAGAGGTGTTCGCGTAGCGGCCTATCGTTCAACTTTAATTTGTCCGCAGCAGTTTCGCTATCGCGCGCCTGCGCCTATAGCGATGGAGAAATCTACTCCCCGGGGATCTCAATTGCCAAAATCCACTTCCAAATCCACCGTTGCCAATCAGGTGTCGGTTGGTGATCAGGACTATGCCCTGCACAGTCTGCAAGCCGCGCACGATGCGGAGCGCGCGTTCAAGGCCACTGATGCCGAACTGCTCACATTGTATGAGCAGATGCTGCTCATCCGCCGGTTTGAGGAGCGCGCTGGGCAGCTCTATGGCCTCGGCCTGATTGGCGGCTTCTGCCACCTTTATATCGGTCAGGAGGCAGTTGCGGTTGGCCTGCAATCCGCGCTCGATCCGGCGCGTGACAGCGTCATCACTGGCTACCGCGACCATGGCCACATGCTGGCTTACGGGATTGATCCCAATGTCATCATGGCAGAGCTGACCGGCCGCGCGGCGGGCATTTCACGCGGCAAGGGCGGCTCGATGCATATGTTCAGTGTCGAACACCGTTTTTATGGCGGACACGGCATTGTTGGCGCGCAGGTTTCGCTGGGGGCAGGGCTCGCCTTCGCGCACAAGTACCGCGAAGACGGCGGCGTTTGTGTGGCCTATTTTGGTGACGGCGCGGCCAACCAGGGCCAGGTTTACGAGAGCTTCAACATGGCCAGCCTGTGGAAGCTGCCGATCATTTTCGTCATCGAGAACAACCAGTACGCAATGGGCACGGCCGTCGGGCGGAGCTCGGCCGAGACGCATTTCCATCGGCGCGGCACCGCGTTTCGCATTCCCGGTATGCAGGTCAACGGCATGGACGTACTCGAAGTGCGCGGCGCAGCCGAAAAGGCTCTTGATTTCGTACGCAAGGGCAACGGGCCGGTGCTGATGGAGCTCAACACCTATCGCTATCGTGGCCATTCCATGTCCGATCCGGCGAAATACCGCAGCCGCGAGGAAGTTCAGGAAGTACGTGAACATCGTGATCCAATTGACCACGCAAAAACCGAATTGCTGGAACGCGGGATTACTGAGGACCGGCTCAAGGAACTGGAAAAGCAGGTGCGGGCAACCGTTTCCGCCGCCGCTGATTTTGCCGAAAGTTCACCGGAGCCGCAGATGAGCGAGTTATACACCGACGTATTGGTGGGAAGCTACGCATGAGCATCGCGATCCAGATGCCCGCGCTGTCGCCGACGATGAAGGAAGGCAAGCTGGCGCGCTGGCTGGTCAAGGAAGGCGATTCAGTCCGTTCGGGCGACATCCTTGCGGAGATCGAAACCGACAAGGCGACGATGGAGTTCGAGGCAGTCGATGAGGGGACAATCGGCAAGTTGCTGATCGCCGAAGGCACGGAGGGTGTTGCGGTGGGAACCGAAATTGCGCTGCTCGAGGGTGAAGGTGAGGAAGCCGCTGCGCCTGTGAAAGCAGTGCCCGCTGCTACCCCCGCTGCACCTGCACCGACTCCTGTTGCTATTCCTGCCGGTGATGCCGTCACCTTGCGAGAAGCTCTGCGCGACGCCATGGCAGAGGAAATGCGCCGCGATGACCGCGTCTTCGTGATGGGCGAGGAAGTTGCGCAGTATCAGGGGGCCTACAAGGTCACGCAGGGACTGCTCGACGAGTTTGGCGCACGGCGGGTGATTGATACGCCGATCACCGAATATGGTTTCGCCGGGATCGGCACTGGCGCGGCGATGGGCGGCCTGCGCCCGATCATCGAATTCATGACTTTCAACTTCGCCCTGCAGGCCATTGATCATATTATTAATTCTGCTGCAAAAACCAATTACATGTCGGGCGGCCAGATGCGGTGTCCGGTGGTGTTTCGCGGACCCAACGGCGCGGCCTCGCGGGTTGGCGCGCAGCACAGCCATAACTTTGCGCCGTGGTATGCCAGCGTGCCTGGTCTGGTAGTGATCGCGCCCTATGACGCGGCGGATGCCAAGGGCCTGCTCAAGTCAGCGATCCGCAGCGAAGACCCGGTGGTCTTTCTGGAAAATGAGATGCTCTACGGTCGCAGTTTCACTGCACCTGCCGAAGGTGACGACGTACTGGTTCCGATTGGCAAGGCGCGGACCATGCGCGCGGGACGTGACGTGACGATTGTCTCCTATTCTATCGGCGTGGGCATGGCTCTAGAAGCGGCGGAATTGCTGGCGGGTGAGGGAGTCGAGGCCGAAGTTCTGGACCTCAGGACGCTGCGTCCGCTCGATACCGAAGCAATCCTGGAGAGTCTGACGCGTACCAACAGGTTGATTGTGGTCGAGGAAGGCTTTCCGGTCTGTTCGATAGCTTCGGAAGTGTCGGCGCTGTGCATGGAGCGCGGCTTCGATCATCTTGATGCGCCTGTGTTGCGGGTATGCAACGAGGACGTTCCGCTGCCCTATGCGGCCAACCTTGAAAAGGCGGCTTTGATCGATGTTGCGCGGATCGTCGCGGCGGCAAAACAGGTTTGCTATCGCTAGCCTTGGTGACTGACCTTACGCGCTGGAGCCACCCCAGCCGCCGCCTCCGCCCCAACCGCCACTAGATGAACCACCGCCACTGGTGGAGCTACCTCCACTGGAACTGCTTGTCGATGAGGTGGAGCCGCCCGAGCCACCACCGGAGGAACTGCCGCCGCCAACAGCCGAATAGCCGGTGTTGAGATTGCACGAAGACGGCGCATCGGGCGCAAACGGCTTGCGCTGTTTCAGGCCGGACAGATCGATATTGTCACGCACCACGAATGACGAGACGGCCGTGATCGTGGTTGGGCCGAAAAATCTCTGCGAAACCAGCGGCTTATAGTCATAAGCGACCTCGACGAAGATTACCGCTCCTCCAACCTCGGGAGTAACCTGATAGCCGACTGGTCCCATGCCGCTGGGCAGTACGTCGTGCTGAGTGCCATAGCTCGACGGCCAGACTTTTTTACCCTTGCAGCGTTGCCAGTGGATGAAAAATGCACCGTTGCTGATCGGCCCGCCCGAGCAAGCGCCTCCAGCACAGCTAACGCTCGTGTCGAATACTTCGTAGCTGCTTATGATCGTGCGGCCACGTTCGTAGAAATCCAGCGAAGGGCCGCCCTGGAGATGGGATCCGTAAAGCAGATCGTTGACATCGCCCTCAAATATCTTGCGATTCGTGATCTGTGAGGTGTCGCCGATCCGTGAGGCATTGTCAGCGATATGAATGGCCATTTGGCTGACCTTCATATTGACCAAGGCCAGGTTTGCCGTCTCGGCGCCATACAGCCCGGCGGTGAGCAGAAAGGGCATGGAGAGGGCGAATTCGACCGCTGCTGTGCCCGAACTGTTACGCACCAGATTGCGCAGTTTTTTGCCAACCCGGTTCATGCACATTTCCCCGTAGCCGGTGCACCCCGCTGAAGCCCGTAGGGCTGATTGCGCAGGATAGTGGTTGAGTTCAGCGTCATGGTGCTCGGCTGCCCGATGAGGCGGCCGATCGGGAAAAGCCGGGGATAGCTTACTGTCACGCCATAGAGGACAGCATCGCGTGCGCCGCCATTGCCGTTCTGCCCGCGGTTGGCATCCCAGACGCCGTTGGCGTTCGCGTCCTCGAACGTTTCGCCATTGTCGCAGGCGCCATTGCTGTTGACGTCACCGAAATCCTCAGCCTGTCCGACATCGGTAAAGTTCGCGTAGCTGGCCCGGGTAAAGGTGACTGTTGCGGCCGGTGATACACGGCGCACATTGTTGCGGACCATCGTATCAAGTGAGCCGGTGGTTGCGCCCTCGATGGTCGAATTGCGCGATGCCTTTTCGATTGCGCCTTGCAACTGCGCCTTGGTGTACATGCCGTGGCCGATGTCGAACAGGCCGAACAAGGTGATCAGCATCGTCGGCGCAACAAGGGCAAATTCCACCGTGGCTGCCCCGGTCTCATCTCGCAAAAAGCGCGCGCGCAGGGTCATTGCGAAATCCTCAGGTCACCCATCGACGCGACAATTTTGGCGAAGGCAGAGTTAAGCTGGGTGGCATCGTCTGCCTGAAACCAGCGCCCCGAACCTGCGCAATCCTTCAACAGTTTGGGCATATTGATGCCAAAGCCGATTACCCAGACAGTAATGTTGCGCTTCTTGACCTCGTCGCACGCAACAGTGAAGCGCTTTTCTACGACCTGGGTGAGCGAGAGCGAAGACCCTGCCGACCAGCGGCGCCGGTCCAGCGGTTCGACACCGTAAGCACCATATATGATGTCGCGCGGCGCGGTCAGGCC
>JANPPM010000289.1:0-2377 GCA_031428495.1 Novosphingobium sp.
CGGATGGACCCGGTGCCCGCTGCTCCGACCGATCCCGATGTGCCAAGGGCGCAGCGCGACCGGAGCGATCTTTCCTACCAGCGCGATTAGATCTGCATGCGTTTAATCTGAATCACCGTTCGTGGTGAGGAGGGACAGAGCGGAGCGAAGGCCCGTCTCGAACCACCGGGCACCGCGCCGGGTCCTTCGAGACGGGCTTTCAGCCTACGGCTTCACGGCCTCCTCAGGACGAACGGATCTGGGTCAGATTAAATGCAATTTGCTCTAGCCGAACGCCCTGACCTTGTCCGCCCGCAATGGGGCTGGCCGCGCTATCTTTGGCACTCGCCGCGTGCAAGTGCTGAACTATCTGCAATCCTTGGTTAATTTATATTTGCTAGCTTGACCTCAGCGATCGATTTGCGATGATCGCAGCAGGGGATGGCGCAAAGGCGGATTGGCAACTCACAAGGGAGCATTCGCCCCAATGGAACATGACTTTGCCCGGCAGCTGGAGGGCTACAGCCTCGCTACGGTGGAAATCCACTATTACATGCCCGATCATCCATCGCTGCTGCAGCAATTCATCTGGCAGCACTATGACATGGCCCCGCGCTTTCCGGCTTTGGCAAAGTTCCTCGACTATTGGCGGCGCGAGATTGAGGCGCCGATCCATTCCATCCGCGTGGCGCACAACCGCCTGATCGGCCCGAGCGAATGGCGCGCGGTCGATGGCATCGTCACCATTCAGTAGCTGCGACTAAAGCCCGAAAAGCCTGCGCAGGAAGCCGGGCTCTTCAAGCATCGGCCTAATGGGACCGTGCATCATCCGCCGCAGCGATGCGTCGCGGTGCGGTCGGGGTTGGACCCATTTATCGGGACTGCTGCTCACATGGCGCATGGCTGTCATCGTGGCCTCCTGGTGGTATGCCTACGGGAGCGATAACGCGGTGTTCACAGGGTTGTTCCGCACCTGATCACCCGGCTGGCAGGCTCCTGGCAGTCGTGATAGGATTTGCCTGAACGATGGGAGACCCTGACATGCGATATCGCTCTGGCCTTGCGCTGATCCTTGCCACGGGTGCCAGCTTCTCGATCGCCGCCTGCGGCAGCAAGAGCGGCGTCGATGCCAAAAACGAAAGCCCTGAAGCAGTGGCGGAGAAAGTCGCGGCAAGCGGGCTGACCCCGCAGCCCGGACGTTGGCAAGCCAATCTCAAGATCGAAAGCATGGACATGCCCGGCCTTCCGCCCGGCGCGAGCGAGGCCATGGCCAAGTCACTGGCCACGACGAAAACCTATTTCACCTGCCTGACCCCAGAGCAAGCCAGCAAGCCTGATGCGAGCTTTTTTCAGAAAGCAGCAGCCGGATGCACCTATGAGCGCTTCACCATGGCGGACGGCAAGATCGACGCGGTGATGAATTGCCAGCCGGGCGCGGGGCCAACCCGGATGGCGATGACCGGGACCTATGGGCAGGACCTCTACGACATCAAGATCAACGGCAGTGGTGAAATGGCCAAGGGCATGTCGATGAAAATCGGCATTGGAGTAACCTCGCGCCGGGTTGGCGATTGTAACGGGACAGAAGAGGGATGACGAATGTCCGAATTGAGCCGATCAAGGAATTTATCGGCGGCATAGTCCATGTCGACAAGGCGCATTTGCTGGACGACGAGACGGTCGAGGCCTGCCGTGCGGCGCTCGAGGATCGCGGCGTACTGGTGTTCCCGCAGGCGCATCTGGCCAACGGCGAGCAACTGGCGTTTACCGACAAATTCGGTGAGCGGGTGAAGTTCACCGGCACGGTGCCCGGCGGTGAGAGCATCAGCGCCGAGGATGACGAGCTCTACAAGATCACGCTCGACAAGGAGTTCAATTCCGAGCCGGAATACGTGCTGGGCACGTGGTTCTGGCATATCGACGGCGTCACCATCAATCAGCCGCTACCCAAGGCGACAATGCTTTCGGCGCGTCGGCTCTCGCCCACTGGCGGGCAAACCGAATTTGCCTCCACGCTGGCCGCGTGGGATCAATTGCCCGAGGCGGACAAGGCGGCAATCGCCGACCTGCAGGTGATCCACCGCATGGAAGCGAGCATGCGGCCGATGTATGTCGATATGCCTGCCGAAAGACTGGACCGTTATCGCACCATGTCGACCGTGATGCTGCATCCGCAGGTGTGGACGCAGGCCTCGGGGCGCAAATCGTTGGTCTTGGGCACCCATGCCGATGAGATCGTTGGCCAGTCGCTCCCTGCCGGGCGCTCGCTGCTGGCGCGGCTGACCGAGTGGTGCGCGCAAAAGCAGTTCACCTACAGCCACGAATGGCAGGAGGGCGATTTCGTGATCTGGAACAATTGCGGGGTCATGCACCGCGTCGTGCCTTACGATGACGACTG
>JANPPM010000290.1:0-8897 GCA_031428495.1 Novosphingobium sp.
TAAAAAAACAACCCGGCCCTTTGGGTGCGGCGCCATGTCCACACCCGGTGGGCTTTGTCTCCTCCCCCCTCCACACGAACGGAGAGGTCTAGGGGGTTCAAGCTGCCTCACCCGCCGCGTGCGCAAGCGCCAGCCGGGCTTCCGGGGTTTCAGCGGGCAATCGGCGCGCGGTGAGCCAGATCAGCAGATAGGCCGGGATCGCCAGCAGCAAGATTGAAAACAGCCCGGCGTTGAGCGAGCCGGTCACCGTGCTGACCTTGCCTGCCCAATAGGGTCCGATGCCCGAGGCGACAACGATGGCCACGAGCGAATAGGCGGCGGATGCGGCACCGCGCATGCGCGGCAGCACCAGATCCTGCATCAGCGCCGCTGTCGCACCGCCCCACATCCCGCTGAACACGCCGATCATGAATTTCGCGGCGAGGAATATCGTGAAATCGCGGGTAATCAGCAGCAGGACAATTCCGGGAATGATGCCGGTCAGCGCTACTGCAAGCATGCCCATGGGGGCCCGCAGATCGCGCGCGCGCCAGCGGTCGGTCATGTAGCCGCCGATCAGCACCCCCACGAACCCGCCCGCCGCCGCGATCAGGCCAAGCGACAGACCAATTTCTGTCGGCGTTTTGTCAAAGGTGCGCATGGCATAGGGGGCGGACCACACGCCAACTGCGCCGCCAATGCAGGCGATCAGGGCGGTCGCGCCTGCCGCCATCACGAAAGTGCGGTCGCCGTAAGTCAGGCTGAACAACGGCTTGTCGCGCAGGCTTTGCACTTGACCCCATGTGATCACGGCATAGGCGCCAAAGGCAAAGGCGGCCCACTGCGCCTTGTCGCCGGTGACCACGTAGAGCATCAGCGCAACCGCGATGATGCCTGCGGTAATCACCAGATTGCGCAGCAAGGCAGGCTGCCCGCCGAGCCGGTGGAGCGACAGAAAAGTGAAGGGCGGCAAGGCTGCACCGACCTCACGGGTGACCACCTGACCGGTTGTTATGTCTGCCGGCTGGGGCCGGGAAGGCTCGCGGATCAGCAGGATCAGAAGCGATAACGGCAAGCCACACAGGCCAACCGCATAGAGCGCCGCCTGCCAGCCTTTTATCCCGCAGGCGCTGTCCCACGGTAGGGCCGTGCACATGCTGCCCCAGTACTGGAGAAATATACCGCCCAGCACCATGGCGCTCGCCCCGCCAAGAAACGTCCCCGACAGGTTGGCCCCCAGCACGGCGGCGCGGTTCTTTTTGGGAAACATGTCGGCGAGTAGCGAATTCGAGCAGGGGTTGGCGACTGCCTCGCCCACGCCGACGCCGATGCGGGCAAAGGCCAGCGTGGTGAAACTGCCCGCTGCGCCGCCTAGCGCTGTCATGATGGACCACAGCGCAACGCCGAAGGCCATCAGCTTTCTGCGCGGCAGGAAGTCGGAAATCCGGCCCATGGCGATGCCGACCACCGAATAGAACACGGCAAAGGCCGTGCCCAGAATGAAGCCGAGATCGGCATCGTCCAGCCGCAGGTCGGCCTTGATCGACTGGGCAAGGATCGAGACAATCTGCCGGTCGAGATAGTTGAACAGATTGGCCGTGGCCATGAGCGCGAGCGCAAACCATGCGGCGCTGGTTATGCGTTCAGAGCTAGCGGGATCGGCCGCTTCGCTTGCAAAAGTGGCCAGAACGTCCTCCCGAAAAAAACTGCCCGTCACCCTGAACTCGTTTCAGGGTCCATTGTGCCGCATTCCCTCCGCTGGCCAAAGAAGGCCAAATTGAAGGTTTGCGCGCTGCCTTCATTATCGAACGTGGGCCGAGGGATGGACCCTGAAACAAGTTCAGGGTGACGAAAAACTATAAAATCGCCTCAACTGATCCGCAGAAGCCTCTTTGCATTGTTGCAGATGATGTCACGGATCGCTGCTTCGGGAACGCCTGCGAAATCGCGCCTGATGATATCATGCGAGTTCGGGAAGGTGGTTTCCGAATGCGGATAGTCCGATGACCACATGATGTTCTTGCCGCCCGGCAGATCGCGGCAAAGGATACCGGTGCGATCCTGGATGAAAGAGCCCCAGACGTTCTGGTCCATGTACCAGCTCGGCAGCTTGTCGATCGGGCTGTCCATCCAGTAGCGCTGCTTCTCCCAAGTACGGTCCGCGTATTCTGCATACCAGGCGAACCAGCCCACGCCGCTCTCCATGGTGGCGATGCGCAGGTCGGGGAAGCGATCAAAGATACCGTTGAACACGAATATCCCGATTGGCTCGGCCATCGCCAGCTTTGACATCGGCATATCGGGCAGGAAGTGCTGCTTTTCACCAAACCGGGGCACACGGCCACCGAGATGGAAGGTGATGACCATGCCGTAATCGCACAGCACCTTCCACAGCCGGTCGAACTCCGGCTGGTAATATTGCAGTGCGCCCTTGGGATCACCGGTTTGCGCGGCAACCTGGCCCGACTTCATGTTTTTGATTTCGGATGAGGTCTTCCAGGCATCCGCGTTCTGCGGGAAGGCCGGGAGCTGCAGCATCTTGAAGCCCAGCTTGGCAAGCCGGTGCACATGCTCGATGGTCTCATCGATATCACGCATCGGCGCGTGCCCAACGGGGAACAGGCGGTGCGGTGCGTTTGACGCCCACTCCATCACCCAGCGACTATAAGCCTCAAAGCTGGCGATATAGAGATCGTTGTCAAAGCTGCCGAGTGGTCCGCCGCCGAAACAGATCGCCTGGTCCATGCCGTCAAGGTCCATGTCGGCAAGGCGCTTGGCGGGGTCATAGGTGTTTCGCTGATCGGCAAGCCTGCCGACCATCTTGAAGTTCTTGCCTTCGCGGCCGGCCTGATTGTTGATCATCATGACCGGGCGGCGGTTGCCCTCAAAGCAGATGTAATCACAATCGTCGCCATATTCGATGACGGGCGCTTTGGCCTTTTGCGACTCGGGCAGATATTCCTTCCACATGTCATGCGGCGGATCGATGTGCACATCGGCATCGAAAATCGGACCCCAGGTCCAGTCTTGCTTGAGTGCGCTGCCAAATAGCGGATCGGCTTCGCTCATCACCAGTCTCCCGTTTTTGCTGTCCTGATATTATTCACAATACCGAACGATACATCGCAATAAAGAATACTGTGAGTTGGTGTGCAGGTCAATCCTGCATTGCGACCTCGTGCTTGGCTGCGTGCGGCCCTGCTGAATCCTGATCGCCCGGTTAACCCTATGATAGGAGGTTTGCGGCAATTTGCCGCGAGAAGACCGAGGACCGCGTCAATGCGCATGCACCCGACCACCGATTTTCGCCAAAGCGACAGCCGATCAGGCCTCTCGCAGGCTGAGGTTCTTGGCGCACTTTCCTATGCGCTGGATCTAACCGAAGGCCAACCTGCGGGGCACAGTCTGCGCGCCTGCTGGATCGCCATGCAGCTTGGCCGGACCATCGGTCTGGGGCGGGAAGATTTGGGTGAATTGTATTACGCCGTGCTGCTCAAGGATCTGGGATGCAGCTCCAATGCAGCGCGCGTGGCACAGATGTTCGCTGGCAATGACCGCGCTCTGAAACATGATTTCAAACTGATTGGCCCTGCGGCAGAGGATTTCGGCGCATTTATTGTCGACCAGGCCGGGGCTCAGGCCACAGAGCAAGAAGGCGGACGCGGCGCGATCGTCGACAACCTGCTTGCGAATGCCGGGCCGATCATGGTGGGGCTGATTGATACGCGCTGCACCCGCGGCGCGGACATAGCCCGGCAGCTGCGTTTTTCCGAAGGTGTTGCCCTGGCGATTGCCGGGCTGGACGAACACTGGGATGGTTCCGGCCTGCCGCATGGCGTTGCGGGCGCGGCAATACCGCTCGGCTCTCGCATTGCACTGCTCGCGCAAGTTGCAGATGTTTTCTTTTTGGCTGAGGGCCCTGCTGCTGCACGGAGGGAAATTGGGCAGCGCAGCGGCGGCTGGATCGATCCCGAACTGGCAAAGATTTTCCTCGCGCTGTCGGCTAACCCCAAGTTCTGGGAGGTGCTGGCATCCGGTGATCTTGCAAATGTGCTCGCGGCAATTGCGCCCGGTGATCAGCGGGTAAAGCTCGACGACGACTACCTCGATGACATCGCCACCGCTTTTGGTCAGGTGATCGATGCCAAAAGTCCTTTTACCGGCGGCCACAGCGACCGCGTCGGCACAATTGCCAATGCCGTCGCCGGGCAGCTCGGCATAGGTGAGAAGCCTCGCCGCGCGCTCCGCCGTTCAGCAATGCTCCACGATGTCGGCAAGCTTGGCGTCAGCAGCCGCATTCTGGAAAAGCCGGGCGCGCTGGATGATGGCGAATGGATTGAAATGCGCAGCCACGCGGCGCTGACCAGCGACATCCTGAGCCGCGTGGGGGCCTTCAATGCCATGGCCATGATCGCCGGGTCGCACCACGAGCGGCTCGACGGCAAGGGCTATCCGCTCGGTCTCGATGCCAGCATGATTGCACTGGAGACGCGCATCATCTCGGTCGCCGACTTCTTCGATGCGCTGACTGCGGATCGCCCATACCGCGCCGCCATGCCGATCGGCCGTGCGCTCGATATCATGCAGGGCGAGCTGGGCACTGCCATCGACGAGAGCTGCTTTGCGGCCTTGAAGACGGTTGTCGAGGAGGGCATTCCGCAGAAGCCGCTGGTGCGGATCAATCCAGGCCTAAGCTGATTAAAGCGCTTTCAGCGCCGCGATCAGCACGGCATCGTTGGTGCTTTCAGGATTGGCGCGGATCGCGGCTTCCTCGCGGCCAATTTCGTTCCAGATAACTTCGTCGACCTTGCCTGACAGCGAGCGGGCGACGCCTGTGACATCGACGCCGATCAGCGCGGCAATCGCTTCACCGAGGACGGGATCGTTCGCCACGCGCAGGCCATCACCCAGTGCAGGCACCATCGCTTCAATCAGGCTGCCAGCCATCGCACTGCGCAGAAATCCGGTTGCCGCCGATGGCCCGCCGCGGATTAGCGCAAGGGCATTGTCGACACCTATGGTGCGCACCGTATCCGCCAGAATCGGCGCGGCGCGGCGTGCGCCATCCTCGGCAACCCGGTTGAGGCTGCGTTGCAAACGCGTCTTGAACACCGCCGAGGTCAGAATGGTTTGTAGCACATTGCCGCGCCTGCCGAACACTTCGGGCAAGTCGAGCCGGGCAAGTTCGTTGTCGTAAAAGCCGCCCGGTGCCGCCAATCGGGCCAGCGCCTGCCGGGTCGAGCGTTCGAGCAGGCGGCGGATTGCATCAATCAGGCTCAAATGGCCCAGCGATGCGCAACCCGGCAATGCCAGAACTGCACTTGATGCCGCACCAGCAATGAAAGTCCGGCGGGCAATAGGGTTAAAGTTGGTGGCGACCCCAAATTTGGTGGTGATCAACGTCTGCTCCTTCCCGTGAGTTACCGCACCTGCCTATAGAGGCATCAGATGAACCGCGTCCGACTTCTTGTGTTCAACGCTGTCCTGAGCGTGCTGGACTACCGCGTTCCCGACGGAATGACGATTGTTATCGGCTCGGTGGTCTCCGCGCCGCTCGGCCCGCGCCAGATCGTGGGGATCGTCTGGGAGACCGAACGGTTGCCGGGGGCTGAAGTACCCGATGCCAAGCTGCGCCCGCTGCTGGCGGTGCTGCCCGTGCCACCGCTTTCCGCAGAGCTGCGCCGCCTGATCGAATGGACTGCGGACTATTATTGCGCCCCGCTGCAATCGGTCGCGCGGATGGCGCTGTCCTCCACCGCCGCGCTCAAGGGCGGCAGCACGGTCACTGAATACAAGCTCAGCGGGTTGGAGCCTGCCCGCGTCACGCCTCAGCGCGCGGCAGCAATGGATGCGCTCCACGGCGAACAGGCAACGATCCGTGAATTGGCGGAAATTGCCGGGGTGTCGGACGGCGTCTTGCGCGGTATGGCCAATTCGGGGCTGCTTGAGGCGGTGACGGTCGATCTCGACCGGCGTTACGTTCGTGCACGCGCTGATTTTGCCGTGCCCGATCTGTCAGATGATCAGCAGGCAGCAGCCGACATTTTTGCGGAGGCAGTGCGCGCAGGCACCTATGCCCCCTTCCTGCTCGACGGGGTCACCGGGTCGGGCAAGACCGAGTGTTATTTCGAAGGCATTGCCGAGGCGCTGCGACTGGACCGACAAGTCCTCGTTATGCTCCCTGAAATCGCGCTGACCGAAAACTTCCTGCGCCGTTTCGAAGCGCGCTTCGGCACGCCCCCTGTACTGTGGCACTCGTCGGTCAAGGCCAGCGAGCGGCGGCGGGCGTGGCGCGCAGTCGCCAGCGGTGAGGCGCAGGTCGTGGTCGGCGCGCGATCGGCGCTGTTTCTGCCGTTTGCGCGGCTGGGGCTGATCGTGGTTGATGAGGCGCACGAGACCTCATTCAAGCAGGACGACGGGGTGCGTTATAACGCACGCGATGTCGCGGTGATCCGGGCGCGGTTCGAAAAGGTGCCGGTGATCCTGGCCAGCGCCACACCAGCGCTCGAATCGATGCAGCTGGCCGAGGCCGGGGTTTACCGCAAGATCGATCTGCCTGCACGGTTCGGCGGGGCCAGCCTGCCGGCCATCGCGCTTGTCGATCTGCGTGAGGAAGAGCCCGAGCGGGGCCGCTGGCTTGCCCCCCGGCTGGTCAAGGAGATGCGGCTGCGGCTGGAGCGCGGCGAGCAGTCACTGCTGTTCCTCAACCGGCGCGGCTATGCCCCGCTGACGCTGTGTCGTCACTGCGGCTACCGGTTCCAGTGCTCCAACTGCACGGCGTGGTTGGTCGAACACCGCCTCTCACGCCGCCTTGCCTGCCACCATTGCGGCCATCAGGAGCCGGTGCCCGAGGCCTGCCCGGAATGCGCCACGCAGGACTGTCTGGTTGCTTGTGGGCCTGGGGTGGAGCGCATTGCCGACGAGGTCGCCGAGCTACTGCCCGAAGCGCGCACCGCTGTGGTGACCTCGGACACGCTCAACACGCCCGAGAAAATCGCGGAATTCGTCGCCAATGCCGAGGGTGGCCTGATCGATGTGATCATCGGCACGCAGTTGGTGACCAAGGGCTATCACTTCCCCGAACTGACCTTGGTGGGCGTGGTCGATGCCGACCTTGGCCTTGAAGGCGGCGATCTTCGCGCGGGCGAACGAACCTATCAGCAGATCGCACAGGTTGCGGGCCGGGCAGGGCGCGGGGCCAAACCCGGCGAAGTGCTGATCCAGACCCGCGCGCCCACGGCCCCGGTGATTGCGGCGCTCGCCGCCGGAGACCGCGACGCCTTCTATGCAGCCGAAGCCGAGGCACGCCGCGATGCGGGCGCACCGCCATTTGGCCGCTGGGCAGCGATTATCGTCTCATCCGAGGACGAAGTCGAAGCCCGCGACGCCGCCCGCGCGATCGGCGGCGCTGCGCCGCGCCTGCCCGACATCGCTATCCACGGCCCTGCGCCTGCGCCCATGGCTATGCTGCGCGGCCGCTACCGTTACCGCCTGCTGATCAACGCGCGGCGCTCCAGCGAATTGCAGAAGGTGATCCGGGGCTGGCTTGAACCGTTGCGGTTTCCACAAGGGGTGCGTGTGGCGGTGGACATTGATCCGTACAGCTTCGTCTGAGGGACTAATTCGTGAACGGTCCTGCCAGGCAGCATGAACGGGAGGATCGGACATGGTTTCCTCTGGGTTCATGCAACATATGGCCAACTCCTGCGTTCTGGATTTGAACGAACAGAACAATGGAGAATTGCCATGAAGACCAAGATCATTTTTGCAGCACTCGCCCTATCGACGATGGCGACAGCCCTGCCGGCAGCGGCACAGCCCACAGCAAGCTGGCAATCCCGCGACAGTTGGCAATCGCGCGACAACTGGAACCGCGATACGTTCTGGCGGGGAGCGCCCGATGGATTGCAGCAACGGATTGAATGGTTGCAGCAGCGGATAAATCGCGGGATGTCGGATGGCAGCCTTGATCGGCAGGAAGCGCGCCGCGCACAATGGCAGCTTGATGCATTGAAGCGGGATGCCGCTACCTTGCAAACGCGTCTTGACGATCTTAGCCGCGGCCTGCGCTGGTCGCGCCGTGACGGTTCGGACAACTATGGTAGCAGCTACAATTATGATCGCAGGGATGATCGCGACCGTTTTGTCACCGACTATGATGCGTCGCGTTATTACCGCGATGATTCGCGCTACTCCGAGCGGCGCCTTGGCACCAATGACGAAGTTTACCGGGGTTCCGACGGTCGTTACTATTGCAAGCGCAGCGACGGCACGACCGGACTGATCGTCGGCGGTATCGGCGGCGCTGCACTGGGCAATGTGATCGATGGCGGCCGCGACCGGGTCGCGGGCACATTGATCGGCGGCGCGCTGGGTGCGCTTGTCGGCAAGTCGATTGACCAGAACAGCGACGTTCGCTGCCGCTAAGATGAATGGCGGGCAGGCAGGCCTATGGGTCTGCCTGCTCCCGCTTCAGCAGCTTCTCTTTGATCTCCAGACCATAGGCATAGCCGCCCAGCGTCCCGTCGCTGCGGATAACTCGGTGGCAGGGGATCAGCACCGCGACATTATTCGCACCATTGGCCGATCCCGCCGCGCGCACCGCGCCAGGTTTGCCCACGGCGGCTGCAATCTGCGCATAGCTCCGGGTTTCACCGGGCGGGATGCGGCGCAATTCCCGCCACACTGCCTCTTGAAAAGCAGTGCCCTGAACATCGAGGGGGACTTCACGCATTCTGGCCGGATTTTCGACCGAGGCTATGATATCCGCGAGCAGCAAAGCGAATGCTTCGTCTCCCTGTGTTAGTTTCGCCATCGGGAACCGCGTTGTGAGCGCTTCGGCACCCTCGTTGAACGACAGTCGGCATACGCCCTTCTCGCTCGCGGCGACCAGCATCGCACCTAGCGAAGTCTCGACC
>JANPPM010000291.1:0-11624 GCA_031428495.1 Novosphingobium sp.
CATGTCGACCGGTTTGCTCCACAACAAGGCTGCGTGGGTCTTGAGCGTGCTGGTCCACTGGGCGCCGTGCTTCGCGCTGCGCCAGCTTGGCTGGAGGCTCTCGATGAGATCGGTGGCGACTACGCTGAAAGTCGTTGAGCCACGATCTATTGGCCGTTTGGGGTCAATCCCGTCAGCAATGGTGTTGCGCAAAACCCGCGCTTTTTCGCGGGCATCTGAGAGAGAGACAGTGGTCAGCGAGCCAAGCCCTAGCTCCCGCCTTGGATTCCCGCCCTGTTTGAACATGAAAACCCACGACTTCGCGCCGAGCTTGCTGACGTTCAGGTAGAGTCCGCCGCCGTCATTGTGACGGCCCGGCTTGTTGAGCCCGAGTAGTGTCCGGGCAACTAGCCGGTTGATCTGTCGAGCCACGAAAGCTCCCAATGTGGGGAAGGATTAGCGTCCCCTACCTACATCCCCATCCCGTAGCAAGGATTGATGGGGATTGAGCGGGATGCGTTCGGACTACAATGTACCGAAATATCTAAGATTTTGGACACCTCAGGATGGCTGAGGAAGAGAGCTTGGCGGAGCGGCAGGGATTCGAACCCTGGATACGCTTTTGGCGTATACTCACTTTCCAGGCGAGCGCCTTCGACCACTCGGCCACCGCTCCGCATGCACTTGGAAGGCGCGCCCTAGCGGCACACGGAGGCTTCCGCAAGGCATGCGCCGGTGATGCTACATTCGCTCCGCTTCGGCCACAGCTTCGCTGGCGCGCAGCGAGCTGACGATGCGGGTTAGGTGCGCCAGATCGCTGACCTCGAGATCGACTTCGTAGGTGCCGAACAATTCATCACGGCTGACCAGTTCGAGGTGGATGATGTTCGCCCGGTTGCCGGCAAATATGCCCGTGACTTCCGCCAGCGTTCCGGGCCGGTTGTACAATACCGTGCGGACCCGCCCGATGGCGCCGGTTGAACTGTCCCCCCAGGAAAGATCCAACCAGTCGGCATCAGCGCCGCTGATCAGGCTGAGGCAGTCAATAGAATGGACCTCGACCCCGATGCCCGGCTGCTTGAGCCCGACAATGCGGTCGCCTGGAACCGGGTGGCAGCATTCGGCAAGATGGAAGGCCATCCCCTGGGTCAGACCCTTGATCGAGATTGCGCGTGCCTGTTTGGGCCAATCTTCGGGATCGGTGAGGCCCCGTGCGCTGCCCGGAACCAGCGCTTCCATGACATCACGATCGGATAGTTTTGCTGAGCCAATTGCGGCCATCAACTCGTCTTCGCTGGCGAGGTCCAGCCGCTTCGCCGCCGCTGCAATGGCCTTCTTGCCGATCCGTGCAGGTAGCCGCCCGGCGATCTCGTCAAACAGTTTACGGCCGATTGCGGCGACTTCCTGAAGCTCCTTTGCGCGCACCGCACGGCGGATCGCAGCGCGCGCCTTGCCGGTAACGACGAAGCCCAGCCAGGAAAGCTGCGGGCTGGAATTGCGGGAGCGGATGATCTCCACGACGTCGCCGGTGGTGAGCGTGGTACGCAGGGGCATGTGCCGCCCGTTGATCTTTGCACCCACCGCTGAATTGCCTAGGTCGGTGTGCACTGCATAGGCGAAATCGACCGAAGTCGCGCCCTTGGGCATCTGGTGCAGCGCGCCCTTGGGGGTGAACGCGAATATGCGGTCCTGATAAATTGCTAGCCGCGTATGTTCGAGAAGTTCCTCAGCGTCATGGCTGGCATCGACGATCTCGATCAGGTCGCGCAGCCAGCCGACTTGCCCATCGGGCCGCTCGCCCTGCTTGTAGCCCCAGTGCGCGGCCAGCCCGAATTCGTTGGTGCGGTGCATTTCGCGGGTGCGGATCTGCACCTCCATCCGCATCGAATTTTCATAGATCAATGCGGTGTGCAGCGAGCGATAGCCGTTCGCCTTGGGGGTCGAGACATAGTCCTTGAAGCGGCCCGGGATCATTTGCCAGGTGGTGTGCAGGATGCCCAGCGCGCGGTAACAGTCTGCCGGGGTTTCCGTCAGCACCCGGAAGGCCATGATATCGGTGATCTGCTCGAAGGAGACATGCCGCTCCTCCATCTTCTTCCAGATCGAATAAGGGTGCTTCTCGCGCCCCCAGACTTCGACCTTGAGCCCCGCTTCGGCGAGCGCCTGTTTGATCGCGAGTGCAATCGAACCGACCTGTCCGCCCTCCTGCTCTCGGATCTGGGCAAGCCGGGCAGCAATGGTGGCGTGGGCTTCGGGCTCGATCTGTTCGAAGGCCAGCAGCTGCATCTCGCGCATATATTCGTACATGCCCACGCGCTCGGCGAGCGGGGCGTAGATATCCATCGTCTCGCGCGCGATGCGGCGGCGCTTATCGGCGCTCTTGATGAAATGCAGTGTGCGCATGTTGTGCAGCCGGTCAGCCAGCTTGACCAGCAGCACCCGCAGGTCTTCGCTCATCGCCAGGAAGAACTTGCGCAGGTTTTCCGCCGCGCGCTCGTTTTCGGTCAGCGTTTCGATCTTCGAAAGCTTGGTGACCCCGTCGACCAGCCGGGCGATATCAGGCCCGAAGTTCTTCTCGACTTCCTCGATGGTTGCCAAGGTATCCTCCACCGTATCGTGGAGCAGCGCGGTGACGATCGTTTCCTCGTCGAGTTTGAGATCGGTCATTAGCCCGGCGACCTCGATCGGGTGGCTGAAATAGGGATCGCCCGAGGCGCGCTTCTGGGTGCCGTGCTTGACCACCGAATAGACATAGGCACGGTTGAGCAGCGCCTCATCCGCATCGGGATTATAGGCTTTGACGCGTTCAACGAGTTCGTACTGGCGCAGCATAGTGCCTTGATGGGCGATAGCGCGGCGCAAGGGCAAGGATAAAGGCGCTGGACGCTGTTTTGGCATGGTGTTATAACGCACGTATGAACGCGACGCTCAAAATTACCAAGATCGGCAATTCCGCCGGGATCGTCCTGCCCAAGGAGCTGCTGGCGCGGCTGCGCGCGGGTGTTGGCGATTCGCTGTTTGTCAGCGAAGCACCCGATGGCGTGCGGTTGTCTGCGGTTGACCCTACTTTCGTTGAAAAGATGCAGTTGGCGGAGCAGATCATGCGTGAAGATCGCGACATCCTTCGGGTTCTGGCGAAATAGGAGCATTTCCCGTGTCACAAACTGACCGGGCAGAACCGGTCTGGGTTGAGACCGCGATTGCCCTTGCCATTCACGACCGGCAGCTTGCCGAACATGGCGGCATTGGTGGTGTTCGCGATGCCGGTGCGCTCGAATCGGCACTGGCGCGCCCGCGCAATCGCTGGGCTTATGGGGAGGACGATCTGTGCGCACTGGCGGCGGGCTATGGCTTCGGCGTCGCCCGCAATCATCCTTTCGCCGATGGCAACAAGCGCACGGCCTGGGTTCTGGCGCGACTGTTCCTCGCGCTTAACGGTGTGACGATTGCTTATGCCCCGGACGCTGCAATCCGAATGGTCCTCGCCCTTGCCGCTGGCGAACTGACTGAAGACGAACTGACCGACTGGTTCCGCCAGCACCTTGCCTCAGACTAACTCCACACCGCCTCAGGCGGCAGGCTCATCAAAATCGCGTCGATATTACCGCCGGTCTTGAGGCCGAAGGCGGTGCCGCGGTCATAGACCAGATTAAATTCTGCATAGCGCCCCCGCCATTCGAGCTGTTGCAGTTTTTGTTCTGGCGTGAACTCCATGCCCATCCGCCGCCGCACCAGCATCGGAAACACCGACAGAAATGCCTCGCCCACCGCTTGGGTAAAGGCGAAATTGGCCTCCCATCCGGCCTGATCCGCACATTCGAGATGGTCATAGAATATCCCGCCGACACCCCGGTGGCATTTGCGGTGCGGGATGTAGAAATAGTCATCGGCCCATTGCTTGTAGCGTTCGTAGTAGCCTGCGCCGTGTGCGTCGCAGGCCGCTTGCAGTGCGTCATGGAACGCGGCGGTATCTTCCGGGTAGGGCAGAGGCGGGTTGAGGTCAGCGCCGCCGCCGAACCAGGCCTTGGTGGTGGTCAGGAACCGCAAATTCATGTGCACCGCCGGGACATGCGGATTGGCCATATGCGCGACCAGGCTGATCCCGGTGGCGGAAAAGGCGGGCTGCTCGGCGCTGGCGCCATTGACGCTCGCGGCGAAATCTTGAGCCAGCGCGCCGTGGACGGTGGACACGTTTACCCCGGCCTTTTCGAACACCTTGCCCTTGATCAGCCCGCGCGTGCCGCCTCCTGTTTCGCCATCACCCCCGCCTTCCACCGCATCGCGCTGCCACGGGGTATAGGCAAATGCGGCATCGCTCCCCGCCTCGCGTTCGATCTCTTCAAAGGCGGCGCAGATCCGGTCGCGCAGGCCGGTCAGCCATTGGCTGGCGCGGGCGGTGTTGGGGGTCCAATCGGTCATGACAGGCCATTGCCAAGCCAGAGGCCTTGCGGCAAGGGAAAGCCATGGTTCGCTTTTCGTTCCCCCCATCTTTTGAGTTTAATGATCAGGAAATGCTGCTGGTGCAGGGCCGCGCGCTGTTCTGGCCGCGCGAGAACGCACTGCTGGTAGCAGACTTGCATCTCGAAAAAGCCAGCGCCTTTGCCCGGCACGGCCAGATGCTGCCACCTTATGACAGCCGCGAAACGCTGGAGCGGCTCGCACGGGCGTTGCGCGAAACCGGCGCGCGGCGCGTTTTCTGCCTGGGCGATAACTTTCACGATGCGGGCGGCGCGGCGCGGCTTGAGCCCTATGCGGCTGGAATGCTGGCCGCGCTGACCAGCGCACTCGACTGGGTATGGATCGGCGGGAATCACGATGGCGGCGAAGATGAAGGCATCCAGCAGGTCGAGGTCGGCGGGTTGCTCCTGCGCCACCGCGCGCGTGCGGGCGAATTGCTGCCTGAGCTTTCAGGGCATTTTCACCCCAAACTGACGGTCGCTGCGCGCGGCAGGCGCATTACGCGGGCCTGCGCCGTGCGCAGTGAGCGGCGGCTAATTCTCCCGGCTTTTGGCGCGCTGACCGGCGGCATGAATGCAGCATCGCCAGAGATTCTCGGAGCCATGCAACCCGCGCTGGCAATCGATGCCGTAGCCTGCGCAGGTGGCAAACTGGTGGAATATCCGCTATGGCGCGCGGCTGCGTGACGATTCCCGCTTTCATTCACCGCGCGAATCGCTCTAAGGACGCGCGCAAGCAACAATTGCCTCAGGAGCATAGACTATAGCACCCCCACCCCGGCGCTCGATGGCGCCCCCCGTTAAGAGCGGGCCACGCTTCAATCAGATGATCGCCGTCGATAAAGTCCGCGTGATCGACGAGACTGGCGAGAACATCGGCGTTATGTTGACCAACGAGGCAATCGAACAGGCGGCCTCGGTAGGCCTCGATCTGGTCGAGGTGTCGCCGAACGCCGATCCGCCCGTGTGCAAGTTCCTCGACGTTGGCAAGTTCCGCTACGAAGCGCAGAAAAAGGCCAACCTCGCCCGCAAGACGCAGAAGACGCAGGAGATCAAGGAGATCAAGATGCGTCCGAACATCGATGACCATGACTATGACACCAAGATGCGCTCGGTCACCAAGTTTCTGGATGAGGGCGACAAGGTCAAGGTCACGCTGCGGTTTCGCGGGCGCGAAATGGCGCACCAGCAACTGGGCATGGATCTGCTCCGCCGGGTGCAGGACGATATCGCCGAAGTTGCCAAGGTTGAGAGCTGGCCGCGCATGGAAGGCCGCCAGATGCTGATGGTCGTCGCGCCGAAGTAACACTTGCCGAGGGGCGGGGCATGACAGCGCAGCGCATTGGCCTGATTGTCGGACTCGCGGGCTTTCTGCTGACGCTGGGCCTGCCTGCGCCTGCTGGGATGCCGCCGCTAGCATGGCCAGTTGCCGGGCTGGTCTGGTGGATGGCTGCTTGGTGGATGACCGAGGCGCTGCCGCTTTATGCCACCGCCTTCCTGCCGTTCATCGTCCTGCCGTTACTGGGTGTAGCCGATGCCAACAAGGCGGCTGCGGCCTATTATTCGCCGATCATGTTCCTGTTTCTGGGCGGCGCGTTCATGGCGCTGGCGATTGAGCGGACCGGGCTGCATCGGCGGCTGGCGCTGGCGATCCTGAGCCGTGCGGGCGGCAGCAACTGGCAGTTGCTGCTGGCAGTCATGACCGCCACCGCGATCCTCTCGATGATGATCTCCAACACTTCGACCGCGCTGATCATGATGCCGATGGCGCTGGCCATGCTGGCATCGGGCGGGATCGAAGAGGGTGAAACATCGGGCATCGCCGGGGCCTTGCCGATGGGGATCGCCTTCGCCGCGTCGATTGGCGGGCTTGGAACAATGGTTGGCTCGCCGACCAATGCGATTGCGGCCGGGCTGATCGACAAGACACTGGGCGTGCGAATCAGCTTTGCCGAATGGAGCCTTTATGCGCTGCCGCTGGTCGCGCTGGCCATCCCGCTCGCGGGCTGGATCATCGCCCGGGTGCAGCGGCTTGGCGAAGACCGCTTTGATCCGGCTGCTGCACGTGCGGCGATTGATCACGCGGCTGCATGGTCGATTTCCGAACGGCGGCTGGTGCCAGTCGTTGTCCTGACGATTGCGGCATGGCTGGCGCAGCCGTTGCTTGAGCCAGTATTTCCCAAGGGCGGGCTGACCGATGGCACGATTGCCGCGATTGCGGGCCTGACGCTGTTTGTTCTGCCCGATGGCACCGGCAGGCCGATGCTACGCTGGAACGAGGCTAACCGCGCGCCATGGGATGTGGTGCTGCTGTTCGGCGGCGGGCTGGCCCTTGCGATGGGGATGAGCCAGTCGGGTCTGGCCGACTGGATGGGCGAGCGCCTGCTGCCGCTTTCGGCAGTGCCGCTGCTGGTGACCGCTCTGGTGCTGGTCGGCTTTGTCGTACTGGTTACCGAATTTGCCAGCAATGTCGCGGCGGCCAGCGGGATCATGCCGATTGTCGCGGCGCTGGTCGCAGCGCTCGGGGCCGATCCAATCTTGCTTGCGCTGCCTGCCGCAATTGCCGCCAGCTGGGGCTTCATGCTGCCGTCGGGCACCGGGCCCAATGCCATCGCCTGGGCCACCGGGCACATCGCGATGCGCAATGTGCTGAAAGCCGGTCTGCTGCTGGATATCGCCGGGACTTTTCTAATTGTCGGCGTGATCTGGACAATGGCGGCAATCGGGGCGGAAATAGCGGGGGCCGCAATCGCCGGTTGACCGCCTCGCCCCGCTGTCCGATGACCGCCGTATAAAGCGGGAGAGAATATGAGCGGCTACTTTTCGGAGATTCGCACCCATTGGCGTCCGCTGCTCGCAGCGACCATCGGCATCGGCACGGGTATGTCGACTGCCGGGACAATCACCAGCGTGCTCGCCCCCAGCCTGATTGACGGCAACGGCTGGTCCCGCTCGGATTTCGCCGCTGTTGGTATTCTGGGCCTGTTCAGCACCCTGGCATTTCCCTTCATCGGCCGGTTGGCAGATGTCCTGGGCGTGCGCTGGACCGCGCTGATCGGGCAACTGACCCTGCCGCTGACCTATCTGGCCTATGCCACCATCCTTGGCGGCAGCCTGACCACTTACATGATAATTTTCGTGTTCCAGTCGGTGCTTTGCGTCACGACGACGGCCACGGTCTATACCCGGCTGGCGGTCGAATTTTTCGTCAAGTCCCGCGGACTGGCGCTGGCAATTGTCGTGTCGGGTTCGGCGATATTTGGTGCGATAGGCGGGCCAGTGCTCAACAATTATGTTGAAGCTCACGGCTGGGAAGCGACCTACCGGGCACTGGCGGTTTTTGCGACACTGGCCGCCGTCACCGTGTTCCTGCTGATCCCCAGAGGTGCGGGCCAGCCGCGTAAGGATGCCCCCAAACGCCGCGCACGCGACGATTATCCAATGATCTTTCGCAGCCCGGCATTCTGGATTCTTGCGGTTGTGATGCTGCTATGCAACTTACCGGCGACATTGATACTCGTGCAGTTGAAGCTGCTGCTGCTCGACAATGGCGTCAGCGGTCCGGGAGCATCGGTCATGTTCACCGCGCTCTCGGTGGGCATGTTGACCGGACGGTTCGTAACCGGATTGGCGCTCGACAGATTCGAACCCTATATCGTGGCCTTCGTAACCCTCGGCCTACCCAGCCTCGGCATTTTTCTTATCGCCTCCAGCCTTGATTCAGCGTCCATCCTGACCTTTGCGGTTTTCTGCCTCGGCTTTGCGTTCGGGGCTGAGGGCGATATTGTCGCCTTTCTGGTCGCCAAACGCTTCGGGCTTGATGTCTATTCGTCTGTGATGGGCCTTTTGACCGCAATCATGTCACTTTCCACATCGCTGGGTGCGGGCTTGCTGAGCTGGACCTTGACCCGTACCGGGAATTACAACCTGTTCCTGATAATCAGTGGGACTTCGGTGATTGTCGGGGCAACGATGCTACTCGCCTTGCGGCGCGACAAGCAGCCGGATGCGGTTGCCTGATCATTCGCAGCTGCGCGCGGGATCGAAGCGGCTAAGCCAATTGCGCAAGTTGCGCTGATAATTCGCCTCGGTGCCGGACAGGCTTTTCGGCTTACGCACCTGTTCCACCGGTTTGCCGAGCCGCACCATCATTCGGTCCCAGTCGCGGCCCGAAAAACCGTCGCGCGTGGATCGCTGTTCAAGCTGCAACATCCGGCCAAGCTCACCGCGTGCCGCTGGGCCGAGACGGCACAGGCCAGTGATAGCAGCAGAGGCCGCGTTGCTGTGCGCTTCATAACCATGATCGCGCTCCTCCTTCGGGATTGCGGAATTTTCGCGGTCCTGGCGTATGATCGCGCGCAAGTTGGCCGCTGTCGTCTGATGTGTTTCAACAATTTCAGCCAGCAGCGGTGCACCAGCCGGGCCCATGTCAGCCAGGCGCTCGATCAGGCCGTTCGCCCGGCGGCGGCGCGAAACATCGCCGAGCAAGGTGCGCTCAGCCACGGTAAGATTAGCGAATGCTCCCTCGGGCCATGATTTCAGCACTTGACCCAACGTCTTGGTGCGCGGGTCCGCCTCAATCGGCAGCGCCGCCAGCTTGGCGACGATAACCGGGCGCAGCGATTTGAGATCGGTTGCATCGAACACTTTGGGCAGCAGCCATGCTCCGCCGAAATCCTCTAACCGGGGATCGGCAATCAGGTGCTCGACCAGAGGGAGGTCAGCCGGGGTTTTGCCCGCGTCCTCAAGCAGCTCCATATAGTCGCGCACCGACTTGAAAATCGGGGCATCCTTGCTCAGTGATGCATCGGCAACTGCCGCCTGCAATGCAGCACGTGTTGCCGCGAGCACGCGGTCCATGTCCGCAGTGCGCCTAACGCTGAGCGCCGCGTCGAGCCGCTTCTGCGGGTCTTCCCACTCCGCCGAAACCCCGCGCGGAAACTGGCTGCGGCCCCAGCCGAAATGAAAACTCTCCATCCCGCCGCTGCCCTCAATCCACAACGGAGCGGACAGGGCACGGGTGCGCAGGTTGAACCCGCGCATCAACACTTTGCCATCGCCGCTCCGCGCCTCGGCATAGTATGCGTCGGTATTGTAGCTGCCTTGATCTTCGGGAGGCTGCCAGCGACCAGTGCGCAGCATCACATCATGGCGCATGATAGGATTTGCCGCATCTAGGCACACCTCGTTGGTCAGGCGGACATTCCATTCGGCAGCAATCGCGCGGTTGTCCTCCATTGTCTTGCCAAACTGACCGGTCCGGCTTTCCAGATCGGGCTTGTAGTCAGCGTCGAGGCACTGGCCCTTGGGCAGCAGGCGATAGGTTCGCGCTGACGGGGTCAAGCTGCCCTGTCCGCCGCGAATCTGGTCATGCGTCAGTTTCGCCGAACTGTTGACCGTCACGCTGCGCACGCCGGGTTCGAACAGCAGCGCAAGGCAGCGGTTGTCGCAGGCATAGGGCCTCAGCCCCTGTGCCTTGCGATTGGCGTTGTCGCCGCGAGGGCTGGCTGATTCGA
Source organism: Novosphingobium sp. (assembly GCA_031428495.1). Classification (GTDB taxonomy): domain Bacteria; phylum Pseudomonadota; class Alphaproteobacteria; order Sphingomonadales; family Sphingomonadaceae; genus Novosphingobium. The sequence goes on from JANPPM010000291.1 coordinate 9,953, forward strand.
GCCTTATGTCTCCTGCCAGCCGGATCGGCGCGGCGGCTTTGACCTCATCCAGCCCGTATTGGGCGAGTATTGCGCGGGCCTTGATTTGAGAGGGCTGCGGAATGGCCCACAGCGCCCCGGCAGTCAGCGCGAGCGCCACGACTGCGGCCAGCTTTGGGCGGAACAGGCTGCGCGCCGCCCAGAAAGCCACGCTGTACATGCAGCCCCACAGGAAGGTGGTCGGAGCCAGGGACAGGAACAGCCCCGGAATGATCAGCATGAAAAAGCCGATTATCACAAGGTCTGGCATGGCCAGTGCCAGCAGCGCCGGAATGCCGGTCAGGATCAGATAGAGTTTCAGCAGTTTGGGCATTGTCGCCGTGACCTAGCCGATTGCGCTTAAAATTTGGGCAACGCGGTTTAACCGCCCCAGGCGCGCCGTTCTTCGGCGGCGCGCAGCACTTCATAGGCCAGTTGCAGTGCCTGAAATGCCTTGGCGGCGTCCGCATCGCCGGGGCGGACGTCTGGATGGACCTCTTTGGCCTTTGACCGCCACGCCTTTTTGACCGCGTCGAAATCGGCGTCCGGAGTCAGGTCGAGCAGGTCGAGCGCGCGGACTTCGTCGCGGCTGCGGGTGCCGTCGCCTGAGCCCGACCAGCCGTAGTGTGCGGCCTCACGGTATCCGGCATTGTCGCGGGTCTCGTCGCTCTCGCGCGCGGCGGCTTCTTCGGCGGTCAGCCCGGCGAAATAGTCCCAACCAGAATTATATTCAGCGGCGTGGCGCTGGCAAAAATACCAGCGTTCGGGGCTGTTGGGCGATTTGGGCGCTGGACAATCACCGCGTTCATTACAGCCGACGCGGTCGCACAGGCGCACCGATGCCGCCTCGCTGCCGCTGCCATAGCCGCGCCAGCGGGGGAAACCCCAGTCAAGTGATCCGCGACTTCTGGCCATACGTTAGACGATTGGCAGCAGCGTGGGTGCTGCGCAAGTGTGCAACGGGCCCAATCGAATTTTCATCGAAGATTAATCGATTGGCGCTAAATGCTGCATTGCGGAAAGATATATCAATGCTTATATTCAACAAGCTAAGTAATATGAGGACGATGATGAGCGACAGGCTGGCAGTTTCTTCTGCACTTTCAGTGCTGCTGATGGCCAGCTATGTCCTGTTTGGAGGCGATGCCTTGCAGCTCGGCAACGGCCAACAGGCTGTCGTATCCGCGCAGATATCGGCGCCGGCATTCCTCCCGCAGGTGCAGGCACTGCTGCCGCGCTGATCGCTCAGTCGATTGTTACCGTCACGGCGCGGCGGTTTTTGGACCAGCTTGCTTCATCCGAACCCAGAGCCGCCGGGCGTTCCTTGCCATAACTGACTGTGGTCAGCCGGGCGGCATCGACGCCCAGCGTTACCAGATAGGTCTTCGCCGCATTGGCGCGGCGTTCACCCAGCGCGAGATTATATTCGCGGGTGCCGCGCTCATCGCAGTGGCCTTCGATCGTCGCGGGTTTGGCGGGATAGCGCATTAGCCACTGGGCCTGCGTGGCGAGAGCGGCGGCGTCCTCGCTGTCGATATTATAGCGGTCGGTATCGAAATAGACCGTATCCTGTCCGCGCGCGAACTGGACGAAATCGGCCTGACTGCCGGGCACCACGGCGCCTTGGCTGGAGCCGTCGGTGGAACTGGTCGCC
>JANPPM010000292.1:0-2226 GCA_031428495.1 Novosphingobium sp.
CCCCTATTCGCGCAAAGCGGCGGAACGGTTACAACCTGCCTGTCAGCGCAGGGAAAGACCAGTATTTTCAGGCGCGAGGCGGCTGCGGATCGAATTCTGGATAAAGGCAATCGCGACATATTGCCCGACCATCGCTGGAAATTCGATCATCTGCGCCTCGTCCCAGCTTTTGGCCAGCACATCCCAGGTTGTCTGAGACAGGGCAAAGTCACCGATCAATTCCTCGACGCCGCGCAGGATCGCCTGATCATGCTCGCTCCAGCCCGGTGCAGCCGAGCCAATGATTGCGCGCTCGATCTCCTCTGGTGTGACCCCATAGCGCTGGCTGATCTTCACATGCTCGCCCCACTCGTAAGGCGCGCCCGCCAGCCAGCCGATCCGCAGCACGGCCAGTTCGCGCTCACGCGGACTGATCAGGCCTTTGAAAAACACCGTGCCGGTCTCCATCTGGCTGCGAAACAGCGCGGGATGCTTGGACAGGGTGCGCATGTAGTCGGGCACTTCGCTGGCTGGTCCTGCCCCGGCGGACGCGCGCACCGCATCGACAATCGCCCGTGCCTCGCTGCTCATTTCGCTATCCGCTATCGCTTCGATGCGGGGGCCAGAACCCACCACCTGCGCATGGCGCGTCGCCGCATCGTAACCGTTGGTATGTGGCATAGAAACTGCTCCTAGCGGTGCGAAAGGCCGGGGTTGCTGGCGCGAAGCCGCACGCCGAACGAATTTTGCTGCATCGCGGTCGCTGCATAGACCCCGACCAGAATCGGAAACTCGAGCAACTGTTGATCGTTCCAGCTTTCGGCCAGCACGTCCCAGGTGGCATCGGAAATCCGGTATGCGCTCAGCATTTCATCGACAGCGCGCAGGATCGCCGCATCGTGGCGGCTCCAGCCCGGCGCATCCGCGCCCTGTGTAATGCGCTCAATCTCATCGGGCAGCAGGCCGCAGCGCTTGCCAACATCGACATGCTCGCCCCATTCAAAGGGTGCGCCGGTCACCCAGGCCTGGCGAAGCACCGCGAGTTCGCGTTCGCGCGGGTCCAGTGTGCCGTGGCTCGCCAGCATAATCCCGATTTGTGACTGCGCTTCGTTGAGCGCAGGGTGGCGCAGCATGGTGGCGGTAACCTCAGGGATCTGACCATTTTCCGGGATGCCCATCGCCGCGCGCAGATTGCGGCAGTATTCCAGCGCATCGAAGCTGAGTTCGCTCTCGGTCAGCGGCGCAATCTTCGGCGGCGAACCGTTGATCTCGGCATCACGCGCGGCAGCGCTGGAGGCTCCGGCAAGCACTTTCATGGCAATCCTCTCAAGACGTTCGTTGTGCCAAGCCCATAACGCTTTCACCAGAGCGGGCAAGCGGATGGGCCGCTTGACCCGTCCAATGATTGCCTGCACCACACTCGGGAGGATGACCGGAGGATAGCGGGAATGGCAGCGGTGTTAACCGAGCGGCAGGGTGCGCTCGCAATTGTCACGCTCAACCGGCCCGAGCGGCGCAACGGCGTCACGCTCGGCCTGTGCGTGGGGCTTTACGATGCCTTGCAGGAAATTGCCGCGAGCGACGCGCGGGTCGTGATCCTGCGCGGCGCCGGCAATGATTTCTGCGTCGGCGCCGACATGGCGGGGACCAGCGAGAGTGAAGAGCCGACCCAGCGCCCGTCGGGCTTCGACGATCAGGCTCCGATCTATGACGCATCTCTCTTCCTCAACACCATGCCGCAAGTAACTATCGCCGCGATCGACGGCGGCTGTGCAGGCGCAGGCATGGGCTGGGCGGCGGCCTGCGACTTGCGTTTCGCCAGCTTTGAGGCCCGTTTTGCCACGGCCTTCCTCAATGTCGGCGCCTCGGGCGATATGGCGCTGATCTGGTCGCTGAACCGGATACTGGGCGGCGCGCAGGCCCGCGAAATGCTGTTCTTTCCCGGCAAGCTGACTGGCGAAGATGCTCTGCGGCTGGGCTTTGCCACGCGGCTATTTCCCCGCGAAAGTCTGCATGAAGAGGCGATCCGGCTGGCGCAACAATTGTGCGACCGCGATCCGCTGGCGCTGGCCATGATGAAGGCCAATGTGGTTTCAGCAGAAACACTGCCCCTGAGCGACTATATCGCCATCGAAACCGCGCGCCATTTGCGCTGCGCCAATCGCCCCGACTTCGCAAAGCGCATGGCAGAACTTTTCGCCAAGTCGAAAGGCCAATGATGACCGACGCACTGCTCTGCGCCGACGA
>JANPPM010000293.1:0-3713 GCA_031428495.1 Novosphingobium sp.
GCAGGGCCGTGGACTGGGCCACGGTCATGCCGAGATTGCGGGTGATCACCACCACGCCGACCTCGCTGAAGGTTGCGTTCAGAGCTGCGACCGTATCGGCTTTCTGCGAACGATCCATGCTTACTCCTTCACATTAGCCGCTTGGGAGCGAACCCCCGCGCGACCGGCTACGTTGTCCGCCTCCGCGAGGTGCGGGGACGGGCGAGTCCGTGCGATGGGGAAGGAGCAGCTAACCCAGATAGCCAGGGGTCGCTTGAGGGCCGCACTCAACAAAGGAGCGTGGACCAGAATATCTCTGTCCCCGTCTAGGCTGGAAATTAAGCCTGCCCAAATGGCATGCACCAACTGTCTCGGACGGATGACCGGCGGGCAGAACCCATCGGTCAGGGCGCGCAACTGCGGGAGTCGGGCTCCAAAGTCAAGCGCCGCGTGTTCCCCTCCCTCCTTCGCCAAGCTCAGGATGCGCGGGTGGAGATATTCTCAGCTCGCCTCTTTTAGCGCTTCTTCCGTGCCAGCGTCGCTTTCCACCACGCGCGGGCGGCGGGTGCGGCGGCGCGGGGCGGGAGCCTCTTCAGCTTCGGCTGACACCGCAGGGCTGTCGTCGCTGTCGCTGTCATTACGCGAGGCAGAGATCGGCGGCGGCAGGATCGCGGGATCCAGACCGCGGGGCTCCGCGGCGTCCTCACGGGCTTCGTCGCCATCGTCCTGTGTGTCGCGCGGTGCACGGCGCGGACGCAGGCCGCGGCTGCCGCGAACAAAGGGATTTTCAGGTGGTTCGTAAGCGGTGACCGGTGCCTCGAGCGCTTCGGCCACTTGTTCGACATCGGCGCTGTCCGCAACAGGCACTTCGCGCGGGCGGGTATTGCGTGGGCGGTCCTCACGCGGCCGATCCTCACGTGGCCGGTCCTCTCGGGGACGTTCGGCGCGTTCGGTGCGGGGCCGGTCTTCGCGGGGGCGCTCGTCGCGCTCAGTACGCGGGCGTTCCTCGCGGTCGCTGCGGCTGTCTGGCCGCGCATCCTGGCGATTGTCCGTGCGTGTATAGCTCTGCCGCTCATAGGGCTGGTATTCGGACTCGTTGCCGTACTCGCCGCCGTCTTCGTTTTCCTCGCGCTCGCCTTCGGCACCTTCCTGCCACCGGTCACCCGGCTGGCGGGGTGCGCGCTGGTCTTCCTGGCGTTGGCGCTGGTCAGCGATGACCCGGAAATAGTGATCGGCATATTGCAGGAACGATTCTTCCTGCACCCGGTCACCATTCAAGTGTGCGTCATGCGCCAGCTTGCGGTATTTTTCCAGCATCTGCGGCGCGTTGCCGCGCGCACGGCTGTCAACGCGGTTAAGCTGCTGGCCGCCGCCACCTTGCTGGCGATTGTTGTTGTTACCACGACCGCGACGGCGATTGTTGTTACTGTTGTTGTTGCTACCACGATTATTGTTATTCAAGGGTATTATTCCTTAGACCCCTGACCCGCCGCCTGCCCTTAGGGCGTGCCGGCATGTCACATGGTGTTCGCCACGGCCCATTGTGGGTAACCGTGGTTCCGGTATCTGCGCTTCGTTTATGACGCTATCGCCATGATCGCTTGCAGATGCTGGAGTTAGACCGGCCCGAGGGGAAGCGTGCATCCATCGGCTGGCCTGTCTTCGCGGTTACGCAATATACTGATGGATGCCAAGCGGAATTTTAAGCGCTGTGGACAAGTTCGAGCACGCGGGGGCGCTGGGCAAGGTCGCGGTAGAGCCTGACGATGAAGCCAGCGGCGTGCGCAATGGCTGTTACCGCCTCGGCCTGGCTCGCTCCGATTTCGACCAGCGCCATGCCTTGGGGGGCAAGCAGCGCGGGCATTTGGGGGATCAGGACATGGTAAGCATCGAGGCCTTGCGCCCCGGCAAAAAGCGCGCCTGCGGGCTCATGCTCGCACACAGAGCGGGCAAGCTGGGCATGGTCTTCAACATAGGGCGGATTGGCGAGGATCAGATCGAAAGGTGCGCCAATATCCCGCGTCCAGCCCGGTTGGTCCCAGTCGGCATGGACCATGCGCGCGCGCTCTGAGAGGCCGTGGCGCGCGGCATTGGCGGCAGCGACGGCCAGTGCGGCGATACTGCGGTCAGTGCCGGTCCCGCTCGCATGTGGCAGATTGGCGAGGACGGCGAGCAACAAGGCACCCGACCCGGTGCCGCAATCGAGGACGTGGCGTGCGTCTGGCCGCTGGGTGAGAGCTGTTTCAATCAGAACCTCGCTGTCACCGCGCGGGATCAGGACATCGGGAGTGACGATCAGGTCCAGCCCGAAGAACGGTTGATGGCCAAGGATGTAAGCGACTGGTTCATGGGCCATGCGGCGAGCGAGGAGGTCGGGAAAGCTTGGCGGCGCGGGGTCAGGCAGATGGCGCAAAAGCAGGTCGGAGCGCGATACGCCTAGCGCGTGCGCCATCAGCAGTTCGGCATCAAGGCGGGGGGTGTCGCTGGTCTTGGCGAGGGTTTCGGAAGCTTCACGAATGACCTTGGCAGCCTTCATTCCCCCAAGGCCGACAGCCGCTTGGCCTGATCCTCGGCAATCAATGCATCGATCAGCTCGCCCAGCCCTGGCCCCTCGAGGATTTCGGGCAACCGGTGCAAGGTCAGGTTGATCCGGTGATCGGTGACGCGGCCTTGCGGGAAATTGTAGGTGCGGATGCGTTCGCTGCGGTCGCCCGATCCGACCATTGCCTTGCGTGCCTCGGCCTCATCGCCCTGCGCCTCGGCGCGCTTGAGGTCATAGAGCCGCGTGCGCAGCACCTGCATCGCCTTGGCCTTGTTCTTGTGCTGGCTGCGCTGGTCCTGCTGGATCACCACGAGGCCGGTGGGCAGGTGGGTGAGCCGCACCGCGCTGTCGGTGGTGTTGACATGCTGGCCGCCTGCGCCGCTGGCACGGTAGATGTCGATCTTGAGGTCATTGTCGGCGATTTCGACATCGACTTCTTCGGGTTCGGGCAGCACGGCGACGGTGGCGGCGGAGGTGTGGATGCGCCCGCCGCTCTCGGTGACCGGCACGCGCTGCACCCGGTGGACACCACTTTCGAACTTCAATTTGGCAAAGACGCCGGTGCCCTGGATGTTGGCAACAACTTCCTTGAAGCCGCCGATGTCCGATACATTGGCGCTGATCAGTTCGATCTTCCAGCCCTGCTCGGCGGCGTATTTTTCGTACATGCGGTAAAGATCAGCGGCGAACAGCGCGGCCTCGTCCCCGCCGGTGCCGCCGCGTATTTCGAGCATGGCCGGGCGGGAATCGGCGCTGTCACGCGGCAGCATGGTGACGGCGAGGCGATGTTCGGCCTCGGGGAGTGTGTTTTTGAGGCGCTGGACTTCCTCCTCGGCCATGGCGCGCATTTCAGGATCGGCGAGCATGGCCTCAAGCTCGGCCATTTCACTGCGCATCGCGGCGACTTCAGCGGCAGCCTTTGCGACGGGTTCCAGCTCTGAATAGTCGCGGCTGGCGGCGGCGAAGTCCTTGCCTTCGAGCGTGCCCGAGGCAAGGCGCGCTTCAAGCTCGGCGAAGCGGCCGGCAATCTGTGCGAGGCGGGTTTCAGAACCCGACATGAAAACCCACACTCCCGTCGCCCCAGGGCCGACCGGGGCCCCGCCAAGCGCGCCCACCCCCCTGTCCAGGCCGTAGATAGGCCCCGGCCGGCGCCGGGGCGACGGGAGGTGTGCGATCATTGCAACTGCCCCCC
>JANPPM010000294.1:0-9395 GCA_031428495.1 Novosphingobium sp.
TGAAAGCCAAGCTGCGGCCCAATTTCATCCCGATGATGAGCACGCTCGATGAGATGCTCAAGCTGCGCTTCATCAAGAAGAGCTGGGAAGCCAGACGCATCGCTGTGCGCTTCGTGATGCGCACGATCATCGCCAAGCTCATCGGCAAGCACTTTGTCACCGCGGGCGCGGCCTTGCAGGGGCAGATGTTCCAGGCAGCTCTGAAGGCCGGGGTGGAATTCCGCACAGATGCGGAGGTCAGGGAACTGATTGTCGAGAGCGGCAAGGTCACTGGCGTTGTCGCCATGATCGATGGCCAGCCCCGCCGCTTTGGCAGCGGGCTCGGCGTGCTGGTCAATGCTGGCGGCTTTGCTCACAACCAGAAAATGCGCGACGAATATCAGCCGGGTACCAGCGCGCAGTGGACCAACACCGCTGAGGGTGACACCGGCGAGATGATCCTGGAAATGATGCGCCATGGCGCGGCCATTGCCCAGATGGAGGAGATGGTCGGCAACCAGATGTCGATCCCGCCGGGCATGGAAGACCAGCCAGTCAAGCCTGTTGTGCAGGGCGTCACCGCTGCTCCCCATGCCATCCTCGTCGATCAATCGGGACTGCGTTATATGAACGAAAGCGGCTCCTACATGGCCTATTGCCAGGGCATGCTGGCGCGCAACAAGACGGTTCCTGCCGTGCCCAGCTGGGCTATCATGGATAGCCAGTTCATGAAGAACTATGCGCTGATCACGCCGCTGCCAGGCGCGAAAAAGCCTCAGGCGTGGTATGATTCAGGCTTCCTGAAGAAGGCTGACACGATCGCGGAGCTGGCGGGACTGCTCAACATCGACCCAGCCACCTTGCGCGGCACAGTAGAGCGCTTCAACAGCTTTGCGGAGAATAACTGCGACGACGATTTCCATCGCGGCGAACGCGCCTATGACCGCTGGCTGGGCGATGTCTATCACGCAAAGAATGCCTCGCTCGGCGCGATCAGCGAGGGGCCGTTCTATGCAGTCGAGGTCGTCCCCGGCGATGTCGGCACCTACGGCGGCGTGGTTACCGATGCCAATGCCCGCGTGCTGCGCGAAGACGGTTCGGTGATCGCCGGGCTCTACGCCACCGGCATCTCGACTGCATCGGTCATGGGCCGCGCCTATGCAGGAGCAGGGTCCAGCGTCGGCCCGTCGTTCGTCTGGGGCTATGTCGCCGCGAACCATGCTATATCGGCTTAGGCATATCATTTGAGTATCAAATTGGCTGAAATCGAAATTTTCTAGCGCATATCTGAGGGTCCAGAAGCAATCCACAATAAGGAGTGGCTTAGCCAAGGTCGCAATCGAACGGCAAAGTGCGAGAGAAAACATTTTTCTTTCAGATTTGCCAAACCATCGGTTTCGAATTGAAACAATAGACGTGGCAGTTCTTGCAGTATGCGCGATTCCGGCAGAAAACTTGCGGTTTCTGCGGAAAAGCAATCCTGCGGCAATTGCGACCTGCACGGACAAGCGCGATAGTTTCGCCTCCTGACGCAATGCCGCGTCCAGGCAGAGGAGCTTTGGCATAGCCGTGGAGCCGAAGGCGCCTGTTTCGCGATTGGTTCGGCTGTGGCGGCGTGTCGCCATGCCGATCATGATCACTGCGGTTCTTGCACAGGCAGATCCTGCAGCTGCTGCTCCCGAAGGTTTGACTGTTACCGCCGATGCACAGTTGCGCTTTGGCGCCTTTATCGTTGTTTCCCAAGGCTCACGGCGCGTTAGCGCGAACGGGACGGTGACTAGCGATTCGATCTATCCAGTTGGCAATGCAGCGGTCGGTCCGGCGCAATTCACCGTGACCTACGATCGCGGCAACAACAACCATAAGCCGATCAACGTTATATTTGAGGTGATCCTGGCCGGCGTTTCGCCCGTCAACCAGTCGGGGTTGAGGGGAGCGCTTTCCACTTTTGACAGCGACCTGGCCGGTGCTGGCGTCCTTGTGCCGGGCCGGGCCTATAGCGTCACGATTGCCAATTGCGCAGCAAGGACCTGTTCCAAAACATTCCGGATCGGCGCTAGGCTCGATGTCACCCGGTCCAGCGGCGGCGGGGTATTGTCCATTGCCTTGCCGATCATCGCCAATCTCATTTCGTCGGAAAAGTTGTGAGAACAACGTCCGCAATCGTCCTTTCGTGCCTGGTGGTCCTGCCTCTTCCCCTATGGGCCGGTACGACCGGCGCAAGTGCGACCGGTGCCGCGACCGCAAACATCGTCACCCCGGTTGCCGTAAGGCAAATCGCCGATCTGGATTTTGGCATGGTTGCAGCCAATGTCGCCTCTGCGGGCGCTGTGGTGCTCACACCCGGTGCAGGCCTTGCGGTCTACAGTGGCAGTGCCCGACGCGGTTGCGTGGAGGGAATGGATTGCCCAGCGCCACACGCAGCGCGTTTCGAAGTCAGCGGCGAGGCAGGCCGCAGCTACGTGATCGCCGCGCCAGAGCGCGTCGCAGTATCGGGCAAGGTCACCGCGCCAGAGACGGGCAGCGAAGCTCAGGCTGGTCCTCCGGCAGTGTGGATCGAAGCCTTGCGCTTTCGCTCGGCAAGCCGGCCGGAAGCTGGTCCTGCCGGACGGCTTGATGCGACGGGTCAGGACTGGTTCGAGCTTGGCGGCACGCTTATGGTTCCTGCAGCGCTGCCACCGGCCCGCTACCGGGTGAGTGTGCAAGTAATCATCACCTACAACTGAACATCCGGCCCCGCGCCGCCGTCCTCCCAGACAGGTATGTATTATCCCTAACCTTCCATTTACCTCTTTTCGCTAGTTGAACATTTGCGCATCGGTTGCGGCTTGTCGGGACCGGTCAATTCCAGCGCTAGTTCATAGGGGTTCGGGCGTTCCGGAGCCAACTGATTAGGGGTATCCATTCATGAAGAAGATCGTTCTCGCCGCCGCGCTGGTGGCTCTTTCGTCAGGCGCAGCACACGCTGCCACAGCTACCGGTTCGGCTACCGCGACCATTGTCACGCCGATCGCCATCACACACACTTCTGGCGCGAGCCTGGATTTCGGCACGTTCGATGCCGGCACAGGCGGTAGCGTTTCCGTGAGCCAGGGCGGTGTCGGCAGCGCTGGTGGCGGCGTCCTGTTCGTTTCGGGCAACACCAATGCCGCCGACTCATTCGACGTGACCGGCGAAAGCGGTCGCACGTTCAACATCAGCACCACTGGCGGCACTGTCTCGAACGGCAGTGTCACGATGGCTTTCACGACCTCGGCACCTGCGACCGGCTCGATTGGCGGTTCGCCGGCAAACTTCCGGGTTGGCGGCTCGCTGACCGTGACTTCGGGTCAGGCCACCGGCACCTATACCGGCAGCTATACCGCCACGGTTGTGTACCAGTAAAGCCAGAAGCTTAGCCATTGGCGGCCCGGTTGCAGCACATGCAGCAGCAACCGGGCCCCATGACACATAGCGCCACCATGAGCCGATCAGTAACATTCCTGCTGGCGGCAGCGGCGGCTATCTCCATGCCCACGAGGGTTCATGCGGCTCCGGCGCAGGCAAGCGGATTTTCGCAAGCCAACGTCGTGGTGCCTGGTGCAATCGTACCGATCGACATCCTGCGGTTTGGCCAGATCATCCGGCCGACGGCTGCAGGAACGCTGACGATCGCGGTCGCCAGAAATGGTGCAGTGACCATCACACCAGCCGGCGGCGTTACAGCCGCAGGCATCGGAATACTCCAGGCCGGTCTGGGGCGCGGCGCAGGCGCGTTCGAACTGACCGGCTCGGCGAACCGGCAAACCACCACCACGCTGCCCACATCGATCATCATTTCCAACGGTGTGCAGACGATGACAGTCAACAACTTTACCGCCAACACCAATGGCGGAGGCAAAATCAAGCTCGATGCCACCGGCCATGCCCTGCTTCTGGTCGGGGCCAGGCTCAATGTCGCGGCAAATCAGGCGATTGGAAACTACACGGGCACCTACACAATAACTGTGGCTTTCCAATAGCCCGACATTGCCACTCGCTAGGGGACAATACATAGATCGCCCCAGTGACTGACAAATCGGGATCGAAGTTTTGTCTATGCGATTTTGGTTTCGGCGGATGATGGCGTCTTTTGCCGTTCCCCGCCACGTCTGCGGCGCAGCGTCATTATTGCTGTTGGCATGCCTCACCCAGGCGGCACAGGCACAATCCAACACGAACGCGCCGGTTGCCACATCGCCGCCCTCCGCCGAACTGCCCGCCGGTGCGGTTGGCGGAATGGGCGATGTTAATGTTTTTCCAAAGCGCGTGGTCATCGACCAGAAGCAGCGGGTGGCAAGCGTTGGTCTGTTCAACCGGGCAGCGGCCCAGAGCGACTATGACATTACGCTCACGGACATGATGATGACCGAGGAAGGTCAGCTGGTCGATCTCGCATCGGTAACCGATCCGGCGGCCAAGGCCCGGGTGCGGCCAGCAAGTTCGATGTTGCGCTGGTCGCCGCGCCGGGTGACGCTGGCAAGCCATGATTCACAGACGATCCGCATCATGGCGCGGGCTGCGCCCGATCTCCCGCCGGGTGAATACCGCACGCATTTCTCGGCTGTTGCAGTTCCAAACAGCGTCAATGGCTTTAGCATCGAGCAGGCAGCCGGGACCAATAACCCCAATTCAGTCGGAGTCATGATCGTCCCGCGCTTCGGCATTTCCATCCCCGTCATCCTGCGCGTCGGCGAGACCACAATGACGGCGGGTTTGCGCGACCTGGCAATCACTGCGGAGCCCGGCGGTGATCGCGCGATAAGGTTGACGATCACCCGCGAAGGCACCCGTTCGGCCTTTGGCGATCTGACAGTCACCGTCACGGGCTCGAAATCCAAGGTGACCGAAATCAAGGGGGTTGGCGTTTATCCCGAGGTCGGCCAGCGATTGGTGCATATCCCGCTCGATCCGGCTTTGGACCCCCGCCTGATCGCACGCGGCGCCAGACTTACCGTAACTTACACGGACGATGATTTTGCACCCGGCAAAGTCCTCGCGACGCAGAACTTCATCGTGCCGTGAAACCGGGCAGAGTGGGAGGTGCCACGGGTCTGCCCAGGCTGGGCACGGCCATTATTGGTGCAACCCTGCTGCTCAAGGGTGACGTGTTCGCGCCCGGCGAAAGTCCCTCGTCGAACAAGGCTGATAAAACCGGGGCCGCGCGCGATCATCGGGCGACCGCCGAGATGCCCGATCCCATCTTTGGTCAGTCGCATCCGGACCAAAACGCAAGCATGGCGCGCAGTCCAGCAGCGCACACGACCGGATCGAGCGACCTTGCCATGCTGGAGGGGCACAACGCGGGGCATAAATCCGCGCGATCCGGTCAAGTCAAAGATCGCGAGGTTACTCAGGCGAATGCCCGTGCAGCGCTTGGGGAGACTATTCCCGTGGAGCAGGCGTTACCTGTAGCGCAAGCCGCTTCGAGGACACCATCCGGTCTGTCACAGTTGCCTGATCGCCAGGTTGAGGCAACGCCGCCGCCGATGATTGCAGAGATTGCGCCAGCATCGGCAAGCGAAATGTCCCCCGAGAGTGATGTGCCGAGGGCACCTGCGCAAGCCGTCACCCAAGCAGTTGCCGGGCTGCCGCCAGTCACACAGGCGATACCTCCAGACTCCGACTCCGGAGCTGCGATCAGGGGCGTGACCGTCGGGCAAGATCCGGCGCCCGCGGGCGGGCAGGAGCCCGGTCTGGCGGCAGCGGGAGAACCCGGCCTGGATAGTCTGTCGGCTGAACCAGCTTCGCGGTTCGCCGAAATGCCGCAGCCTGCGTTTGGTGCAATAGCGGTTGAAGCAGCAATGCCGGAGAGGATGGAAGCTGCTGAAGAAGGTGACCAGAAGCCTTCGTCAACTGCGCTTTCCTGGCCTGCACTGACAGTGGTTGAAACAACAATTTCGCCCGCCGTGTCGCAGCCACCTGTTTTCACGGGGCCGACTGAGCCGCCGCAGTCCGAAGTTGCCGTCGCGGTTCCGCCAGAATCGCTTGCTGCCCCGGCCAGGGTCGTCCTGGCTCAGCCGGGCTCTGCGCTGCCCAAGCCCGAATTTGGCGCGGTCGACACGGCGCCACACATGCCCAGGCGCTCGCGCAACATTGCCCGGCCTGCCGTGGTCAACTCACCGACTGCCAGTGTCCCGGCATCCTCGGCAAGCTTTCCGCAGGCTTCCGCTAAAAGGCCAGAAACGCCGTCTGGATTGCTAGCTGGACCCGGAAGCGGGGAACTAGCGGCGTCCCGGTTTCCTGCACCTGCATTCGGTGGCACCCCTCTTGCGCCTGCGCCTCTTCGTGAGCCGGTCAGGCTCGCCCATGCTGAAACCGCTGCCGTCTCGACCCGCTTTGGTGAAATGCCCAGCCCCAGCTTCGGTTTTCCCGCGACCGTCCCGGATGGCGCGACCAAACTCGCTGCATCCAGGTCAATTGCAGCGATCCCCCTCTCCGGCGCTCCGCCCCGCGCGAACATGCCTGGGAACTCCTCGGCAGCGCCGCCGCGTACCAGTCTTACAAACACGTCGCCCCGTATGCCCGGCGATCCGGCACCGAACTTCGCGGTCGATGATGAGCTGATTCTCCAGCTGCAGACGTCGCGTGGGGAGCTTGCCGACACCATAACGGCCTATGGAACGCGCGCGGCGGTCTATCTGCCGCTAGGCGCAATCGCCCGTTTTCTTGATCTCGCCATCCCGGTCAGCGACGACGGGCATTACGCCAGCGGCTGGTTCCTCGACGAAAAGCAGACCCTGTCGATCAACCTGCGGCAGGGGGCGCTGGTGATCAATGGCAAGGAGCTTGCGCTCCTCAAGAGCGACGCAGCGGCATTCGAGGGAGAGCTCTATTTGCGTGCCGAGCGCTTTGCCGAACTGTTTCCTTTGACGCTGACGGTCGATCTGAGGGCGCAGACTGTGATGGTGAAGACCACAGTTCCATTTCCCTTCGAGGAGCGCATCGCGCGTGATGAGGAGCGGGCACGTCTGGCCGGGGGAGGCGGGCGTCTGGCCAAGCGCTGGCCGCGCGAACAAACCCCCTATCAGGCATTGTCATTTCCGATGGCGGATGTGGAGTTGCGCGGAGTTTCCGACAGCACCCAAGGAACCCGAACCGAGGGCGACGTGCGCCTTGCCGGAGATTTTGCCTTCATGACGGCAAGAGCATTCGCCAGCGCGACATCGCGCGACGGACTGACCGGCGCTCGCATCGAACTGGGGCGCCGCGATCCCGATGGCGAGTTGCTCGGACCGCTCAAGGCAACCGAATTTCAGCTCGGTGACGTGATCACCACGGCGCTGCCGCTCGGCTTGCGGGGCGTCAGCGGCAGGGGAGCCTACGTTTCCAACGCGCCGCTCGAACGCGCTTCGGTGTTCGATTCCATCGACCTGCGTGGCGAATTGCCCGATGGCTACGAAGTCGAACTCTATCGCAACAATATCCTGATCGGGTCCACCCGCAGTCCGGTCAACGGGCAGTACCAGTTCCTCAAAACTACCGTCGATTATGGTCTCAACGTCTTCCGGCTGGTTTTCTTCGGTCCGCAAGGACAGCGCTACGAAGACGTGCGCCAGTTCAGCGTCGGCGATGGCCGGTTGAGTAAGGGCGAATTCATCTATTCTGTCGGTGCGGCACAGAAAGACGTGAATGTCTTCAACGTGCGCCCGCCCGATTTCAGCCCGGGACTGGGCTATGGTTCATGGCGCGGTTCTGCCCTGCTGGAATACGGCGTAACCGGGCAGCTGACCGGCTCGCTGGGCGGTGCCTGGTATGAAAGCGGTTCCAGAAATCGCTGGCTTGCTACCGCAGGGCTACGCACCGGCATTTTCGGGACCGCGCTCAAACTCGACCTCGGCTATCAGAGTCAGGGCGGCAAGGCGGCGCAACTGGGCCTGGGCGGGGAGCTCTTTGGCTTCAGCTATACGCTCACACACGGAGAATATTTCGGCGGGTTTGCCGATGAGGTGCGCTCGCTGTCCAGCGACCCATTGCGCCGCGCCACCGAACTGAACCTCAATAGGGGGCTCCAACTCGGGGGGCGTGACAGCCCCTTGGTGCTGCAGCTGAACGGACAATTTCGCCGTGTCCAATTCGCCGACGGACACAAGCAGACCGATGCGACGTTGCGCGGGTCGCTGCCAATCTCCGGGCTGATGCTGTCGAACACGCTGAACTATGCCAGTACTTCCGCACAGGGATTGGCGTCACCCGCGAAGCTGACCGGAATCTTCGACCTTGCGACGCTGCGAGGCTCGCGTCTGCAATTGCGTGCTTCAGTCGATTACGGTGTTATGCCCAGGTTGCAGCTGCGCGGAGCATCGCTGGATGCGGATTATGCTCTCGATGAGCGGACGCTGGTACGGGCATCAATTGGTCACACGCTGGCCGATTCCATGACCCAACTCGGCCTTTCCGCGGTTCGCCGATTTCGCAAGTTCGAACTTGGACTTCAGGGAAGCTACGCTGTTCCTACAGGTGTTTACAGCGCCGCTCTGCGTCTTGGCGTCAGTTTTGGACGCAATCCCTTGAATAGACGTTTATTCTTTGCTGAATCGGGGCTCGCATCAGGGGGCGCTGTGGCCGCCAGGGCCTTCCAGGACAGCAACGGTAACAGCCACTTCGATGCAGGCGAACGGGTGCTCCCCGATGTTGAATTCTCGGTCGGTTCCGCACGTGGCATTAGTGACCGGGAAGGCATCGTCTTCCTCGGCCGGCTTGGCGACGGCAATCGGGCAAATCTGGTGGCCGACCGGGAGTCACTTCCCGATATTTCCTTGGCGCCTGTCAGGGAGGGTGTTGAAGTGGTGCCTCGAGCTGGGCGGGTTCATGTCACCGATTATGCTTTGCAGGAATTGAGCGATATCGAAGGGACTGCCTATTTCAGCGAGGACGAAGGCATCGGCCAAGCGGTATCGGGCCTGCGTCTCGAGTTGATTGATCACGATGGCAAGGCGCTTGCGCGGGCCCGGACCGAAGGCGACGGCACTTTCTTCTTTGAGCAGGTCCAGCCTGGAGCCTATTTGATCCAGATCGACAAGAACCAGAGCGCCAGCCTCAAAATTCGCCTCTCTGAAGCTATCTCCGTAACCGTTGGTCAGAAAACCAATACATTGAAGCAAGTCGTGCGGGTCAGTCGCAACATGGAATAGTGGCGGATTCCTGACTCTACTTGGGCAGATTTGTGATTTTCGGGAATCCCAAGCGGCAATTCTGAACCGCCTCGTGATTACAGAAGACCCTACAGTCAGACCGCTTCAAACTGGAACGCGCGACCGAGAATTCGATCGCAGTGATTGTATTGGTGGATACCAAGCAAAGCGGACTGCCTCGGTTTCTCACAAGTCATTGTTTTTAATGGTGCCGGCTAGAGGATTCGAACCCCTGGCCCCCTGATTACAAATCAGGTGCTCTAC
>JANPPM010000295.1:0-34891 GCA_031428495.1 Novosphingobium sp.
TTGGTCGGTCACGGCGAGTGAATAATGGCTCAGCGAGCGCCGGTCATAACCCTGGGCCGTCACACCATCGATCTCAAGCAAGACATAGGCGTCGTCGCCAGCATCGTACAGTTCAGGAAGACGGCCGCCGAACTTTGCTGATCGATCGCCGTCAAAGCCCTGGAGGCGGCCGTCACGAGTTTCCGCTGCAATCTGCAGATCCTGGCCGGTAGCATGATCATGAATGCCCGCGACTTTCGTGCCGAAGATGAAGGCGTGAGCCGCAGCAGCGACCATCGCTCGAGTGTGAGGTGACATTCTGCCACCTGACAGCGACCGAGCGAGGAAGCAAGCATTGTGTTCTGACTGACGGCAGCGTTCGGGAGAACCAGCCTTAGGGGCTAGTCCCCACCTTACCAGCGGAGACCGTTTCGCATCAGACCGACAACTCCGCCACTGCAGCCAGTTCAAGGCAGCACCGAAAACCCAGCCGCAACCTTGGCCGTGTTAGCCGCGTAGCCTCCGCTTACGCCCTCCCTCATTCGTCTGAACGCATTGATCGGTCAGAGTGCTGCTGCACGGCGGGTAGCTTGCCTGCGGCGGAGGAGGAGGTGGCAACTGGTTGTTGATCACTGTCACGACCTGCGGTGCCGCACTGGGGGCAGGCACCGCCGGGGGGACTGGATCAGGCGGCGGCACTTCGGCTGGTGGCATCTCGGCTGGTGGCTCTGCAGGCGGCGGAACTTCTACCGGGGGCGCTTCACCGGGATTGGCCATCTGGGCATTTGCGGCACTGGCGAAGACCACCAGTACGGGCACGACAGCGAAATTCTTGAACATCGGATATCTCCTTTCGATCTGACGAAGGGACCAATCCGGAAATGCGCGCGAAGTTCCCGGTGCTCGGTCGGCAGGGAACCACATGGGCCGCAGCGACGTTTACTCCCGTTCAATCGAGCGACGAGGTGATCATGTTCAAGCTACCTGACCTGCCGTATTCCGAGAATGCCCTTGAACCGATCATGTCCGCCGAGACGCTGCGTGAACATCACGGGAAGCATCACAAGAAATACGTCGATCAGCTCAACGAACTGATTGTCGGCAGCGACTACGAAGGAGAATCGCTCGAAGCGATCATCCAGCAGTCGGCCAAGAGCACCGATGCGGATGATCGCAAAGTGTTCAATAATGCCGCTCAGCACTGGAATCACAGCTTTTTCTGGCAATCAATTGGCCCAGACGGAGGCGGTGAGCCGCAGGGTGAACTTGCGGAGCTGATTGACCGAGATCTGGGCGGTATGGCGGGATTTCGGGAAGCCTTTGCCAGCCAGGGAAGCGAGCATTTCGGCTCCGGCTGGGTCTGGCTGGTGCTGAACGGCGAACATGCCGAGGTCATTACTACTCACGATGCCGACACCCCGCTGGCGCACGGCAAAACCGCGCTGCTCTGCTGCGATCTGTGGGAGCATGCCTATTATCTCGATTATCAAAGCCACCGCGCGGACTATCTCGCTGCCTTTGCCGACAGTCTGGCTCAATGGCGCTTTGCCGAAGAAAATCTGGCTTCGGCAGTCCGCACGCCGCAAGCGCTGACTTTCGCTGCAGAAAAGCAACCCAGTTGGTAAGGTCTGGAACAATTTGAGCGCGTACGGATTTCCTCTGACATGACCACACAGCCCCCCAGCATACCCGAACAGAGCGAGCAGGCCCGTAAGGCTGCACACGATGAGCAGCATGACAAGGCACCGAATGCCAAGCGGCATTTTGGTTCCCCAGAATTGCTGGTCAGCGACGACAGCTTGAGTGACGCGGAAAAACTCGTCCTGCTGCAAGACTGGGATCTCGAATTGAGCAATCGGCTCAAGGCTGAGGAAGAAGGCATGAGTGCCTCAGACCCGATCCGTGGTAGTCATGAAGCGCGGCTTGCCGATGAAGCGGCGCGCGTGAAAACCCTCCTCTCGGAACTTTCCGCGACCGCAAGTCAGGCCGGTTAGGATTAGTCCAGATGGACGATACCAGACGCCAGGATGTGCTGTTTTTCCCTCGGGTCATTCAGGATGCGGTGCTTGGTTCCGCCGAAACTAAATTGCGCCTTGCGGTAATCGGCAATTACCCTCCCCGGCGCTGCGGCATTGCTTCGTTTACCGCCGACATGGTCGGTGCAATTTCGGCGGCGATGCCAGCGGCTGAGATTGACGTCTATGCGATGGCAGCGGACGCCGGGCAGCGGTTTGATCTGCCCGTTTGTGCAGCGATTGTTGCGGACGAGCCCGGCAGCTACCGGAAGGCCGCAGCCTCGATCGAGGCCAGCCAGGCTGATGTTGTCTGGCTGCAACACGAGTTCGGGCTGTTTGGTGGACCGGCCGGCGATCTGATCATGGAGACCCTTGGCCGCATCTCTGCGCCGCTGGTCGTAACTTTGCATACCATCCTTGAGGCGCCCGACGCCGATCAGCGCCGTGTGATGGACTGGCTGATCGCCCGCGCCGCCAGGCTGGTGGTCATGTCGCATCACAGCCAGACGACCCTTGAAATCTGTTACAACGTCAGCCGCGAAAAGATCGCGCTGATCCACCACGGAGTGCCTGATCGCCCTTTTGGCCGGTCTGTAGAAATGAAGCAGAAGCGCGGGCATGCGGGCCGCAAGGTCATGCTGACCTTCGGACTGCTGTCCCCCGGCAAGGGCATCGAAACCGCAATTGCGGCCTTGCCGGAACTCGTGCAGCAACACGGCGATGTGATCTATTGCATCGCCGGGGCAACGCACCCCAATCTCGTCGCGCGCGAGGGCGAGGCCTACCGCTTGCGGTTGCAGGAATTGGCGCGGGAACTTGGCGTTGAGCAGCATGTTCGCTGGATCGACAGTTTCCTCGAAACCGAAGACTTGCTCGATCTCATCGAATCTGCGGATATTTACCTGACGCCTTATGGCGGGGCGGGCCAGTCGACTTCTGGAACGCTGTCCTATGCGGTCGCGCTCGGCAAGGCGGTGATTTCGACACCGTATATCCATGCCCGCGAGCTGCTCGCCGATGGCAGCGGCGTGTTAATCCCGTTTGGCGATTCTGGCGCGCTCAGCGCAGCAGCGGGGCGGCTGTTCGCTGATCCCGATGCGTTGCAGGCGATGCAGCGGCGCGCTTATTTGCGTGGTAGGGAAATGTTGTGGCCGGGCTTCGCGGCAAAATCATTGGCGGTGGTCGATGCTGTTCGCGTCCCGCCAATTCCGGCCGTCAGACACGGAGCCATGTCGGACGCTGGTCTGATGCGGCTGTGCGACGATACCGGGATGATCCAGCACTCGGTGCTCAGCGTGCCAGACCGTTCGCATGGTTACTGCGTCGATGATAACGCCCGCGCACTGATCCTGTCGGGGCGCAGTGGTGTGACATTTGCCAAACGTGCGCCGACATTTGCCGCTTTCATCGAGCATGCATGGAACCCGGACGCGAGGCGCTTTCGCAATTTCATGGGCTATGACCGGCGCTGGCTTGAGGCGGTGGGTTCAGAGGACAGCTGTGGCCGGGTCATTTGGGCATTGGGCAGCGCCAGTCTCGAAGCCGACAAAGATTTGCGCGCCTGGGCCGATCATCTTTACCGCAAGGCTGCGTCGATGGCGCTGGAATTCACCTCACCACGCGCTTTGGCTTTCGCCATGCTGGGGGCTGACCGGCATCTTGAGGCGCACCCGGGCGATGCGCTCTCGGAGCAAATTCTGCGTAAGGGCGTAAAGCGCATGACCACGCAGTGGGCCGCAGCGAGCAGGGTTGAATGGCGCTGGTTCGAGACAAGCCTGGCCTACGATAACTGTCGGCTGCCTGAGGCGCTGCTCCGCGCTGCGGCGCGGTTTACTGACGGACAGACAGTTGCCGTCGCCCTAGAGGCGCTTGGCTGGATCATGGAGCAGCAGACTGCGCCTGCCGGGCATTTTCGTCCGCTTGGAAGTCAGGGCTTTGGCAATGCCGACTTGCCGCATCATCCCTTCGATCAGCAGCCGGTCGATGCCTGGGCAACGGTGGATGCGGCGGCGTGTGCATTTGAACTGACGCTGGACCCGCGCTGGCTCGACGCCGCCCGGGCGGCCTATGCGTGGTTCAACGGCGCAAATGATCGGGCGCAGCCCTTGGCGGACCCGCAGGCGGGAACCTGCTGCGATGGGCTCGCGGCGTATGGCGTCAATCGCAATCACGGCGCAGAATCCGTGCTAGCCTATCATCTGGCGCATGCGCGGATCATTGCATTAGAAGATTTTGCGGGAGAGGGACATGACAAGGCTATCCGCGAACGCGATCCCATTCCGGTCTAGCAGCGAATGAGCGAAAGCTGGATCCATCCGTTGCGGCTTAACGCCGATCCGGCGCGGGTTGTCGTGCGCCCGTTCCATCTTGCCTGGCAGTCCTCTGGCCCTGATGCCGATCGCGTGGAAAAGCTGGTGCGCAATATCATGGAGCTGGACAGCCGCACGGTCCGTGCTGAGCTGGGACTCGTGCTGGGCGATTTTGCCGACCGGCATTGGCAGATCGAACAGGTTTTCGAACAGCGCTACCGTGAAATTGCGCCCAAGCTGGGCCTCGAGGAACTGCGCCTGCGGCCCGACATGCGCAAATTGATTGGTGCGTATTTTTGCCACGAGTACAGTTACGCCGCCGCAGCGCTGATGAACCCCAGCGTGGTGCGCCATCCCGATCAGAGCGGCCTCAAGGATGGCAGCGTCCGCATCCTGATGTCGTTGCGCGCTGTGGGTGAGGGGCACATTTCGACCATTGCGTTCCGCGAAGGAATCGTCGCCTCAGGCCGTGAGCTGACGCTCCATCCCCAGCCCGCATTTGCCACCGCGGCGCAGCTGCGGCCTGCCAAGCCTGGGCAACCGGAGACGACATTCATTCGCCGCGCCCCCGAAAGCACGATATCGGGCACGGTTATTTTCCCGATCACAGAAGCGCAGCGCAATGGTCTGGAGGATCTGCGGCTGACCGAATTTGTTCATGACAACGGTGAGCGCCAATATATCGGCACTTACACGGCCTACAGCGGCCGTTCAATTGGCTCGGAACTGCTGCGTACCGATGACTTCACCCGCTTCTCACTTACGCCGATTATCGGCACGGCGGGGCGCAACAAGGGGATGGCCCTGTTCCCGCGCAAGATCGGTGGTAGCTACGCCATGCTTGGCCGCCAGGACGGCAAGAACCTCTATTTGCTGCGTTCGGACAGGCTCGATCACTGGGAAGGGGGCACCTTGCTGCTCGAGCCGCGTTTTCCGTGGGAATTTATCCAGATTGGCAACTGCGGCGCGCCGATCGAGCTTCCGGAAGGCTGGCTGGTTCTCACCCACGGCGTTGGCGCGATGCGCAAATATGCGATTGGCGCAGTCCTGCTCGACAAGGACGACCCTTCGCGGGTGCTGGGCCGAAGCTTTACCCCGTTGCTTTCGGCTGCTGACGAAGACCGCGAAGGCTATGTGCCCAACGTCGTCTATACTTGCGGCGCCATAATGGTGGGGGATGATCTGTTCATGCCTTACGGCGTGGCCGATAGTTCGGTGTGTTTCGGCTTTTTCCCGATTGCCGACATTCTTGCACATATGTGAGCGCGGACCTGGAACCAATCCGCCCTCCACTAGTTGATCCCTGCGAAGGAACTGGCCTGGAGAGGCTCTGGAGCAGGCAAACAGCGAGTGCCGCCCCGGATTTTTGACCGGTGAGGGCCTTCACCTTATTTTCGCGGCCCGCAACTTCCCCCCTCCCATTGCGGCCGTGAGAAGCTTCCAGCGTTCCGGTGTGCAGCCTGCCCCGCCACCGGGCGCTGGAAGCAACCTCGCCTAGGACGCGAGACGCATTTCAACTTCACGGTGCGCAATCATCGCCTGCCAGATCGTTGCGGCGACGGTTTCCGGCTCGAACGGTTTGGTGATCAGATAGGCAGGCTCGGGCCGCTCACCCGTAAGCAGGCGCTCCGGAAATGCGGTAATGAAAATCACCGGCACGAATTGAGCCTCAAGGATCTCCTTGACTGCGTCGATCCCACTCGATCCATCCGCGAGGCTTATGTCGGCAAGGATCAGGTCCGGTAACACTTCGCCCGCAAGCTTCACTGCCTCACGGTGCGTGCGCACGATTCCGGTAATCTCATGGCCAAGGCCTGCGACAATAGATTTGAGGTGCATCGCGATGATTGATTCGTCTTCGATGATCATCACGCTGCCGCTCAAGGAATTGGTGATCGCGCTGCGTGCTTCGGTTACCATCTGAACTGCTTCATCCGCAGTAATGCCCAGAATTACTGCGGCCTCGCTCTCGCTAAAACCTTCGACAGCGGTCAGCAGCAGCGCCTGGCGGACAGTGATTGGCAGGCTGGCGACCGTGCCATCGCGTGAGGGAACATCGACCGGCCCAAGGCTCTGCGCATTCCATATTCGGTGAAATATGCGGAACAATTCAGCGCGCGGCGCCTTATCCGTAGCGAAGACGGAAGGATCTGCGATCAGGGCCTCGAGAGTTTCGCGAACGGCTGCATCCCCGAGGCCCTGCGCCCCGGTTATTGCCCGTGCATAGCGCCTCAGGTAGGGGAGCTCTGCCCCGATAACGTCCCGCAAAGCCATAAAACTCCCTCTCGCTACGATAGCTAGACGCACGAAACGTGTTTTTGTTCCGCAGTGCGGAACTTTTCTGCGTTCCGTTGCTTTTGCAGGGTGATAACGGGTTTTGTGGACACAGCATATGGTAGAGATAGTATCCCCGAGTGTGGCTAAGCCGGCACGGGGATTGGCGGGATCGGGCTCGTCAGGGGAGGCATTTTCGATGAGCGGCAAACGGCCAAAGCAACCGGCAGAGAAGCTGAAAAAGCCGCGCCCTGAGCTGGCGTTTGATCCCATCGCCGCAGCCTTGCGCGAGCTGCATGACAGTGTTGCCGCCGAAGGCATTCCCGATGATTTCTTGCAATTGCTCGACAAGTTGGATGATGCGCCGACAAATCGAAGGCCTAACTGAATGTCTCCCGTGACCGACCGGGTCAAGGCCAACGCGCCGGTCGATGAGTTCAAGCAGCAGATGCTTGCGCTCATTCCATCACTGCGCGCCTTTGCCCGAGGACTGTGCGGCAATCGCGACCTGGCCGATGATCTTTCGCAAGAGGCTATGGCCCGCGCCTGGGCTGCGCGCGACAGCTTTACGCCCGGCACCAATTTTCGCGCCTGGATGTTCATGATCCTGCGGAATCAGTTTTACACGACGATCCGCAAGAACTCGCGGATGACTTCGTGGGATCCCGAGGCCGCAGAGCGGCTGTTGGTCACCCCTGCGACACAGCATGTCGGAATTGACCTAGCAGATCTGGAGCGGGCGATGGCCAAATTGCCGGTTGAGCAGCGCGAAATGCTGATGCTCGTGGCAGCTGGCGGGATGAGTTATGAGGAAGCAGCGGTGGTGACCGGTTGTGCTCTGGGAACCGTCAAAAGCCGCATTGCGCGGGGGCGTGGCGCGCTGACCAAGATGATCGAGGGGGATGTCAATATGTCGCCGCTTACCAATCCTGCCTTGGGCACATCTGCCGCAAAAATTGCTGCGCCCAGTACCAGTTGAATCAGCAGAGTGGAGCGGGTCGGCATCAGGGGCGGAACCATCCGGAGCAGATTGCTGCTCGTGGTGCTCAGCGCGCTGCTGCCGACCGCAATTCTCAGCGCGATTCAGGGTGCGACAGCCTTTGAAAACGCTCGGAGACTGGTAACTGACCGGTTGCGCGCCAATGCTTCGGCACTAGCCGAAAGTGAGCGCGATCCGTTCATCATTGCGCGCCACGCGCTCAGCTTTGCGGCGGAACAGAAGGCGGTACGCGAATATACACCGGATTGTTCTGCGGTACTCGCCACCGCGCTGCGCGGAGCCGAAGGCCTGATCAATTTTCTCAGGACCGATAGTGAGGGCAAGGCACAGTGTTCTGTGCTGCCGTTTGACCGCGGGCGCGATATGTCCCGCGACCAGTGGTGGATCGAATCACGCGGGAAGCCCGGCCTTGTCGTTTCAACCCCGCAAATCGGCAGCATTTCAAAGCAGC
The DNA here is from genome assembly GCA_031428495.1 of Novosphingobium sp. Taxonomy (GTDB): domain Bacteria; phylum Pseudomonadota; class Alphaproteobacteria; order Sphingomonadales; family Sphingomonadaceae; genus Novosphingobium. The sequence continues at coordinate 8,029 of JANPPM010000295.1, forward strand.
CAGTGCTCATCATGGTGCGCCCTCTTTTCAAACCTGATGGCAGTTTCGACGGCACGCTAAGCGCGGGGATTGGGCTCAAGCGATTGTCGCTTTCGCTACAGAACAAGCAGAAGGGGCACCTCGGACGCGTGTTTGTTGTTAACCGGAAGGGTGATCCGGTTCTGCAGATACCCTCCAACACCTTTACCGCAATTCCCGATGTCGCTCTGGCGCAGTCAGAAATGCGCGAAACCCGCGCCAGCGATGACAGTACCTGGACCTACGTTGCAGCGCCGCTGTTCGGCGATGACCTCTATGTCATCTATGCCGAGCCCAACGGTTCGGTGATGGCCACACAAGTTGCGCAGATGCGCTTTGCCATTGGGCTGCAATTGCTCACACTGCTGCTTACGTCACTGGCGATCTGGCTGGGTGCCCACTGGCTGATCCTGCGCTGGATGCATCGGCTGCAAGGCCTGACCACCCGCTTTGCCAGCGGCGATTTCACCGGAGAGCGTCATGCCTATGCCGCCGCGCCCAAAGAGGTCACCGAACTGGCCGACCGCATGCATGACATGGCGGAGGAAATCGACCGCCACCAGAAGCAGTTGCAGGCCGCACTGACGATTGAAACCGCGCTGACCCGCGAGGTTCATCACAGGGTAAAAAACAACCTTCAGATCGTCACCAGTCTGCTGACTTTGCAGAGTGAACGCCTGAGCGATCCGCTGGCGCGCGATGTCGTGGGACAGGCCAAGGCGCGGATTGCGGCGCTGGCTCTGATCCACCGCCTGCTTTACGAAGAACAGCGTGGCGGCGAAAAAGGCACAATCAATGTATGCCATTTGCTGACCGAACTGTGCGCCCAGCTTCGCTCTGCTAACCGTGACCGAACCGGTATCGCACTGGAATGCGAATCTAGCGACAGTGCGCTGTCGGTCGATCAGGCGGTGCCGGTGGCGCTGTTTACAGTCGAGGCCTTGACCAATGCTTTTCGTCACGCCTTTGTCAGCGGTCCGGGTGGCACCATTCATGTCGGTTATAGTGATCAGAACGGAGTGGCGGTTCTGCGGATTTCAGACAACGGCAGCGGTTTCATCGCCGACGCAGCGCGGCCGCAAATGGGTCTGGATCTGATGGAAGCCTTCGCCACCCAGCTCTCCGGGGAAATGGAGGTCGCCAGTAGCCCGGCTGGAGCAGTTCTTACACTGACATTTGCAGTGGCCGAGGCTCTGCATGATGCAGAGGACTGATCGTTCTATCGCGACAATGCAGTTCCAAGCGCGATTGCCAGTTCGTCGCGGGTGAAAGGCTTGTAGATCCGCATCCATTTGTCGCCATCAGCGGGGTTTATGTTGGTATGTCCGGTCGTCAGCAGGACAGGAATACCTGGTCGCAGTCGCTGCGCGGCGGCAGCAAGATCGAGCCCGCTGCAACCCGGCATCGAGTAATCCGTCACAACTGCGCAAATATCAGCGCGCGCTTCGAGCAATGCGATCGCTTCCAACCCGCTCTTCGCCTGCAAGGTGCCGAAACCCAGTGACTTTATCAGGCTTACGGTGCCCATCAGGATGACCGGCTCGTCATCGACCACCAGCACCACTCGACAATCGGCTTGCATTTTGCGACCTCAGGTAATCATTGCCCATCAATAACTTTGGCTACCGGCGCTTGTTCCGGTTTGCCGGGTACAGGGAAGCAGAGATGGCGGCGATACATTTTGTCAGAAAGCTTGAGGTATTCGCGCCGCTCGCGCCCGATGGCGAGCAGGCGCTCCACGATCTCGCACTCAAGCGCCCCCGGAGCTGTCCCGCCCATGCCGATCTGATCAGCGAGGGTGAAGACCCCAAAACAGTCTATCTGGTGCTGGAGGGCTGGGCCTGCCGTTACAAGATGCTTGAGGACGGTCGGCGGCAAATACTGTCGCTGTTCCTGCCCGGCGACCTGTGCGACCCCTATGTCTATATTCTCAAGCGGATGGATCATTCGATTGCCGCGTTAACGCCCCTGAAGGTCGCGCTGATCACACCGCGCGAATTTGAGGAATTGACCGATGCACAACCTCGGGTTGTGCGGGCACTGTGGTGGGAGTCGCTGGTAACCGGGGCTATCCAGCGCGAATGGTTGGTCAGTGCGGGCCAGCGAAGCTCGCTCGAGGCGCTTGCGCATTTGCTATGTGAAACCTATTTTCGGCTGCAATTGGTCGGGCTGGAAAAAGACGGCCAGTGCCCCTTTCCGCTCACCCAATCCGATATGGCCGATGCACTAGGGGTAACCCAGCCGCATGTTAGCCGAACTTTGCAGGAGTTGCACGATACGGGGCTGGTCTTGTTGAAGCGGCGACAACTGACGGTGTACGATGTTGATGGCCTGCGCAGACTGGCATCGTTCAATCCGGACTATCTCCACCATCGCTGACATCGGCAGTTAGCGCAGCAATGGCAGCCTCGGCCAGATCGCCGGGACGAAAGGGCTTGGCCAGACAGGGCCAGCCGTTAGCGTCGTCGGCATTGGCACCATAGCCGGTTACGATCAGCACCGGCAGACCCGGATGCGCGCCGACAAGCTCACGCGCCAAAGCATCGCCACCCTTGCCCGGCATCATAAGGTCGGTGATGACCAGGTCGTAGGCTTTTCCGCCATCGAATTGACGCATGGCTTCGGCCGCCGACCCGGCATGATCGACTTCGGCGCCAAGATTTTCAAGCATGTCAGCCGTCGAAATGCGAACAAGGTGCTCGTCATCAACCAGCAAAATGCGCAGTTTCGAAAGATCGAGTTCAGCCCGTGAGATAACGCAATCGCGGCCTTCGAGGTTTGATGTGCCGTTCATTAGACCGCGCAGCAGGTTGCGTGCGCCGAGCGCGGCCTGCCGCGCGCCCTTGACCAGATCCGCTGTCTCCGGATCAGCGGCATGCCTCAGTTGCAGCAATTCAAGCGTATTGAGTATCGGCGCGAGCAGATTGTTGAGATCATGGATCGCCCCGCCTGACAACTGCCCTTCAGCACCTGCCATACCTTCACCCGGACCGCCGATGTGCGCCGCCTGATCTGCCTCGATGATTTTCGACAAATACATTCCCCGCCAACTCCTCGCTGCTGCTTTTGCCTGCGGCGGCCACGCCAAACTATGGCTCATGCATGAAACGGGAGGTGAACAACGCTGTGGAAACATTCGCCGCTGCCATGCGTTTACTCACTGCGAGACTGCGCGCCGTGTTCGGCGGCCGCAGACATCGCTCCCGCAAAGACGGAGAAAATTCGATGAAACATGCTTTGCTGCTATCTCTTGCAGCGGCCACTCTGGTTGGCGGCTGCGCAACTTACCAAAATGGCTACCGCGATGACCGCGCCGGTGAGTGGGGCTACTATGACGGTAATTATTATTCGCAATACGGCTCGTATGATTACGACCGTCCCGATCCCCGCTACGGTGCGTATCATGCCGACCGTTATTATCGTAACAATCGCCGCTATCGCGAGCGTGAAATGACGGAAAATGACCGTGTTTATCGTGGGCGGGATGGTCGCTTTTATTGTCGTCGGTCAGACGGTTCGACCGGTTTGATTGTCGGCGGCATTGCCGGCGGTGTTGCAGGCAACATCCTGGCACCAGGCGATTCCAAGACGATTGGCACGATCCTGGGTGCCATCGGCGGCGCGGCAATCGGCGCTGCGGCGAGTGGCAGCAGCGACCGGGCCAGGTGCCGGTAACGACCAAAGTATAAGGGCAAGGCCCGGCTTATGCGAGCCGGGCCTTGCCGCGTGATGCTTAGCGTATTCGCTGATTGTCTTCAGCTTCAGGAGCAGATGCGGGCCAGGCGTCAGGATTAATTGGCGGGAGCTCTGCAAATTCCTTTGCCAGAAGTTTGCAGCGAACAGCTTCCTGAGTGAAATCGATATGGTGCGAGGCAATCGCACGCAGAGTTTCGCCGGCACCTGCAAGGCCGCCCTGCGAGATCACGATGTAGCCCAGCCGCTGCGTCTCGCAGTCAAACATGGCATCGACTACCTTGCCCAGAACCGTGCTTTGCGGGTCACATAGTTTAGCGCCGATCATCGATCCGCCTGATATCAGCGTTGGCACTTGCTGAAACCGCGCACTGCGCTCGCTCGCCGAGGCACTGCCTGTTTCGTGCCGGGCTTGCCATACAAGCCACCGCCAAATGCCGAACAGGTTCACAAGCAGTAAAAAGCCGTTGGTTATGGCCAGACTGGTCTGGCCTGACATCATGCCGACACCGGTCCATGCCAATGACCCCGCGGAAAATACTACGAAGCCCCAACCAGTCACCCGGGTTCCCAGGTTTGCAGCGGTCATCAATGCGGCAATCATGGTTGCTGCCGAAGCGATCCAGCCGATGTAGCTTTCCATCATGCTGTCCCTCCGGTGGGCGCGGTATTCATCGCAAAAATCGATCCTCTCGCAGCGACCGCGAGAGGATCGAAATTGGTAGCGAAGCTACTTGGCGGCGTCGCGCACTGCATCAGCCTTGTTTTCAACTGCATCGGCTTTCTTCTCGGCGCTCTCACGCACGGATTGGGCCTTGTTTTCGGTTGCCTGCTCGGCGGCGCTATCAACGCCGTCAACGCGGTTATCCATTTTGTCGGCGCTGTTTTCCATTGCGTCGGCCTTGTCGTCAGCGGCATCGCGGATGATGTCAGCCTGATCTTCCATCGCGTCAGCCTTGTTTTCAGCAGACTTTTCAGCGGGTGAATTGCAGGCCGCAAGCGACAATAACGCAGCGCCGATGGCGCCTGTCATTAGCATTGATTTCATGTTTGTATTCCCGATGTGATTGAATTCTACCGCGGCGATCCGCGACGGATAAGGTTGACGATAGCCAGCAGGACGACCGCACCAAGGAACGATACGACCAGCGAGCGGATATCAAGCGCGCCGCTGGTGATCGGTGAGCCGCCAAGCAGCGGGGTTAAAACCAGCCCGGCAATCACCGCGCCAACAATGCCAACCACGATATTGAGGATAATGCCCTGCTGGGCATCGGTACGCATGACCAGACTGGCAAGCCAACCCAGAACACCGCCGACCAAGAGGATAATAATGATATTCATGAGATATTCTCCCTTCGAGAGGCAGAATAACCGATCAGGAAGCGCTAAGTTCCGACGAACGGGGGTGTTAGTCAGGTGGCGGTCAGAATTCCCGCGTTCAAAGCCTCGCCGACCATCGCTGCGAGCTCTTCGGCCATGTACGGTTTATTGAGCACTGGCCAGACCATACCGGTTTTGTCCATAGTGTCGTATCCGGTGGTCAAAATGACCTTAAGTTTGGGATGGTCTGCTTGAGACTGCACGGCCAGCGCCTTGCCGTCGATACCGGGCAGGGCGATGTCGGTCAGCATCAATGCAATATCGGATCGCCCGGCAAGGATAGCCAGTGCCTCTTCCCCGCTCGCGGCTACCACCGGTTGGTAGCCTTGCAGTGCAAGCGTCTCTTCAGCCACTTTGCGCACCAGCGGCTCGTCTTCGACGATCAGAATTACCTCGCTTCTTCCTTGCCTTGCCGGGGCTGCCTGCGCAGCGCCGAGTTCGCGGGGGTCTGAGGCAGATGGAAGGGTCAGACTGATGCAGGTTCCCTTGTCCGGTGCGCTCTCGATGTCCACGCTGCCGCCTGACTGAACGATGAAGCCGTGCACCTGGCTTAGCCCCAATCCAGTGCCCTTGCCGATGTGCTTGGTGGTGAAGAATGGCTCGAATGCACGCAGCTTCACCGCATCGGGCATGCCTTCGCCAGTGTCCGCTACGGTCACAGTCACCATATGGCCGTCGCGTCGGGTCCCGAGCGTCAAGGTGCCGCCGCCGGGCATGGCGTCGCGGGCATTGACCGCAAGGTTTATCAGCGCACTTTCCATTTGCGGCGCGTCGATCTCGGTCCAGCCGGCTTGGGGGTCGAGATCGAGTGCAAGCTCAATCCTGCCACCCAGCGTTCGCTCGAGCATACGGCCGGCCTTGGTCACCAGCTGATTGATTTCGAGCGGTTTGGCATCGAGCGGCTGGACGCGGGCAAAGGCCAGCAGGCGCTTGGTCAGATCAGCCGCGCGCGCTGCGCCTTCTTCGGCATTGTCGATTGCGATCGCCAGTTTGGGGTCTGCGTCGTCAGGAATCCTGCGCCGCGCCATGGCCAGCGATCCCAGCACGATGGCGAGCATATTGTTGAAATCATGCGCGATGCCGCCGGTCATCTGGCCCAGGCTTTCGATCCTTTGCATTTGCCGCAAGGCTTCCTCGGCGGTCTCTCGCTCGGCCATTTCGCTCTTCAGCGTGTCGATGGCGATGCGCAATTCAGAGGTCCGCCGCTCAACCATTTCCTGTAGCTCGGCCTCGCGCAGCTTGTTTTCGGTCACGTCTCGCGAAATGGCGATCATCCCGACTACCACGCCAGCGCGCAACCAAGGCATTTTCTCGATCATCAGCGTCCGGGACGATCCGTCGAGGACGATTTGTTCTTCAATGATCCGGGTTTCGCCGGTCTCCATCACTTCGATGTCTGATGGACTGAGCGGAATGTCGTCGAGGTGCGGCAAGTCCTGTGCATTCTGCGCGACCAGCGCCCCACGAATTTCGTTGAAGCGGCGATTAGTGAATAGCACCCGCCCGGCACGGTTTTTAGTAAATATGGCGTCGGCGCTTGAATCCATAATGGCCTGCAACAATCGCTGACCCTCTGCCAGACGCAGGTTGGCCTCCGCTTCACGCCGTTGCTCACCAGCGTCGCGCCACGCGCGAAATAGGGTGAAAAAAGCCGCGATGCAGACCGCGAGTAATATCAAAGCAAAGAACGAGAGTACCAGCCGCCATTGGCCGGCACGGTCCTCGGCACGGTCCGCTGCAGCCTTGCGGATGGCTAGGAGGCGGTGTTCCTCTGTTTCAATCCGCGCGACAGTTGCGCGAAGCTGATCCATCGTCTGCTTGCCGCGGCGCATGAAGATCAGCAGGTCAAGCTGACCGATGCTGCCATCGCGCACTTTGGCGATGGTCGTATCGATCTGGTCAAGCCGCTCGGTCGCAAGCTTTGCGACAAGGGCAGAATTCGCCTGCTGGCGGGAATTGTCTGTTGTGAGGCGCTTCAGTTCTTCAATATGGATGGGCAACAGGCGATGGCCCGATTGAAAGGGCTCGAGGAACAGTTCGTCGCGCGTAAGGATGAAGCCGCGTTGCCCGGTTTCGCTATCGACCGCCGCCTTGAGGATTGCATCGGTAGTCTGCAAGACATGAAGCGTCCGTAGTTCAAGCTGATTGGCTGCTGCGCGTTCGGTCTCCGCCGTGCGCGCCGTCCATATCAACCAGCCGAGCAATACAGCCAGGATAACCGATAAAACGATAGCCCCTGACAAACGCGGGTGGTCACGGGACGGGGATAGGGGCTTTTGGCTGAAAGCAAGATCCATGCGCGTCCCGAACTGCAGCCCCCTGCCTGCGCTGTTTAGACCGACTTTCTGCTCAGGGCAAACGAGGTTCACAGGGCATTGTTGTGGGGTTTCAGGATTCCGCCCAAGATATTCCACGCCGCTTGCTTTGTTTCACGCGCGGTTGTGTTGGCGGGGCTACTCGAAGGGAGGTTAACCACTTGCAGGTGCGCGGGCAGAGCGGTCTTCGCACCCAACTGTGCCGCTTTTGCGCCGTTGAATGCAACAGCAGCCAGTTGCGGTAGCTGGTCCATCAGCAGTGCAAGATCGGAAAAGGCAGGCGAGCGTATGTTGCTGTCTAGGCTGCCCGTGCGTCGAGCGGAGGTTACGACATCCCACAGGGCAATGCGGTGATCGCGAAGACATTCAAGCCGCTCGGAATAACCGAGCAAAGCGAGTTCCACGTCCATCGCGTTTCCCAGCAAAAGCCAAAACTGGTTGCGCGGGTTTGCATAATAGCATCCAGATCCCAGCGATGCCTCACCAGGAAATGAGCCTAATATGAGCAGTGAAGCATCGCCGCGCCAGACTGGAGCCAGGCCGGTTTGACGACTAGCAGTGACAATGTTTTCCATGGCAATTGCAGCATACAGCGCGGGTCGATGCGCGCCTGGTAAAGACTAATCTCGCGCTTTGGCTTTGCCAGCCTTTTCTGCAGCCGCAAGCTCCTCTGCTTCGGGCGAATTCAGCGCTGCTTCGGCGGCCTTGGCAGCTTTGTGCACCTTGGCGGGGTTCTTGGCGTGTGCGCTTGCCTTTTCATCATACTCGCGTGCTGCGTCGTAATTGCCTTCGCCCTGCATCTTGTCCTGCGCCATAGAAATTCTCCTGTAGGGATGAGGCAGGATAACGCAGAGCTCCATTTAGGGTTCCGCAGGCTCGCTAACTGGAGCGCACAAAAGAACAGAGCGCGGGGGCAGCCGCGCTCTGTTCAAGTTCACTGTCAGGGTTTGCTTGCTGCCAACCCACCGGTACGGGGGGGGAAGGGACCAGCGGGTTATTCGGCAGCAAGCATCAAGAAAATGCGCGCGTAGAGATTTGGTTCCCGGACAGTGCAAATTTTATATTGCAGTGTTAAATTGTGTTGCTCAGCTCAGAACGAGAACTTGAGCGTTCCGCCAAAAGTGCGCGCATCGCCCGGTTGACCGGCAATCAGGCCGACATTGCCGGGTGCGACTTGCAGCAGTTCTATGTAGTTGACGTCAAAGGCGTTGCGCACCCAGCCGAAAATGTCGAAGCCCTCGCCGCGGAACCCAGCGCGGAAGTTGGTCAGCGCATAGCCCTTGACCACGGTATAAACCGAGGGTGAGGCATTGGACTGGAAGTTCGAGCGGTAGTTGCCATCAACACCAAAATATACCTGCCCTTCTTTGGCCAGCAGCCTGACCGGCGTGTTGACCTCGGCACCGAACGAGAACGCCCACTTCGAAACGCCCGGTAGTTCCTGGCCCGAGATGTCGCAGGCGCGCGGGCTTAGCGCGCCGGGAGCGCCTGCCGCGCCGGGTGCCTGACTGCCATCGGCGGCCACAAAGGTTCCCCCCGAAAGCTCAGGCGGGCAGGGGGCATTGGTGAACTTCACGTACTTGGCGTCCGTATAGGCGGCATTGGCATAGGCGGTGAAGCGGTCGCTGGTGCGCACCTTGAAGTCGGCCTCGATGCCTTGCGAGCGGACTTTCTCGGCGTTGGCGAGATAGCCGCGCACGGTGCCGAACTGGCCGCCGTTCACCGTCGCCTGAAAGTCCTTGATCTCGGTATGATAGGCAGTGAGATTGAAGGTCGCCTTGCGGTCCCAGAACTGGGTCTTGATGCCCACCTCAAAGTGATTGACCGATTCCGGCTTGACCGTGCTCGCGCTGAGATCAGGCAGGTTCTGCGAGGTCAGCGGCAGGCCGTTCTGGTTGATCCCCACCGTCTTGAAACTCTTGGCATAGGTTGCATAGACGAGCACGTCCGGCGCGACCTTGTAGTTCACGTTGAAATCGTAGCTGAAGTTCCAGTTGCTGACCGATGGCGAGGTGCTCTGCGGCTGATAGACGCCGCACTGGGCCGCAAGCACTGAGCCTGCGGCGGGGGCCGGGGAGCAGGTGAGCAGTTGCCCTTGTCCATTGGTTACGATGCGCTCGTAGAAGCCTTCCTTCTTGTCATAGTTGAGGCGCAGGCCCGGCTGGATGGTCAGGGAGTCGGTCAGCTTGTAGCTGGCCTGCCCGTACAGCGCGGCGCTGGTGCTCTTGAGAAACTGGGTATTGGTTGCGGTCAGGCCGTTCAGGATGCTGGGATCATTTGCCTGTGCGCCGGTCAGGCTCCACTTGCTGGCATTGATACCCTGCTGCTCGGTGCCTTGCGTGTCGATCCGCTGGTTGAAGCCGAACAGGCCGATAACGAAATCGACCTTGTCGCTCTCGTAGTTATAGCGGAATTCCTGGCTGTACTGGTTCTGCTGCGAGGGGTTTTGTGATTTCGAGACAATCGACAGGCCGGTGAAGTCGCGGTCATTTTCCGGCTTCCAGTCCCAGAAGCGCCAAGCGCTGATTGATGTCAGGGTGCCGGGGCCGGTATCCCATTTGACCCGCAACGAAGCACCGCCGATCTTGTTGCCCGCATTCAGGTTGGAATCGAGGTCCGTCAGGCGGTCATAGGGATTGCGGCTGACTACCTGATAGTTCTGCAAGGCGGCGAGCGCATCATACTGGCGAGCAAGCGCGCGCTGGGTGAGGCCGGTGCGAACGAACATCGTGCCATAGCCTTCGGGATCCTGCGTGCTGTAATCGCCCGACAGGGTAATGCTGAGATCGGCATTGGGCTTGAACAGCAGCTGGCCGCGCAGGCCGAGGTTGTCCTGCTCGTTGATCCAGCGCTTGGAGGTGACGTTGTAGATCGTGCCCCGGCGACTGGTCGAGGCGATGGCGATGCGCGCCGCGACGGTATCGGACATCGGCCCGGACACGGCGGCCTTGGCCTGCTTGTAGTTCAGGTTGCCCAAGGTCAGTTCTGCCCGGCCTTCAAAATCGAAAGTCGGCTGGTTGGTGGTGATGTTGATCGCGCCCGCCGTGGTGTTTTTGCCATAGAGCGAGCCTTGCGGACCGCGCAGCACTTCGACCTGTTCGACATCGAGGAAATCGAAGGTCGCGGCGGCAACGCGCGAATTGTAGACATCGTCGACATAGATGCCGACGCCCTGTTCGAAGCCGTCGCTGGTCAGGCCGAATGGCACGCCAAGGCCCCGGATATTGACCGAGGTGTTGCGCGGGTTCGATGTGTAAACCTGCAAGGTCGGGGCAAGCTGCTGCAATTTGACGATGTTGAAATTGCCGGTGGATTCGATGGAATCGCCCCGGATCACCGAGATCGCCAATGGCACTGCCTGCGCGGTCTCCTGACGGCGGCGCGCGTTAACGATGATGACGTCGCCGCGGCTTGGCTCGTCTGAAGCTTGGGCTTCATCAGCTACGGCGGTTTCGGCTACTTCTGCAACAGTAGTATCGGCTGCGAAGGCGGGAGTGGCGGGAAGTGTGCCAAAGGCAACGCCCGCCAGAAGCAGGGCACGGAAAGTCATCGGTAATCCTCATGTTCAGGGTCACGATGCCTCCAGTTGTCCGGTCGGCTTGTGGGATGGTTGGTTGGATATTGGCAGCGCTAAGGATCAGTTCGGCTTGAGCCGTTTCTTCTCCGTTACGTCGATCTGAACGACACGGCTCTCGTGCACGGTCAGCAGAACAGTGCCGAATTTCAGCCCGAGCAATGCCTCGCGAACATTGGCTAGGCTCTCTTCGAGCAAGCGCGCTGCCTCGGGGGACAGCGGCGGCTGATCGGCGGTGACAGTCATGATCGAGCTCCCTGTTGGTGGACTGGCCAATATACTCAATTAAAATAATAGACATTAGATTTGTTCTATCCCGAGGCGAAGCTGAACTTCTTCGCCGACACAGTCTGATTGTTTGCGATCCCGAAGCATGAGCAAGCGGCCGAAAAGTCGCCCCACCGTCACGTATGCGTCACATCCGCAAGGCAGAAGGCGCCACGAGCAAGGGGTTCGGGCATGCACCATATTGATGTTCTTTTGACCAGCCCGGCTGACGACATGACGCCGTTCGCGCATGGCGATCTCAAGGTTACGCTACATTTGTGGAAGGGCACCAACGGGTTGCCGTTGATCGAAGGCGCATTGTGGGCGTTTATCGACTGGGTTTTGCCCGACATCGCGGGTCTGGAAATTTGCCGCCGGTTGCGCTGTGATCCGCTGACCGCGCAGGCGCATATCACCATGGTTATCGACGAGGATGATGCTGATTCGCGTCGCCGGGCACTGCGCGCCGGTGCCGATGATTACCTGACTGGGCGTTTGACCCGAGAGGCGATCCTCGACCGCTTACTAGCCTCCAACCGACATGAGCCCGAAGGCGGCGCGATGCGCACTTTGTCGATTGGCGAGTTGACGGTCGATCTGGCAGCCTTTCAGGCGCGCTGGCGTGGCAAAGCAATCCCGCTGATGCCCAACGAGTTTCGCCTGCTGCGCTATCTGGTCGAGCATCCCGGCCGCGTCTTCACCCGGTCACAATTGATCGCCGCGCTGGGGAAGCAAGAGCCACCGGTTGATGAACGCACGGTCGATGTCTGGATTGGCCGCCTGCGCCGCGCACTGCGCTCCGCAGGTGCGGGCGACCCGCTGCGCACCGTGCGCTCGCTGGGCTATGTGCTCGATACCCACTGAGCCGCAAGCCTGCTCCCCGGACAAGAAAAGGGCCCGGCCATCGTGTGATGACCGGGCCAAGTTGATCCGGGGGGAGGGAAGGAACTCCCCGGGGAGGAAGTCAGAATTTCATCGTCGCTGAAAGCGAGAAGCTGCGGCCGAGATCGTAGCTGTTCGTTTCGATCCGGTTGCTGCCTGACTGTTGATACTGGACATTGCCCCGGCCCGTCAGGTTGCGTGCCTCGAACTTGCCCTCGATTTCCTTGCCGAACAGCGAGAAACCCTCACGCAGAACCAGATCGACGCGCAGACCGGGCGATTCCAGAATATCGGGCTGTGGCGGGCTGCCGTTCAGGCCCCGGCTGACGACCCGCTTGCTGGCATACGTAACCATCAGCGTCTGCTGCGAGAGCCGGTCGGTGTTTTCAAGGCCGATTTGCAGGTTGGCAATGTGGTTGGACTGTCCCGTCAGTGGCACGCCATCGCGGAAATAATCGGTTGCCTTGGTCGAAGAAGCGGCAAAGACGGCGACCACATCGTCAGCATCGACCCGGATCTTCGACTTGGTGAAGGTATAGTTGGCCGTGACGACCAAGCGGCGGTTGGCAAGAAAGCTGCCCTCCGAAGCTCCATCGCCGATATCGAAGAATTTGACCGCTTCGACCTCGGCACCAAACAACGTCGCCTTGGGTGCGTTGGCAAAGCTGGTGGTCAGATCGCCGCCAGATACATAGGCTTCGATTGGATTGTTGATTCGCTTGTAAAATGCCGAGACCGACAGCCGCTGTTCCGGCGCAAAATAATACTCCAGCCGTGCTTCGGCATTATACAGCTGACTGTCGATCAGCAGCGGATTGCCGACGTACTGGCGATTGTTTTCCGGGTCGAAATAGGGCTGGAAAATCAGCTCGCGGAATTGCGGACGGGCGATGGTCTTTGAAGCATTGATCCGGAACTGCATGTCGGACTGGAACTGCCAGGTGATGGTTGCAGCCGGTAGCCAGTATGCCCGGTTGAGTTGGGTTGACGCAGTCGAGGCGCCCGCTGTGCGGAACACCTGGATTGGCGAGACGACCTGCTTGGCCTTTTCGTACCGAACACCCGCATCGATGCTGATCTCTGGCGTCGCCTGGATGTTCAGCTTGGCATAGCCGGCATAGTTGCGCAGCTTGGCGAGAAACGCCGGATTGCCTTCATTGGTCTCGACCAGCGTAATGCCGAAAGTGTTGATCACGCTGGGTTGCAGCAGCAGGTCCGGACGGAACAGTCCGATTGCAGCAGGAAAGGTGCTGGGCGCACTGAACTGGAAGTCACGGCGCGAACTGGTGCGCTTGGTGTCTGAAAAAACCCCGCCCACGGTTGCGCTGATATCCGGTGTGATCAGGTAGGTTGCATCGAGGCTGGCGGCCCACAGGGTTTCGTTGAGATCGGAATAGCTGATCTCGGCGTTACCGCGGTTGCCGTTGTTGAGGATATTGATGAAGTCCTGGCCGAAAGGATCGGACGCCACATTGGTGCGGGCATATTCAATCGACAGTTCGCCCGGCGCCTCGCGCTGTGAATTGGCAAAGGTGCCGCGCACGTCGAGCTTGAACCCGGGTGAAAGTTCGAATTCACCCACCAGTTGCGTGTCGATCAACTGGCGTTCGAACCATGCAGTGTCCTGCTGCATGAACTGGGTGCCGGTTGCCTGACGGTTGCCAAGGCCGAGCCGCGTCTGCTTGATCGAGTCGCGGATATAGAGGTTGGTCCAACGGATCTTGTTGGGGCCAGTTTCCAGCGTCAGGCCGAGCAGCCCGTTAACCACGATCCGGTTGTCGGTCGTCACGCGGGCGAAATCGGATTCGATGGTCGAAAGGTCGGCGCTGAGAGAGCTTTGCTGGCGGGCATCGCGGGTGCTGTATTTGTTGCTGTAGCCGAGGGCGAAAATCACGCCGAGGTCGGAGCCGCCAAGATTGAAGGTCTTGCCGCCGGTAAGTGTTCCCGAAAAGTTGGGCGCCACATGCCGCCAGCGCTGGATAACGGCGTTGCGGCTGCTGATGAGCTGCGATGCGATGGCCTTGGTATCGACCTGACCGCCGCTGATCCGGTCGCCGCTCGCGAGAAATGCAGCGAGCGCAGGCGGGGTGTCGCGCTGACCGTTATCAAAACCCGTCCAGTCCGTGCGGCTGCCATAGTGGACATAGCCAAGCTGGCCGGTGGTCTCGGTATCGCCAGAGATGCCGCCGCCAATGGATAGGAAGGGGTCGCGCGGAACCGAGCGCGTGGTCAGATTGATCACGCCGCCGCCGAATTCGCCGGGATAGTTGACCGAATAGGTCTTTTGAACGAGCGAAGATGAAACGACGCTGCTGGGGAAGATGTCGAGCGGGACAACGCGCTTGAGTGGCTCGGGGCTGGGGAGCGGCGAGCCATTAAGCAGCGCCAGCGAGTAGCGGTCGCCAAGGCCGCGAACATAAACATAACCGCTGCCGACGACGCTGAGGCCGGTAACGCGGGCGAGTGCGCCGGCAATGTTGCCTTCGCCGGTGCGCGCGATTTCCGCGGTTGAGAGAACCGAGACAACCTGATCCGAGCTCTTGACGATATTGCGGTCGCGCGTGCCAGTGACCAGAATTTCACCGCCGGTGGTGGAAATTTCAACCGGCTCTTCCTCGGGGGGAGCGGCGGCAGGATCGGCGATCGACTGGGTAGGCGCGTCCGCTGGCGGCGGCGTGCTTGCCGGCTGCGCTGCATTGTCTTGAGCCATGGCCATGCCAGGCGCGATCAGCGCCGTTGTGAGCAGCAGTACGCCCGCTAGCCTCGACGTCTTTGACATCGGTATTCCCCTATTTGTAAATGGCAGTTCGGGGGCAGCCAAGATTTGGCTGCCCCCGTCGCATCAATCGAGCAGCCTGGATTTACGTGGTTGGCAGCGTGGTGCAGGCACCCGAATTGCCCGTACCGAAATCAGCCGTGCCGCTATTGCACGTCCAGCCCGCGTACCAGTTGTCGCTGCTGTTACGCACCGCACCCACCCAGGTCGTAGTGTCGAAGAAGGCTGATGTGGCCTTGGGATCGACCGCCGCTACCCCGGTTTCGTTGGTGCCGTTGATGAACAGGCTGGCGAGGGTCGGGGTGAAGGCGTCGTTATTGCCGTTCGTGCCTGAGCCGAAGGAAGTGGCGACCTGCGCAGCAGTGAGTGTTCCGCTACCAAGATACTTGGTCGCGTTACACTGCAACACCACCGAACGCGCAGCCAGAGTGACCGGAGTGGTGCCCGAACCGTTCATGCGGATGCATTCGTTGTTCGGCGTTGCGATAATGCCGTTCAGCAGCGTGACGTCGAGGTTGCCACGGAACAAGGTCGCCGCGAGATCGGCTGCCTCGTTGTCCGAGCTGGTTGCGGGCTGGAGTGCGGTGAAGTTGGCGACGCGCAGGCGGGTGCGCGGCGTATCCGCTTCGTTGCCGTTGCTGTCGATTTCCATCAGCGCATCACCGCGGCCCGAACGCTGGATAAGCAGTGCATACTGCATGTCGAGCTGTGCGCCGGTGTCTGCATCAAGGCTGTCATCGTCTGCACCAGTAGCGATGTAGTGCTTGAAGTTGACCGTGCCGCCGAAGAATTCCGCGCCGTCATCCGAGCTGTTGTGTGCCTGGAAGTGATCGAGGATGGTGCCGCTGCCGATCCCGCCAGTGGTGAGTGCCTGCAGCTCGCTGTTCGCGCCGAGCACGAAGCCTGAGTAACGGATCTGAAAGTAGCTCATCCGGCCCGAATTGTCAGCGTTATTGGCACCGCCGAAGCGTGCCGGATCGGCTGCGCCTTCGGTCTGGCGTTCGCAGGTTCCGGCAGCGACCGAACCGGCAGCGCAGTCAGTGGTGCGCGCACGACCGAGCAGCACAACGCCGCCCCACTGGCCTTGCGAGCTGTCGCTGTTGAGGCCGAGCACGTTGTCACGGCTGGTAAAGATGATCGGGCGGCTGGCAGTGCCCGTGGCATTGATGCGATTGCCGCGGTTGACCGCGAGCCAGGACTGGCCGGTGCCACCATACAGGATGACGCCGGGCTCGATGGTCAGTGTGACTGCCGTGTCGGCGGTCAGCGGTGTGGTGCACCCTACGGTCGACGAAGTAACTGGTGCTGCGGTTGTGGGAACGCTGAAGCCGCCGTCGCAGCCAACGTTGACGCGGCCGTTGATCTGATAAAGCACGCCGGCCAGCTTGGGCAGGGTGATCGATGCACGAACGAGCGAAGGCAGCGTACAGATGCGCCAAGTGCCGGTCGGTCCGGTGACCGTGCCGTCGTTGATCAGGGGATCCGTCCCGGCAACTGTTGGGCAACCGGCCGCTGCGGTGACCGTTCCGCCAGAGGCGGTTGGCGTGGGGGTGGGGGCAGGCGTCGGATTGTTAATGGTGATGTTGCCGCCCGTACCGGGAGAGGCAATGTCTTCCGGTCCGCAGCCAGCGAGCGTCAGTGCGCTACAGCCGGCCAGCAACAGGCCATGGATATTCTTCACGTTGATTCCCCTTGAAGGTCGAGCGACGCTGGCGAATCCGCCGTCGCGACTCACCCCCTAGGAGCGCAAAGTGACAGTTTGTTTTCGTTCTTGTGACAACGCGCGCCAATCGTCGATGTCGGCGCTGTGACAAATGTGACAGTGTGGGGGCAATTCCTATGGAGCGCACTTTCATCTCAGTCCGGCCTAAGATTTCAGTTTTATGACAATATTACATATTTGTTGCAGATAAGTTTTGACCGCCATAATCTCTCCTAGATCGAACAAGGTTCGGCATCTGAGTTTTGGGAGTAAGAACAATGGCTTCAATCCTGATCCTGGCAGCAGCAGTGCTGGCGCAATCGGCCCCGCTAACTATGACAGTCGAGGGTGCAAGCACTCGTGATCGCATCGACGTTGCCTATGAAGAGCTCTCACAGGGCCGCAACGAGCAAGGAATTGCCCGCATTAAGGCTAACCGTTCGATCGATGCAGATGAGCCCGCAGCGCTGATCAATCTGGGAACCGCTCATGCGCGAATGGGCCAGACTGCAAGGGCCGAGGCTTATTTCCGCGCTGCCATAATCAGCCGCCTGCCCTGCGACCTCCAGCTTGCTGATGGACAGTGGATGGATTCGCGCCGGGCCGCTCGGATGGCCACGACCTTGCTGCGCCGCGGAGAGACGATTGCACTTCGTTGATATATTGCAATCATGAAATTGCGTGTGTTTCAAGCGGGTGCGCTAATCGGCCAGCCTTTGAACAAGGACCGTCATAGAGCTGTCATCTGAATCGCACATTGCGCTCTCACAAAGGAGCGCAACAGGTGAGTCGCTGGCTGATTTCTGGACCTGCCGCATACGGCGTGGCGGCGTTGCTGATGGCATTGCCGGGTTCCGCCTGCGCCGATGTCATGGAGATCGGCGGGTCGGGCCACAACTGGATTGCTGGTGGCCCAGTTGCGCCCGCGCGCTTCGATTCAGTCCCATCTTCATTTGACACCGCTTTTGCTCCGAACACTGCACCATCGGCCCAGATCACTGAGATAACGCCCGGCGCTGGCCCCGCGCAGTGGCAGGGCCGGGTGGCCGAACTCGCCGCAAAATACGATATCAGCCCGGCGCTGCTTGAGGCGCTGGTGTGGCAGGAAAGCCGCTGGAACACGCGCGCTGTATCGCACGCCGGTGCACGCGGCCTTGCCCAGCTCATGCCCGGCACCGCGCGCCAGCTTGGCGTAAATTCTGATGATCCCAATGCCAACCTTGAAGGCGGTGCACGTTACCTGCGCCAGCAGCTCGATACCTTTGACGGGAACGTCGAAAAGGCGCTGGCTGCTTATAATGCCGGGCCGGGCCGGGTCATCAAGTCCGGTGGCATTCCTGCAATCACTGAAACCCGAAACTATGTCGCCGCGATTCTGGCGCGGCTGTCAGCCCCTGTCCGGAGATAGAGATAATGTCTGAATTCCGCCGCTTTGGCCCCGCCGGGCTGCTGTCTGCGTTACTCGCTGGCCTTCCGCAGTCTGCGTTCGCGCAGGGCGCTAATCCGCAAGGCTCGGGTCCAATCGTTGCTGCGCTCAGCTGGCTTCAGGGCACGCTGCTGGGCAATGTCGCAACCGCTGTGGCGGTTATGGCGGTCGCAGCCGTCGGTTTCATGATGCTGACCGGCCGGATGAACTGGCGTTTCGGGGCGACGGTTATCATCGGCTGCTTTATCCTGTTCGGTGCGGGCGCGATCGTGACGGGCATCCAGTCCGCCGCAGCGGTCGGCTGAGCGGAGATGGACCTCGTCCGCTATCCGGTCCACCGCGCGCTGACACGGCCCCAGATGTTTGCCGGGGTCACCTACAGCTATTTCATCATCAACGCGGCGGTGACCACCGAGGTGTTCTTGATCACCAAGAGTTTTCTGGCGCTGCCTGTTGCCCTGGCGATCCATGCCATCGGCTATCTCGCCTGCATGCGCGAGCCGCGCGTGTTCGACCTGTGGATCACCAAGGTCAGCCGCTGTCCCAGAGTTCGCAACTGGCAGAACTGGGGCTGCAATTCCTATGCGCCTTAAAGGATCGCGATAATGGGCCTGTTTTCCGGTGCAGCTGCATGGGCAAAGAAAGAAGCGAGCGCGGGTGAGCGTTTGCCTTATCTAACGCAGATCGACGAGAACGCCGTTCTGCTGCGCGATGGCTCGGTCATGCTCTCGCTGGCGGTGCCCGGCGTATCTTTTGAAACCGCTGACAGCGATGAACTGAATGCGCTGGCTGCCACGCGCGAGCTTTTGCTGCGCTCCAGCCTCGATTCGCGGTTTGTGCTCTATCACCACGTGATCCGCCGACGTGTGCATGTCGAACTCGACGCGCGCTTCGACGATCCGCTTGCCGCCCATATCGATGCGCGCTGGCGCGAAGCGCTGAGCCACGGTGCGCTGTTTGTGAATGACCAGTTCATCACACTGGTGCGCCGCCCGGCGCGCGGCAAATCAGGCTGGCCCGAGCGGCTGTCGCGGCTGGTCAAGCGGTCCGGTTCGCCGACCGAGGCTGACCCGGCTGACCTGCGCGCCTTGCGCGCCGCCGCAACAGCCATGATTGCATCGCTTGGGGCCTATGGCGCACGTTTGCTCGGCGATTATCAAGGCTCTGGCGGGATCTGTTCGGAGGTGCTCGAACTGCTTTCCGCGCTCTATAATGGCGAGATGCGTCCGGTCCGGCGCCCGGCCGATGGCACCGATGTGGGCGCTATGCTGCCCTACAAACGCGTCAGCTTCGGCCTTGATGCCATCGAACAGCGCGGGGCGGGTGACAGCCAATTTGCCGCGCTGATCAGCCTCAAGGACTATCCTGACAGCACGACGCCGGGCCTCACCGACAACCTGCTGCGCATCCCCAGCGAAATGGTGCTGACCGAAAGTTATGCCCCGTCCGACCGGCAGATGAGCCGCGAACGCATCGACCTCGCCATCCGCCGCCTGAAATCGGCAGATGAAGAAGCCATGGCCGAGCGCCGCGAAATGCTGACCGCGCGCGATGCGCTGGGCACCGGCGCGGCGGGCTTTGGCGATCATCATCTGACCGTTCTGCTGCGCAGCGACCGGCTGGCTGACCTCGACGATACTGCCGCCGCCTGCGCCGCTGCATTGGCCGATGCGGGCGCAGTTGCGGTGCGCGAGGATGTTAATCTTGAGCCCGGCTTCTGGGGGCAGTTCCCCGGTAACGAGGCCTATCTGGTCCGCCGCGCGCTGATTTCCAGCGGCAATATGGCCTGCTTCGGCTCGCTGCATGGCTTTGCGCTGGGGCAGGCGACCGGCAACCACTGGGGCGAGGCGGTGACTTTGCTCCAGACCACCAGTGCAACCCCGTTCTTCTTCAACTTCCACGCCTCGGGCAGCGGCGGCGGTGATCTCGGCAATTTCAGCGTGATCGGCCCGTCGGGTTCGGGCAAGACCGTGGTGATGAATTTCCTCGCCGCACAGGCGCAGAAATTCTCACCCCGTACCGTATTGTTCGACAAGGACCGTGGCGCAGAAAGCTTCGTGCGCGGGATCGGCGGAACCTACAGCCGGATCGCGGCGGGCCATCCCACCGGGTTCAATCCGCTCGCGCTGCCAGACAATGCCACCAACCGCGCCTTCTTGCGCGACTGGCTGGGCGTTTTGCTTAGCGCATCGGGGCCTGAGGAAGCTGCGACCATCGCGGGCGCGGTTGACGCGGCCTATGCCAACGATGCCGAACTGCGGCGGCTTGGCCATTTCCGTGAACTGCTTGCAGGAAGCCGCCGACCTGAGGCGGGCGATCTCGCCAGCCGACTTGATGCCTGGATCGGCACCGGCGAAAATGGCTGGTTGTTCGACAATGCGGAAGACCGGCTAGACCTGACTTCGCGCACCTTGGGCTTTGACATGACCGCGCTACTCGAAACCCCGCGCCTGCGCACGCCGACCATGATGTATCTGTTTCACCGGATCGAGGAACGGCTCGACGGCGAGCCGACAATGATCCTGATCGACGAGGGCTGGAAGGCGCTCGACGACGAGGTTTTCGCCGCTCGCATCCGCGATTGGCTCAAGACCCTGCGCAAACGCAATGCGCTGGTTGGGTTCGCCACCCAGTCGGCGCGCGACGCGCTCGACAGCCGTATTGCTACGGCGCTGGTTGAGCAGACCGCAACGCTGATCTTCATGCCCAATTCGCGGGCGCGCGCCGAGGACTATTGCGACGGTTTCGGCCTGACCGCACATGAGCTGGAACTGATCCGCACGCTGCCGCCCGCCAGCCGCTGTTTCCTGATCCGTCAGCCCGAAGCCTCAGTTGTGGTGCGGCTAGACCTGTCGGGTATGCCCGAAGTGCTGACCATGCTGTCGGGCCGCGAAAGCACCGTGCGACGGCTTGATAGCCTGCGTGCTGAATATGGCGATGCGCCTTCGGCCTGGTATCCGGCGCTGACCGGACAGATGTGGCCAGGTGAGATTGAGGACGACGCGCAAAGCTTGTGGACAGAGGCCGCCGAATGAGCGCCTGCGAAGCCCTCACTGCCAACGCCTCGCTGGGCGTTGCGCCCGCCTTGCGGGCGGTCGATTGCCTGGCAAACGAGTCGACGGCGGCAGCCTTCGGACGGCTGTTTGGCGGCGCTGATGTAGGCGGCGGGGCATTGCTCCCCGTGCTGACCATTCTGTTGACGCTCTACATTGCATTTTTCGCAATTTCGCTACTTACCGGGCGCAGCAGACTAGGCATTTCAGCGCTGACACCGCGCATGATGACGCTAGGTCTGGTGCTGACTTTTGCGACCAGTTGGGTTGCCTATCAGGGAGTGGTCTGGAACCTCGCCACCGGCGCGCCAGATCAGATCGCGGGCGTGCTCACCGGCGCACAAGGGTCTGCAACGCAGATATTCGCCGACCGTATCGACATGATTTTCGCCGCGATTGCCGAAGTCGGATCGGGCAGCATGGCAACGCAGGGCCCAGCGCCGCAGGGATCGGGCAGTTTCACCCCTGGCAATCTGATGTGGCTGGGCGGTGTGCTGCTGCTACTCGGCACCGTCGGCGTGCTGGTGACCGCGCGGATTGCGCTCGCGGTGCTGTTGGCACTTGGGCCGATATTCGTTGTCATGGCTTTGTTTCCCGGCACACGCGGATTGACTGCGGGCTGGCTGCGCGGGCTAGTGCTGACGGCGGTTACCCCGCTGTTCGTGGTGCTGGGCGGCGGCATGATCATCGAGATGATCGTGCCGGTGGTTGCGCAGCTGCGCGGCGAAACCGGGGTTGATGGGCGCGCGGCGCTGGCCTTGTTCATGATCGCCTCGGTCCATGTCGCGCTGATGATGATGGTCCTGAAAGTGGCCGGGACCATGGTTGTCGGCTGGAGCGTGTTCGGGCTTGACCGGGGCAAGGATTCCACTGCCAGCGATCAGGCTGCGGCAACTTCTGCGGCGGCCTTCGCGGCTCCGGCCGCAATCGCGAATCTTGGCCAGTCACATAGTTCCCCAGCGCGGCGTACTGCCGCAACAGCGGCAATGATGCCGCTTGCGGTTGAGATAGCACCGCAAGGTTCGGCGGGCTCGGCGCAAGGCCATTCCAGCCGGACAGTGGTTACCCAAATACCAGGGGCCAGCCCGCACACCGCACCGCTGCCCGCAATGCGCGGACGCGGAATCGGCAGCCGGTTCCGTTCGCCATCACCCCAGTTCCGGGAGAAAGTTCGATGATCCGTTTGCTCATGCTTGCGGGGGCACTGCTCGCGCTGCCCGGTATTGCCTCCGCGCGCGACTCGCGGCTCGCGACCCGCATGTACAATCCAGAAGACGTTGTGCGCATCGAAGGTCGGATCAATGTCCAGGCGACAATTGCCTTCGCAGAGGACGAGCATATCGAAAACGTCGCGATCGGCGATTCGGCGAGCTGGCAGGTCACCCCCAACAAGCGCGCCAATCTGCTGTTCGTAAAACCGCTCAACGGACGCGCGCGAACCAACATGACCGTGGTGACCGACCGCCACACCTACTACTTTGATCTGGTCACCGCCGCTGCGGGCAATCCGGTCTATGCCCTGCGCTTTACCTATCCCGAAGTGCCGAAAGCGGCGGCAGTGCCCGCCCCGTCCGGGGCAGTGATGAGCACCGAGGAAGCGCAGGCGGTCAGCGGCAGGCCCGACGAACGTCCGGTTGATCCTGCGACGCTGAATTTTGCCTGGGTTCCGCGCGGTGAGAGCAAACTGTTGCCGGGACGGATCTATGACGATGGCAACGCGACCTTTGTTTCGTGGCCAACCAAGGCCGCGATCCCTGCGATCCTGATCCGCGATGAAAAGGGCGCAGAAGGCCCGGTGAACTTCTCGGTTCGCGGAGATGTCACGGTGATTGACGGGGTGCCATCGGTGATCGTGCTGCGTTCGGGCCGTGATGTGGCCACGCTCGAGAACCGGGGCCAGATCCGCCAGCCTGCGGCTGCGCTTGCCGCTGCCACGCCTCTCAATGAGGGAAAATAAGATGCGCCTAAATCGCAAACTGCCCGGCCGCGTGGATGTGGCCAATGATACCGACCCGCGCGAGCAGCAGGGGGCCGAGATCATCGATCTGGCGACGCGCAATGTGCTGCCTGCTGTCGCCACACGCAAGCCGCGCTCGGATGCGATGGGCCTGTTTGCCGGGGTCGCCATCGTTGGCCTGCTGGGTGCAGTGACGCTGTGGAGCATGGACGGGGCGCGTCAGGTCAAGACTGCTCGCCCGGCCGTTCCTGCCAGCGCGCCCGCGCAAATCGAAAATGCGCCCGCAGTTCCGCCTCAGGCAATCACCCCTGCGCCCGGCACCGTGCAGGCCGCGCCGCAGCAGTCTGCGGTTCTCGCCGCGCCGCCGCAGTCAATGGCGGCAACTGCGCCGATGTCCAATCCAGCGGCATCGCCGACCATCGTGTTTGATGCCAGCGCGCTGCCACTGCCGATGGTTGCCCCCGGACTTCCCGCTGGCCCAACCGGCGGAGCAGGCAACAGCAACGATGATTTCGCCGCCCGCCTCGGCGGGGTTGGCGGCACCAGCGTAACCGCAACCGCAATGGTTGATCCCAAGACCACCGTAACGCAGGGAACGCTGATCCCCGCCGTGCTTGAAACCGCAATCGACACCGATGTGCCCGGCTTTGTGCGCGCGGTGGTCAGCGCCGATGTCCGCTCGTTCGATGGCAGTCGGGTGCTGGTGCCGCGTTCGTCACGGTTGATCGGGCAGTACAAGAGCGGGCTGCAGGCCGGGCAGAAGCGCGCCTATGTCATCTGGACCCGTCTGATCCGGCCCGATGGCGTATCGGTCAACATCGGCTCACCTGCTGTTGCCTTCGGAGGAGAGACAGGCCTTGCGGGCAAGGTCAATTCGCATTTCTTTGAACGCTTTGGTTCGGCCATGCTGCTCTCGGTGATCGGCGGGCTTTCGGCGATTGGCGGCAGTGCGGGCGTGATCGTTGCGGGCGGCGGGCAATCGGCAGCAGCAGCTGCCGTGGGTCAGTCGGGACAGATCGGGCCGACCCTGCGCGTGCGTCAGGGCGAGCCGGTACGGGTGTTTACCGCGCGTGATCTCGATTTCTCCAAGGTAACGACCGAGTGAGCGGAGAAATTTTCCAACTGCCACATGCCGGTTCACCGCCTGAACCGCGCTCGGTCTATCTAGATGCTTATCTTGCGCCCTTCCGTCCTTGGCTCGAACGCGAAAGTGTGACCGAAATTCTGGTCAACCGGCCAGGTGAGCTGTGGGTCGAGGATGCTGATCAGCCCGCTATGCAGTGCATTGCGCTGCCCGCGGTGGATGACCGGCTACTCCAGCGACTGGCGGAACAGATCGCGCGGGTGAGCCATCAGGGGATCAACCGCGAGCATCCGCTGCTTTCCGCGACACTGCCCGGCGGGGACCGCATCCAGATTGTCGGCCCGCCCGCAACCCGCGCGCACTGGGCCTTGGCGATCCGCCGCCACCGGCTGCTCGATATGCCGCTCGATGTCTATGATCGCGGGCCGCTGACACCGATGGCGGAAGCGCCGATGCCCGATCCGGCGGAAACGCCGATTGCCTATCTGCGAGAGGCCATAAGGCGCCGCCGAACCGTGCTGATTTCGGGTGGCACCTCGACCGGTAAAACAACATTCCTCAACGCTATGTTGCGCGAAATTCCGCCGCGCGAGCGCGTTGTGCTGGTCGAGGATACTGCCGAACTGCGGCTGCCCGGAGCGAACGGCGTCGGCCTGATCGCAGTCAAGGGAGAACTGGGCGAGGCCAAGGTTTCGGCCAACGATCTGCTGCAGGCGGCCCTGCGTCTGCGGCCTGACCGCATCGTGCTGGGCGAGCTGCGCGGCGTCGAGACCGTCAGCTTTCTGCGCGCGATCAACACCGGCCATCCCGGCTCGTTTTCGACCGTCCACGCCAACAGCCCGCGCGGCGCTCTCGAACAGATCGCGTTGATGGCGATGCAGACCGGCATTGGCCTCAGCCGCGCCGAGACGCTCGCCTATGCAGCATCGGTGATCGACGTGGTGGTACAGCTCGATCGCGCGGGCGGCCAGCGCGGCATCTCTGCCATCGCTGAAACCGCGCACCTGATCGCCTGATCCGGCTAAGGCACCTTGCTGATTGTCCGGTGGTGGCCCACATTGCCGTCGACCGACTCGCTGCTCTGCTGGGCGGCTGAGCCGTGCATCATTTATACAACTGGAGAGTTACCATGGCCGACCTATCCGCAATTCCGCTGACCCGCCTTGACGGCGCAAGCGACAGCCTTGCCAATCACAAGGGCAAGGTCCTGCTGGTGGTCAATGTCGCATCGAAGTGCGGGCTCACGCCGCAGTATGAAGGGCTTGAAAAGCTCTATACCGAGAAAAAGGACGCCGGGCTTGAAGTGCTGGGCTTTCCGGCAAACGATTTCGGCGCGCAGGAGCCGGGCACGCACGAGGAAATCGCTGAGTTCTGCAAGCTGAACTATGGCGTCTCATTTCCGCTGTTTGCCAAGGCCGATGTCACCGGCGCGGGCAAGCAGCCGCTCTATGCCGCACTGACCGCCGCGATGCCGGCGAAGGAAGGCCCGGCGGAAGAATTCCGCGAGCGCCTCAAAGGCTATGGCATGACACCCACCGAAGACCCCGAAGTGCTCTGGAATTTCGAGAAATTCGTCATCGGCAAGGATGGTGAAGTTGCAGCGCGCTTTGCCCCGGGCACCGAACCCAACGACCCCGCGCTGGTCAAGGTGATCGAAAAAGAACTCGCGAAATAGGAGACAGCTGTGACCGCCATCGAGGCGGGGGGAATCAGGGCTGCCAGATCAGGCATCGGCGCGGCGCTTCGTACACGCTATCTCGAAGTCGTCGCGTCGATCTATATCTACAACGAACACCGCGGCTACACCGCGCTCGACCGTGTGTTGGAAGCGGTGCGCGCGCGGTGTCCGGATGAGGCGGAATTCATCGCAGCGGTTGCCAGCCACCGGGCCGATGAGCGCAAGCATTACCTGATGTTCAAGCGCTGGTTCCAGCGGCGCGGGATGATGCCGCTGGCGGTGGACCGGGCCTGCGGCCACATCGACCATTTCATCGAGCGCATGTTTGGCTGCGGCATAGACGAACTCGATACCGCAGCGATCATGGCAGACGGCGATGCATTCGAGAAATTGTGCCGGGTGATCATGCTCACCGAACAGCGCGGTTTTGTTCAGGTCAAAGTGCTGCTCCGCAGCCGCATCATCCGGTCAGACCCGGTAATGATGCGGATATTCACGATCATCCACCGTGATGAGCCAAGCCATTTCCTGCCCTATCGGCAATGGCTGACGAAGGGCGGCAGACCGCTGGGAAACTGGCGCGAAAAGCTGGCCGACTGGTCGATCCACAAATTGCTGATGCTGGTGATGCTGCCGGTGCTGTTTTGCGATCCCCGCTCAAAGCGCATGGCGCAGTGGCCTGATGCGGCGGAATAAGCCGGGGTCAGCCGTCAATTAACGTCCGCGCGAAGCCGACCAGCCCGGTTTGCCGCGCCCGGCGCAGCCGCTCGGCGGCCAGGATGGTCACGACCCGATCGAAACACACATCGATGTCGTCGTTGACCAGCACATAGTCATAGCCATCCCAGTGGCTGATTTCAGACTGGGCGCGCTCCATCCGTGCGGCGATGACTTCGGCGCTGTCGGTGCCGCGTGATGTCAGGCGGCGGCGCAATTCATCGAGGCTCGGCGGCAGCAGGAACACGCGCACGACATCGCGTTCGGCGCGTTGAAAGAGCTGCTGGGTGCCTTGCCAGTCGATATCGAACAGATAATCCTGCCCGATTACCAGCCCC
>JANPPM010000296.1:0-3250 GCA_031428495.1 Novosphingobium sp.
GCGCGCTATGCGAATGGCGTCGGACCGGAAAAGTCATTGGTGATCGCCCGGCAGGCGGATGGAACCCTGGCTGCGCCTTCGCCGTTCGTGCGCAATGCGCATGCGGCAGGCCTGCAAGTCCATCCATGGACCTTCCGCCGCGAGAATATGTTTCTGCCACTGTCGCTGTGGTCAGGCGGAGACCCGGCAACACCGGGCGACTTTGCGGCTGAAATCCGCGCCTTTGTCGCCGCGGGTGTAGATGGGATATTTACCGACAACACACCGCAGGTCGCAGCCGCTCTGGGACCATTGCCACGCCGATAAGGAGCCGACCCATGCGCCGTTTCAAGATGCTGGTCTTTTCCGAGCCATTCGAGGGTCGCGAGGCCGAATTCGACGACTGGTACACGAGCCGCCACCTCGATGACATATGTGCCCTGCCCGGTTTTACCACCGCGCAGAGATTCAAGCTGCATTCCGTCTCTATGGGCACCGCGCTCAACAAGCACCTGGCGATCTACGACATTGAAAGCGACGATCCCGATTGGGTCATCGAGACGATGTTTGCTGCCCGCGACACCGAGGCAATGCCCATCTCCCCGGCATTCAACCTCGATGCGACGTCAGTGATGCTGTACGAAGAAACAACCGGTATGGTTTACGCGAAGACTTGAGATTAGGCTTAGTTAGCCCGAGCGACGCGCGTGTAAGGCACGAAATCCTCAAGCGCGACAAAGCCCGAATAAAAGAAGCCCGAGCGGTCATGTAGCCGCACTGAATCCAGTCTGCAAAGTTGGCTGCTGTGCAACCGCGTGACCATCACGTCATCCGAATCGAGCGATTGCGGCTGGCGCGGGCGATTGACATAGATCGTGCGGCCAGAGTCGTATACAATCGCGGTATTGTCGATAATCCGCGAGCTAGAAGTGCGGTGCAGCGGGATGCAGCTGACCGGTTCTCCGGCCACGCGGCCTTCGAGCAATTTGGCCAGCTGTTCTTCACCGGTGAGGCGTTCGCGGGCCTGAAGCGCAGGTCCGGCTAGCAGGGTTGCTCCGGCGGCAAGGGCGATTGCGATCTTACGCATGATATGCTCCTTCAGTCTGCGACACTTTTTACGGTTTCAATCTGAACCGGGGCTGAAAGTCAGGCGGTGCCGCCCACTGTCAGCCCTTCGACCAGCAAGGTCGGCTGGCCAACGCCGGCAGGCACGCTCTGACCGCCCTTGCCGCAGATCCCGACGCCTTCATCGAGCGCCATGTCATTGCCAATGCCGGTGACACGGGTGAGCACAGACGGTCCGTCGCCAATCAGCGTTGCGCCCTTGATTGCCGCGCCCAGCTTGCCGTTCTCCACCTTGTAGGCCTCGGTGCAGGAGAACACGAATTTGCCGGAAACGATATCGACCTGTCCGCCGCCGAAGCTCTTGGCATAAATGCCGTTCTTGATCCGCGACAGCAGCTCGGCGGGGTCATCATTGCCGCCGCGCATAAAGGTGTTGGTCATCCGCGGCATCGGCGCGTGAGCATAGGACTCGCGGCGGCCATTGCCGGTGGGTGCCACGCCCATCAGCCGCGCATTGAGCCGATCCTGGATATAGCCCTTGAGGATGCCATCTTCGATCAACACGTTTTCCTGCGTCGGGGTGCCCTCATCATCAATCGACAGCGAGCCGCGCCGCCCCGCCATGCTGCCATCATCAACCACCGTCACGCCGGGCGCGCCAACGCGTTCGCCGATGCGGCCGGAAAAGGCGCTGGTGCCCTTGCGGTTGAAATCGCCTTCAAGGCCGTGGCCCACCGCCTCGTGCAGCAACACGCCGGGCCAGCCGGGGCCGAGCAGCACGGTCATTTCGCCTGCGGGCGCATCGACGCTTTCAAGATTGGTCAGCGCCTGGCTCAAGGCCTCGTCAATCGCGCGGTTCCAGTTTTCAGGCTTGAACAGATCGTCATAAAGCCAGCGCCCGCCCATGCCGAAATTGCCGGTTTCGCGGCGGCCGTTGCTCTCGGCAACAATGCCGACGTTCAGGCGCACCAGCGGGCGGACATCGTGCGCGACAAAGCCATCGGCGCGGACAATTTCGACCACTGACCAGCTGCCCGTGATGCTGGCGGACACCTGTGCGACGCGCGGATCGCGCGCGCGCGCGGCCTTGTCGATCATTTCGAGCAGCGCGACCTTTTCGGCAAAGCCTACCGCATCTAGCGGCGAGGCGTCAGTATAGAGATGGCTGTTGGACTGGCCCGGCGGCGCAGCCGGGCTGCCCTTGGCCGGATCTAGCAGCCGCAAGGTTTCGCCAGCGCGGCGGATCGCGGCGGCGGAAATATCATTGGCATGAGCGAAACCGGTCATTTCGCCCGAGACTCCGCGCAGTCCGAACCCGGCATCGCGTGAGTAATCGGCAGTCTTCAAGCGACCGTCGTCAAATCCGAAGGCTTCGGACGCGGTGAATTGAAGATAAAGCTCGCCGTCGTCACATTTCGCCAGCGTTTCGCGCGCGAGCACTTGTGCTTCATCAGGGGTAAGCTGGCCGGAACGGTAGAGGAGCGAACGGGGATCGAGTGTGGTCATGATCCCAGATATAAGAGCTTTACCGGCTCGCACCAGAGGCGATGTCGGGCAACGCGGACTGATCGGCGCCATCCGCCGGTCCGCCCTTCAGGACAAAGCGCCGGTCACAATAGCCGCAGTCGACATAGCCGTGCTCGTCTATCTGCAACCAAACGCGCGGATGGCCCAGTGCGGGCGAAATTGCGGGCGAAATTCCGGTTGCGCCGTCGCATGAAACGCGGGCGGATGGGGTGACGATAGTTTCGGGCGGCTGGATCATGCTTCCCCCTAGCAAGCACGCCCGATCATTTCCAGACAATCGCGTGTCCCCCCGCTTGGCTTGCGCGCTGAATCCGCTATGCGCCGCGAGCCATCAGAATTTCCCAGCTGAAACACGCCAGTTGGAACACGATTGCAGCACTCGGCGTTCATAGCCGCGACAGACCCGTCTCCGTGAAAGCAATCGACCTGCCATGAAACTCGCCATCGAAGCCAATCTTGATTATTATTTCTACCAGCCGACCGACGTGTTGCTCCAGATTGAGGTGGCGGCGATCCCCGAACAAATTATCGAGTCGGCGAACATCGATGTGCCAAATTGCTTACACTTTGCGCGCATTGCCGCACAGGACGGTATCGGTGAGCGGATCTGGATGCGTATCGAAGGTCCGATGAAGGTTGCCTATCGCGCCACTGTCTCGGTCAACCGGATCGTCAACGA
>JANPPM010000297.1:0-3119 GCA_031428495.1 Novosphingobium sp.
CATCGACGAAATCGATGCGGTTGGCCGTCATCGCGGCCATGGCCTCGGCAATTCGAACGATGAGCGCGAGCAGACGCTCAACCAGTTGCTGGTCGAGATGGACGGTTTTGAGGCTAACGAAGGCATCATCATCATCGCCGCGACCAACCGGCCTGACGTGCTCGACCCCGCGCTGCTGCGTCCGGGCCGGTTTGACCGCCAGGTTGTGGTGCCGGTCCCTGACATCGAGGGCCGCGAGAAGATCCTGGCCGTCCACATGAAAAAGGTGCCGCTGGCACCTGACGTCAACCCGCGCGTGATCGCCCGCGGCACACCGGGCTTTACCGGTGCGGATCTTGCCAATCTGGTCAATGAAGCTGCACTGCTCGCGGCGCGCCGCAACAAGCGTCTGGTCGCCATGCAGGAGTTCGAGGACGCAAAGGACAAGGTCATGATGGGCGCCGAGCGGCGCTCTATGGTGATGACCGAGGACGAGAAGAAGATGACCGCCTATCATGAGGCAGGTCATGCCATCGTTTCGGTCAACGAGGCCGCCTCCGATCCAATCCACAAGGCGACGATCATTCCGCGCGGTCGCGCGCTGGGCATGGTGATGCGCCTGCCTGAGCGCGATATGTATTCATACCACCGCGACAAGATGCACGCGAACCTGTCGGTCTCGATGGGCGGGCGCGTCGCAGAGGAGCTGGTCTTCGGGCACGACAAGGTCTCGTCCGGCGCGTCGTCCGACATTTCCTATGCCACCAGTCTTGCCCGCAACATGGTGACCAAGTGGGGCATGTCGGAAAAGCTTGGGCCTTTGCAGTATGAGGACCAGCAGGAAGGATATCTCGGCTATGGCGGCAACCAGCGCCTGATGATGTCAGATGAGACCAACAAGCTGATCGACAGTGAAATCCGCAGTCTGGTCGAAGGTGGTCATGCGAGAGCGACGAGCATCCTCAAAGGCGCCGAGGACAAGCTCCACGTCCTCGCCAATGCGCTGCTCGAATATGAAACGCTGACCGGCGACGAGATCAAGGTGCTGCTCGACGGCGGCAAGCTTGATCGCCCCGATGTGCCCAAGGGGCCGACAACGCCGGTGCCAGTGCGCGGATCATCGATCCCCAAGGCAGGCAAGCGGTTCACCGGACCGGGGGCTGCTCCGCAGGGGGTGTAACGCCGCCACTTCGCGACAACGAAAAAGGGCTCCGGAATTCCGGAGCCCTTTTTTTGATCTGACGATGTGAGGCTCGTTTAGCCCTCGTAGTCACCACCCAGCGAGGTGTTGCGAACCGGAGCCGCAGCGGTAATCCGCAACGCTTCAGCCGACTGGCTGAGCGAACCGATCTCGTCGGCGTCGTCATCATCATCAGGCAGGACGCGTTGCAGCGAACCGATGACGGTTTCCTTGAGGAGATCGGGGCGCACGGTTTCTTCGGCGATCTCGCGCAAGGCGACAACCGGGTTCTTGTCACGGTCGCGGTCGATGGTCAGTTCTGCGCCGCCTGAAATCTCGCGCGCACGCTGGGCAGCGAGCAATACGAGGTCAAACCGGTTGGGGATCTTGTCAACGCAATCTTCAACGGTAACGCGCGCCATGGGGGCACTCCGAATTCTGGATTCTTCAGGGAAGCCGCGCGCCTAGGGGCAGGCTGGCGAAAAGTCAAGAAATCTGCGAGCCGCAACCCAAGCGACAATTCACTTGCCCCCATCCGGGACGCCCCCGATAAGCTTTGGCCAAAGGCCGCAAGGGCCGGGGAGGAACGATGGCCGATTTCAGTGAATTCCGGCGGCACTGGCGCCCGCTGCTGGGCAGTTTCATCGGTATGGGCTCGGCGCTGTCGCTTAACACCTACATCCTCAGCATATTTGCCCCCTATTTCATCGAGGATTTCGGCTGGACGCTGACCCAGTGGGCAAGCCTTGGCACTGTCCAGATGCTGATCGTGTTCTGCACCCCGGTTGTCGGGCGACTGGCTGACAAATTTGGCGTGCGCCGCGTGGCCGCATTCGGTGCGCTCACGTTTCCACTGTTCCTGGTCGCTATTGCCACGATGGACGGTAGCATATCCACTTATGCTGCCATTTTCATCGCGCAGACCGTGATCGGCTCGACCACGACCTCCACGGTCTATTCGCGCGTGGTCGCCGGGGCCTATTCAGCGCGGCGAGGGATGGCACTCGGCATTGTCGGCTCTAGCCCCCCACTGGTCGCCGCACTGTTTTCTCCGCTGATTTCCGCTTTTGTCGAAGCCGAGGGCTGGCGCGCGGGCTATTTCGTGATTGCCGCCTTCTGCGCGGTTTGCGCGGTGGCAACCTTGCTGCTGCTGCCGCGCCACGAGAAGGAAGTGGCGATCACAGCAGAGCCAACCAGTGCTGAAAAGCCCAAAGGCGTCTATGCGGCGATCTTCGCCAATCCGGTGTTCTGGATCATGCTGGTGGCGATCCTGCTGGTCAATCTGCCCTTCACGCTGGCCACTACCCAGCTCAAACTGGTGGTCATGGCGCAAGGCCTGCCAGCCGCCACCGCCGCGCTGTTGGTTTCCGCTTTTGCCATCAGCTCGATTGTCGGCCGCGTGATGTCAGGCGTTCTGCTCGACTATTTGCCCGTGCATCTGATTGCCGCTGTCGGCTTTGCATTGCCGGTTGGAGGATTGCTGATCCTCGCATCGCCGTTTGATACGGTCACAGCTGTGACCATTGCCATGGCTCTGATCGGCATATCGTTCGGCGGCGAGGGCGACATAATCCCTTACATGATCACCAAGTATTTCGGCATCGCGGTTTACAGCACGGTGCTGGGCTTGCTGTCTGCGGTGATGGGACTGGCGATGGGGGGCGGCAACATCCTGCTGGCGATGACCGGCAGTTTCGATGTCTATCTGCCAATTGCCGCAACAACGGCTGCGATTGGCAGCGCGATGTTCCTGATGCTCGGCCACCGCAGCCTGAAGTTGCGGACAGCCTAGGCCCGCAGAAGCTGCATGAGATCGCGTGCACTGGTCTGTTCGAGGCTGAGTACCGCGTCGGCTACGCGCGCGGCGTGTTCTGCGGGAATGGCCAGCGAGGCCGAAGCCATGAATTTCTCGGTCACCTGCGCAGCGCTCATCGCTCGCTCGCCTGCGCCGCTGTTGATG
>JANPPM010000298.1:0-6905 GCA_031428495.1 Novosphingobium sp.
CGCAGCCGAGACGGGCGGCGCACTTGACGACACTGAGAACAACCAGGTGTTCAGCCTCGCCTATACGGTCAAGGACGCCGACCTGCAGACCGCCAACGGCACACTGACGATCACGGTCAATGACGATACGCCGACGGCGACTGCAAGCACGGCAGCGACTCCGACTTTGGTGCTCGACGAGAGCGCGGCGGGGACCGACACCACGGGTGGCGGCACGCCAACGGGTCGGAACTCGATTACCGCGAACTTCACCAACAATTTCGTCACGCCTACCAAGTATGGCGCGGACGGCCCCGGCAACGTCGCCTATGCACTGCTCCTGTCGGCGAACGGCATCGGATCGGGACTCTTTGCGCTTGACCCGGCGGACGTATCGGCATCCGACGGTGACGGCCTTGGTAAGGGCGCGGAGATCACGCTGAGCCAGACGGGCAACACGATCACAGGCTCTGTGGGGGCAAACAACTACTTCACGATCAGCATTGACGCTGTCACTGGCGTGGTGACGTTCGCCCAGTCCAGAAACATTTGGCATGCCAATGCTGGATCAAGCACGGCAGCGCTCGACGACACGGCGGTGCTGACAACTCTGGCGGCGTCGAGCATCCAGGTCCAGCAGTCGGTGACCGATGCAGATGGCGACACGGCAAAAGCAACGATCAATGTCGGCCAGAATGTATTCTCGATCCAGGACGATGGACCTTCCTTTTTTGGCACTGGAGTGCAGAGTCAGCAGACCAACAACAATCCTGCGACTGCTTCGGCAGTGGGCACACTCCACTTCGCGCCCGGCACGGACGGCGCGGGCGTTGCAACAATCACGGCAAACTTGGCCAATATCACAGTCGGCAACCAGTCGCTGACCGGATCGCAAATTGGCAATGTGTTTTATGCCTATGTCGAAAACGGCACTACGGCTGGGTATCAGGTGGGCGAAACCGTGGCGTTCACGCTTACGGTGAACCCGACGGCAGGGACATCCGGGCAATATGTCTTCGATCTGGTAACCCCGCTCGATCCCACGGTCACTGATGTTCCGATTGGTTCGGGCAGCTCATTCGGCGTAGGGCCAAGCAACAGTGTGATCGTCGGCGATACGGCGACCGCCACTTCGCTCGCCTATGTAACTGGGTGGGCTCCCAATCCGGGGCCGACTTTTGGCGCAGCAGCGGAAGCCGCTTGGTTTCTCGGCGGCAACCCAACGCTGACCCAGACATCCAATGTCAATGGCTCAACCGCCGGGTTTGGCCTTGGCAATAATAACCTTGATGATGGCGAGTTCATGCGGTTCGATTTTGGCGCGCTCGATGATTACGATGGGGCCGGCGGATACGCGGTTCCGGGCGGGACCGGGCCGTTTCCCAATGTCACCTATGCGACATTCACTTTTGCGAACTATGAAGCGGGGGACATCATCAAGTTCGTTGCTCACTATACAAATGGAACGACCGCATCCTTTACCAGCACGGGCGGCGTAGATGGAGCGTCGCGGACGATCTCCGCACCGAGCGGGACAAACATTGCGTGGGTCGATGTTTATGAATCGACGGGATCGATCAAGCTCAATCTTACAGCGCTGGGGGTTGCCTCTACGAGCATCGACAAGACCATTCCCTTCACGCTGGTGATGACTGACTCCGACGGCGATCAGACGGCACTCCAGAACTTCACCGTCCGGGTGGCCAACACTGTCGTAGCGCCTGACGCGCCAGTCGCGCCGATCGTGATCGACCTGACCGGCAATGGGCTGCATTTCCAGTCGCTCGCCGCGGGCATTTATTTCGATTATGCCGGCACCGGCCAGCAGCTCTCGACAGCCTGGGCAGGGAAAGATGATGGTATCCTCGCGATAGATCTCAATGGCGATGGCAAGATCGACAGCGGCAAGGAGTTCGTCTTCGGCGGCAACGGCCAGACCGACCTTCAGGGCCTCGCAGCAAAGTACGATTCAAACCACGACGGTGTGCTTGATGCCAAGGATGCAGAATTCGCGAAGTTTGGCGTGTGGCAGGATGCTGACAGCGACGGTGTCAACGATGCCGGAGAGTTCAGGTCGCTGACCGATCTTGGGATTGCCAGCATTAACCTGACCTCCGATGGCAAAGCCTACGCGGCGGCTGACGGCGACGTCACCGTTCACGGAGAAACCGTCTTCACCTGGAGCGACGGGTCAACCGGAGTGGCGGCAGACGCGAGCTTTGCGGTGTCGAGTGTTACCGGACCGGCAAGTTCGGCCTCCAGCCCCGCCGGAGATACAATGAGCGCCTTGCTGGGCCTTGCGGCGGCTGCACCGGTCAGTGCTGACCCGGCGCAAGAGCAAAACGATTTCAGCAGTATAGTGCAAGCGCTCGGAGACAGTTCTTCTAGCAATTTCATCGATAATCTGGTGAACAGCCTGGCCGGGGGTGGCTCAGGTGCGTCTTTGACCGGGGATGGAGATACAGATGCGCTGGCGGGATTGCTCGCGGCGCAAGTGGGACCGACTGGCGAAATGGCCCATCTGCCGTTCGACATGGGTCATTTGGATAGCCCGGTCGATGCTTTGGTGGCTGGTTAGGAGAAGGCACGTAATCCTTCGAATTCGAGACTGATACCGATAAAAGGGGACAGGAAATGCGACTAGATATCCGGTTCAGTGCAGTAACCATGGCGCTGACAGTTTCGCTCTGGCCTGCACTGGCTGCAGCACAGAGCTCCGACGAATTGATGGGGCTTGGTGTTGACGCACTGCGTGGCGAGATTGGCAATCGCTATGATGCCGCACTGGCGCTGACCCGCGACGCTGCGATCATTTCAGCAGATAATCCGCGCTATTTGTGGGCATCACAGGCAAAGGCCCAGTGCGGGATAGCGCTGGGGTTTCTGAAAAGTGGGACCAAGGATCCGGTAAGCATCGGCAAATGTGACGATGCGTTTAACCGGATGCAACTTGCGCCGCCGCCGCCAGTGCCGCCGCCAGTAGTCTCGACCTGTAATCGCACGCCTTACATCGTCTTCTTCGACTGGAATAGTGCCGAGGTCAGCGGCGAAGCTGCGACAACGCTTGACGCGACGGCCGAAATGCTGCGCGGCTGCGGCTATCCGGGGGTGAAACTCGACGGCTACACCGACCGTTCTGGCAGTGACAGCTACAATCAGGGCCTGTCGCTGCGCCGGTCGGCTACGATCCGCAACTTCCTGATTTCGCGCGGCGTGCCGGATGCATCGATTGCGACCGAGGGCTTTGGCGAGACCAATATGCGGGTTCCGACCGAGGACGGCGTACGCGAATTGCAGAACCGCCGCGTTGAAATCACGGCCAAGTAATCGAGCTGGGGATGATCGTCATGGAATATAACAAGAAACTTGCAGCCAGCCTCGCTCTGCTCCTTGCCGGATCGGCAACGGGAGCTTTTGCGCAATCAGCTGGTGTCCTGAGCCTTGAAGATGTGGTCAAGGTCGCGGTGAACTCGAATCCCGAGATTGCCCAGGCGCAGTTCAACACTGAGGCAATCCAGTTCGAGCGCAAGCAGGCGCAGGGACTTTACGCGCCGCGCATCGACCTTGAAGGCACCGCTGGCATTCGGCATCTCGACAATGCTTCGCGGCGCAGTCTCAATATTTCCGACGACACGCTATACCCGCGTGAAGTCAACGCGCGTGGCGAGTGGGTTGCGTTCGACTTCGGCCGCAGGCGCGGCGAACTCATGCGGCAGGCGGCACGAGTCGATGGCGCATCGCTGCGCGTCGTCGAACGGTCCGAATTCATCGCGCTCCAGACTTCGCGGCAATATCTCGACTTTTTGTTGCAGCAGCGGATACTTGCGGCGAGCCAGGACAATGTCGCGTTTCATCAGACGCTGGTTGGCGATTTGACCACTGGCGTCAAACAGGGTTCAATCTCGATTGCGGACCAGCAGCAAGCTGAAGAGCGGATGCAGGCCGCGCTGGTGCGGCAGACCGAAGCAGAAGAAGCTGTGGCTATCGCCCAGATTTCACTGCGGCGGCTTTCCGGCCTTGATGTGACCCAGGCCAAGCTCCCGGCGACGCTGGCCGAACAGATGCCCGCGTCGGTCGATGAAGCGGTCGGTCTGGCCCGGACAAATAATCCGCTGGTTCGCGAAGCCGAAGCCGATGTCGACGCAGCGCACGGCATGGCCGACAGCGCCAAGGGCGATTTCTATCCGCGCGTCGGCATTGCGGTTAACGGGCGTTACGGTGAGGATATCGACGGCTTCCGGGGCACCACCAAGGATGTGCAGGCGCAGGTATTCCTGCGCTGGAATGTGTTCGATGGCGGCATCAACCGGGCCAAATATCAAGAGATGGTGCGCCGTGCGAGCCAGGCACGCTACCGGCTCTATGATGTCACCCGGCTGGCCGAGGAAGATGTCCGCAAGGCGTGGACCAGTCTGCAGACCCAGACCACCGTTTCCGGCCAGCTCGAAAGGCAAAGCCAGGTAAGTGATGATCTGCTGTTGTCCTATCGCAGTCAGTTCAACGTCGGGCGGCGGTCATTGCTGGATGTGCTTGATGCGCAAAATACGCGGTACAATGTGCAGGTCAGGCTTGAAACTGCGCGCTTTTCGCAGATTTTCGCGCGGTATCAGACTTTGGCAGCGACTAACCGCTTCCTCACGGCCCTGCAGATTGCACCGGGTGCCGGGGCAGGCATGACAGAGCGCGACCGGTTCAATTACGGCCCGCCCAAACCGGCTGAACTGGAATATCGCAGATTGCCTAAATAGGGCCTAAATAGGCCTGCCGGGCAAGGCCACGCATTCGAAGGTATTGGATAATGGCCGAAGGGCCGATCGTAGAAACACGCAAGGACGATCCGCTGGTTGCCTGTATCGGCCAGTTGGCGGACCGCTTTGGTGTGTCTTTCTCTCCGGCAATGCTGGCCAGTCTGGCGCGCGACGATGACCAGCGCCTGCCGATTCATCAGGCCGAGCCCGGTCTCGAATTGCTGGGGCTTAATTGTGACGTTGGCCGACCGGCGAAACTGCCGCGCAAGCCCATCAGCTATCCGGCGATCGCGTCTCTGACTGCGGTGGGGCCAGTCGTTATCCACGAAGCACGCGGCGGAGACCTGCTGGTCTGGCGGCCCGAAACAGGTGTTGCCCAGTGGGAACCTCTGAGCCAGGTCCAAGAGGAATACGGCGGCTGGCTGGCGACAGTCTTCGGCGATCCATCGAGCCTGCGCGAGGCTGGCCAACCTTGGGACCTCCAGGCCCGCAGCCACTGGTTCTGGAGTGAGTTGTACAAGGCCCGGCGGGATTTCAGTCCGGTGCTGGTCGCCTCCCTGTTGATCAACTTGCTGGCGCTCGCGCTGCCGCTGTTTTCGATGAACGTCTATGACCGGGTTATTCCCAACCGTGCGCAAGCCACGCTTTGGGTGCTCGCACTGGGTGTCGGCATTGCCTTTCTGCTCGACTACCTGCTGCGTCGCGCGCGCACCAAGGTGCTTGATGAAGTTGGCCAAGATCTCGATCTCAAACTGTCGCAAAAGATCTATTCGAGAATTCTTGCGGCGCCGCTGGCCGAACGCAAGGGCCATACCGGCAATATGGTCGCCCGCGTCTCCGAGTTTTCGATCGTACGTGACTTTTTTGCTTCGACCACAATCGTCCTGATCGTCGATATGGCGTTTCTCGTGCTGTTTGTCGCCCTGATCGCCTATATCGCCGGCTGGCTGGCGATGGTGCCGATCATCGCGATGGCTATCCTCGCCGTTGTCGGCATGCGGCTGCGCCACCAAGTGGTCAAAGCAGCGGTCGAGGCACAGGCCGATTATGGCCTGCAACAGACCCTGTTGGTGGAATCGGTTGCGGGCATGGAAACGCTCAAGAGTGTGGCCGGAGAAGGCGCGATGCTGGGGCGCTGGCGCAAGCTGGCCGAGCTGGGTGCGCATTCACAGGCCCGGTTGCGCGACATCAGTTCCACAGCGATCAGCATGGCCTCCAGTTTTCAGCAGGTTTCCAACATCGCGCTGATCATTGGCGGTTATTACCTGTTCGATGCCGGAAAGATCACGATGGGGGCGATCATCGCGATTGTGATGCTGTCGTCGCGGTCCCTGGCCCCGGCGGGCCAGCTCGCCTTCCTCCTGACCCGCGGCCAGCAAGCCCGCCAGACGCTTGATTCGATCCAGCAACTTTGGGATGGGTCGGATGAACGGCGGCAGGGCAGCGCCTCACTGACGCCGCAGGTCCGCTCGGCCAACATACGGCTTGAAGACGTGGAGTTTACCTATCCCGATTCGCCCGCTCCCTCGCTCAGTAATCTCAACCTGACGATTGCGCCCGGTGACCGGATCGCCATCATCGGCCGGGTGGCATCGGGCAAATCAACGCTTGGCCGCATTATTTGCGGGCTTTACCAGCCGACCGGGGGAGCGATGCTGGTCGATGGTATCGACAGCAAGCAATTTCGCCCCCAGCAACTGCGCTCGGCGTTTCGTTTCGTCGGGCAGGACGCCGGTCTGTTCAGTGGCACGATCAAGGACAATCTCCAGCTCGGGGCCGATATCGTTAGCGACGACGATTTGCTGGCTGCGCTGCGCAATGTTGGCGCCGATCAGTTCCTGTCGCGCGATGCAGGCGGTTTTGACCGGGCCGTGGGCGAGGCGGGCAGCCGACTCTCCGGCGGACAGCGCGCCTTCCTGACCCTTGCCCGCGCTCTCGTCAGTCCGTCCATGCTGATCTACCTCGATGAGCCCACCGGCGCGATGGACAGCGATACCGAGAAACTATTTGTCGAACGACTGTCCCAATCGCTGACACCTGGGCAGACACTCCTTATTTCGACCCATCGACCGGCACTTTTCGGCATCTGCAACCGTTTGATTGTCCTCGACAAGGGGCGGATCGTCGCCGACGGTCCGAGGGACGAAGTGATTGCGTCGGCCAATGCCGCAGCTGGCG
>JANPPM010000299.1:0-7949 GCA_031428495.1 Novosphingobium sp.
CACGTTGAACACGTCCGAATGCGCCTTTTCGACCTCGTCGAACAGCACCACCTGATAGGGCCGCCGCCGCACCGCTTCGGTCAGCACGCCACCCTCATCATAGCCGACATAGCCCGGAGGCGCGCCAATCAGGCGGCTGACCGAATGCTTTTCCATGAACTCGCTCATGTCGATCCGCACCATCGCGTTATCATCGTCAAACAGGAAGCCTGCCAGCGCTTTGGTCAGTTCTGTCTTGCCTACGCCCGTTGGACCGAGGAACAGGAAGCTGCCAAGCGGACGGTTGGGGTCCTGCAAACCCGCACGCGCGCGGCGCACCGCCTTTGCAACTGCGGTCACCGCATCGCTCTGGCCGATCACGCGCTTACCGATGATTGCTTCCATCTTGAGCAGCTTTTCGCGCTCGCCCTCCATCATCCGTTCAACCGGGATGCCGGTCCACTTGGCCACGACGGCTGCAATGTCCTCGGCAGTAACTTCCTCGCGCAAAAGGGCCCCAGTTCCATTTGGGTCCGATGCCCCTTCGGCCGCGACCAGCTGCTGCTCAAGCTCGGGAATCCGGCCGTAGGTAAGCTGGCCCGCCTTCTCATAATCGCCGCTGCGCTGAGCCTGCTCCAGCTCGATCCGCGCGGCATCAAGCTGCGCCTTGATGTCACCTTCCGCCGCGATCTTGTCGCGCTCGTTCTGCCAGCGAGTGGTGAGTTCGGCAGACTGTTGCTCAAAATTGGCCAGGTCACCACGCAAAGTTGCAAGACGGTCTTTCGACGCCTGATCAGTCTCACGCGTCAGCGCCATTTCTTCGATCTTGAGCTGGACAATACGCCTATCGAGCACCTCGATTTCCTCGGGCTTGCTTTCCACTTCCATGCGGATGCGGCTGGCGGCCTCGTCCATCAGATCGATGGCCTTGTCGGGCAGGAAACGGTCGGCAATGTAACGATTGCTCAGCGTCGATGCTGCGACAATCGCGGCATCGGTGATCCGCACCCCGTGGTGCAATTCATAGCGGTCCTTGAGCCCGCGCAGGATGGAAATGGTGTCCTCCACGGTAGGCTCGCCGACGAACACCGGCTGGAAACGCCGCTGCAAAGCCGCGTCCTTTTCGACATGTTTCTGGTATTCATCGAGCGTGGTCGCGCCGATGCAGTGCAGCTCGCCGCGAGCCAGCGCAGGCTTGAGCAGGTTCGAGGCGTCCATCGCGCCCTCCCCCTTGCCCGCGCCGATCAGCGTGTGCATCTCGTCGATGAACAAAATGATCTCGCCGTCTGCGCCTTTCACCTCGTCGAGCACGGCCTTCAGCCGCTCCTCGAACTCGCCGCGATACTTCGCGCCTGCGATCAGACTGCCCATATCGAGCGACATCAAGCGGCGGTCTTTGAGGCTGTCGGGCACGTCGCCATTCGCAATGCGCAGCGCCAGCCCCTCGGCAATCGCGGTCTTGCCCACCCCCGGCTCGCCGATCAACGCGGGGTTGTTCTTGGTGCGCCGCGCCAGAATCTGGATGGTGCGCCGGATTTCCTCGTCGCGGCCGATCACCGGATCGAGCTTGCCGTCGCGCGCCGCCTGCGTCAGGTCGCGGGCGTATTTCTTCATCGCCTCATAGCTCTCCTCAGCCGAAGCGGAATCCGCGCTGCGCCCGCCAGTGACCTCCTGAATCGCCTCCTCAAGCGCCTTGGCATCGACATTGGCGGCTTTCAAAGCCTTTCCGGCTGCCGTATTCTGCGCCAGTGCCAGTGTCTGAAGTATCCTCTGCACCGAGACGAAGCTATCGCCTGCCTTGCTCGCAAGCTGTTCGGCCTGATCGAGCAATCGTACCGCGTCATTGTCTAGCCCCGGGGTCTGCTGCGCACCGCCGCCCGATACCGCCGGGATTTTCGCCAAGGCCAGATCAACCCCTTCGCCAGCCAGCCGCGCATTGCCGCCAGCACGCTGGATCAGCCCCGCCGCCATGCCCTCGTTATCTTCGAGCAATGCCTTGAGAATATGCTCGGCGGAAATGCGCTGATGGCTCAGCCGGATGGCAACAGTCTGCGCGGCTTGTAGAAAGCCCTTGGCACGGTCAGTGAACTTTTCGAGATTCATGGGATGGATGTCCTCCTGATGCACAGGAGATAGTGTTGCTTATTGGCAACACAAGGACATTGGTCAAAAAAGCAATCTTTGCTGGCCACAAGGCTTGGCCTTGGGCGCGGCTCGGCATATCGCATCAGTAGAAGCATCAATTCGGGAGAGAGTACGATGGCCAAATTCAGCGCCGAGCAGGCGGCAGCCGTCGCGGCGGTCCAGCAAGTGATCAACGAATGGGGCGATGAGCTTGACCGCAACGACGGGCTGAAGATGCTCGAAGCCGATGTCCTGACAGAGGACTGCCGCTATTTCGTCGGCGGCGAATGGCGCGAAGGCCGGGTTGCGGCAGCCAAGTTCTATGCCGAGCGCAAGGTGCGGCTCGAAGCGGCTGGCGGCGCGCCGGTGATGCGGCACATCATGTCGAACTACCGAGTCAACTTCACAGGGCCGGCTGACGCCGATGTCGGCTTCCTGTTGCTGTTCTTCGCCGCTGTGGGCACCCCGCCTTTTGACACCTGCAATCCGATGGCGGTCGC
Source organism: Novosphingobium sp. (assembly GCA_031428495.1). Taxonomy (GTDB): domain Bacteria; phylum Pseudomonadota; class Alphaproteobacteria; order Sphingomonadales; family Sphingomonadaceae; genus Novosphingobium. The sequence continues at coordinate 2,604 of JANPPM010000299.1, forward strand.
CGACGTACGTATGCAATGCCGCCGTGAGGCTGACGGACACTGGCGGATTTCCAAGTTCGACAGCGAGCAGACGTTCATCCGCAAATAGACTGTGGTTCCTCGTTCATGATCGGTTGGGTTTGGGTAGTTAAGCCGCAATCGTCGCCTTTCTCATCAGGAGACTTCATGCGCCGACTACTGACTGCCACTCTTACTGTGCTTGGCCTGTCTGCTTGCGCCGCCCAGCAACCCACGCCACTCGCCAGCGCTCCTGCACCTGTGGTAGCTCAACCCGCGCCGCTTGCCGAGCTGGTCAAAGCCGTCGACATCCCGTTCGAGCAGTTCACCTTGCCCAATGGCCTGACCACCATAGTCCACACCGACCGCAAGGCCCCCATCGTCGGGGTAACACTGTATTACCGCGTCGGCTCGCGGCACGAACCGCGCGGCAAGACCGGATTTGCTCATCTCTACGAACACCTGTTTTTTGGCGGTTCGGAAAATGTCCCAAGCTTCGACGTTCCGCTTGAAGCGGCGGGTTCAACCTCGACCAATGGATCGACGTGGTATGACCGGACCAATTATGTCGTGACCGTGCCCAAGGGCGCGCTGGACCTTGCCCTGTTCATGGAAAGCGACCGCATGGGGCATCTGCTGGGCGCAGTGACGCAGGACAAGCTGAACAAACAGCGCGGCGTGGTGCAGAATGAAAAGCGCCAGAATGATAACGAGCCTTATGGCCTGATGGACTATGCCATCGGCGAAGGCCTGTTCCCGGTCGGCCATCCCTATCGCCATTCCACCATCGGCTCGATGGCTGACCTCGACAGGGCCAGCCTAGGCGATGTGCAGCAGTGGTTTCGCGACAACTATGGGCCGAACAATGTCGTGCTGGCGCTGACTGGCGACATCGATGCCGCCACCGCCCGGCCACTTGTCGAGAAGCATTTTGCCGCGATTGCGCGCGGGCGACAGGTTGCGCCGGTCGATTCCGGGCCGGTGACACTGACCGCACCGGTCAGCCGCGAGATGGCCGATCAGGTGCCCGTCACCCGCATCACCCGCAACTGGAGCGGACCGGGGGTCAACAACGCTGATTCACTGGCGCTCGAAGTCGGCATGCGGGTGCTCGGCGGACTTGCAAGTTCGCGATTGGACAATGCGCTGGTGCGCGGCGAGCAGCTGGCCGTGGCAGTAACGGCTGGCGCGCAGACTTTCGAGCAAGTCGGCTTTATCCAAGCGAGGATGGATCTGAAGCCGGGAGTTGATCGGACCAAGGCCGAAGCGCGCTTCGACCAACTCATCCGGCAATTTATTGCCGAAGGGCCAAGTGAAGATGAAGTGCGGCGCGCAGTAACCGGCGCTGTTTCGAGCCAGATCAGCGCGCTTGAAATTGTCGGCGGTTTTGGCGGCAAGGGCGCGACGCTGGCTGAGGGGCAGATTTACTCGGGCGATCCCGGCAAGTTCAAGTCCGAGCTTGCCCGCGCCGCCGCGATCACGCCCGCAGAAGTGCGCGCCGCAATGCAGCGCTGGCTGACGCGGCCCGTGTTCGCGCTGGCGGTTGTGCCTGGGCCCCGCACCGAAAAGGGTGAAACCATGGGCGGCTGGGGCGATGAGGCCGCAGGCCCAGTGCTGCAGCACGACGACAAGCCGCCAATTGCGCGCACGCAGACCGGGCCAAAGCGCATGGCGCCGCCGGTCGCACCCGTCGCAGATCTCGATTTTCCAGTGATCGAACATGCCCGGCTGTCCAATGGCATTCCAGTCGATCTTGCGCGGCGTACTGCCGTACCAAAGGTGATCCTCAGCCTGTCGTTCGACGCCGGTTATGCCGCCGATGCGCTCGATAGGCCGGGAACACAGGCGATGATGCTGGCGATGCTCGATCAGGGCACCACAACGCGCGATGCCAATGCCTTGGCCGAACAGCAGGAACGGCTGGGCGCGAGCATTTCGGTGGGCGGCAACATGGACCAGAGCAGCGTCACCCTCTCTGCACTCACCGCTAATCTTGCCCCTTCGCTGGACTTGATGGCCGACATTGCTCGCAATCCAGCCTTTGCGCCGGGCGAGGTCGCGCGGGTCAAGGATCAGCAACTCGCCAGTCTGTCGCAAGTTCTCGCCAATCCGCAGGCGCTGGCCAGTCGGGCGCTGACCGCTGCGCTCTATGGCGCGCATCCTTATGGTCAGCCGCGCGACGGGCTGGGCGACGCAGTGAGTATCTCGGCGCTGACTCCGACTGACCTCCGCGCGGCGCATGACAAGTGGCTGCGGCCTGATACTGCGCGCATCGCCGTGGCCGGGGATATCACCATGGAGCGCCTGCTGCCCATGCTGGAAGCCGCGTTCGGCAAATGGGAAAACCCAGCAGGCCCCGCGCCTGCCAAGCCTCTGGGTGCGGTCATTCCCGCCCCCAGCCCTCGGATAATCGTCATCGACCGGCCCAACTCGCCGCAGTCAGTAATTCTGGCCGGACGTGTCCTGCCACTGACCGGCAAGACCCCTGATCTGGAAGCGCTGGACCTCGCCAATGAAGTGCTGGGCGGCGGTTTCCTCTCGCGGCTCAATCTTGACCTGCGCGAAGACAAGGGCTGGTCCTACGGTGTCTCCAGTCAGGTCAGCGCGCCTATCGGCCCGCGCACTTTTGCCCTCGCCGCACCGGTGCAGGCCGACCGCACCGGCGATTCGATCCGCCTGATGCTGGCCCAGATCAAGGCCTTCCCCGCCACCAGACCGGTCAATGCGGAAGAACTGAACCGGGTCACCGATGGCAATATCCGCGCGCTGCCCAACGCGTTCGAGACCAGTGCAGCCGTGCTGGGCGCAATGATCAGCAATGTGTCGCGCGGCCGTCCGGACACCTATTATGCCACCCTCGCCAGCCGCTATCGCGCCATCGATGCCCACGCGATCGAGGCCGCAGCGAAGACCTGGCTGCAAGGCGAAGGGCTGACTTTCGTCATCGTCGGAGAGCGCAAGTTGATCGAGCCGCAGCTCAAGGGAATTGGCCTGCCGGTTGAGTTTCAGCCCGCGGCGAAAGCAGGCAGTTGACAGCAGCGCAGGCTTCGCCAGAACGGCGCCCGAGGAAATTCAACTGGAGGATTACGCATGTCTGTTGCCGGAACCTATAATGTCGTCACCAAGACCCCGATGGGCGATCAGAGCGGCACCTTTACCGTGGTCGTCGATGGCGACAGCTTCACCGGTCAGGTTTCGAACCCGATGGGCACGATGGACGTGCAGGATGGCAAGGTTGCGGGCAACACGCTCACCTGGAAGATGGACATGAAAGTGCCGATGCCAATGACGCTCGAAGGCGAAGCGACCGTGGACGGCGACGCGATCACAGGGAATGTTAAGGCTGGCGCGTTTGGCTTGATGGCGATGTCGGGAACGCGGGCCTGAAAGTTCAGGAAATGACGATGGCTTCACCGGTGCCCGGTACGGGCACCGGATCGCCAAATGGCACGACCAAAATCGCCGCATAGTCCGCGCCCTGCGGATCGGCGTAGCAATGCACCCGGCGGCCTTCGACATCGACCACCCAGTAATGGCGGATGCCCGCGCTGGCATAATCGATACGCTTTTGGCCGATGTCTCTTGCAAGCGTCGAACTGGCGATTTCCACACCTAGCAGGATATCTGCGGGGACAAGTTGCTTGCGCTCGCCAATATCCTTGTCGACCACGGAAATATCGGGTGCCCGGACATTGCTTTCGTCAAACAAGGTGATGACATCACCGTATATTTCAAAGCCCGAATGATCATAGGCATTACCCAGCAGGCGCCCCAGATGCATCAGCAGTCGGCCATGCTTGGTATTCGATGGGGCCATTTCGATTAGAACTCCATCGACCAGCTCGACATGAGAATCGCCGAAAATGTCAGCATCGACCATCCGCAGATAGTCGGCCGCGCTAACCCGAAAGGGCTGCTCGCCTGCCAATGGCGGAATGGCGGTCATCTGGTTCATTGCGGCGTTATTACCATCAGCCGGGCGAAGCGCAAAGCCCCGATAGGTCCAGAACTGACCTAGCCGGCCAGCCCCTTCTTCACCGCCTCGTTGACCACCTGCGGGTTGGCCTTGCCCTGCATCGCCTTCATCGTCTGGCCGACAAAGAAACCGAACAAGGCCTCCTTGCCGCCGCGGTACTGTTCGACCTTGTCGGCGTTGTCGGCCAGCACTTTGGCCACGACTGCTTCGATTGCGCCGGTATCGGAAGTCTGCGTCAGGCCCTCGCGCTCGACGATTGCTGCCGCGCTCTCCGTGATTCCATCGGCGCCGCTCTCCAGCATTTTCTCGAACACCTGCTTGGCAATGGTGCCAGAAATTGTGCCATTGGATACCAGCGCCAGCAATTCCGCGGCCTGCGCCGGGCTGACCGGCGAAGTCTCCAAGGTTTTGCCCAACCTATTCAGCGCACCGAACAGTTCGGACGTCAGCCAGTTTGCCGCCTGCTTGGCGACGTCAGCCTCAGTCTTGTTCTGCCGCTCGGCGCAGGCCGAAACCAGCCGCTCAAACCAGCACGCGGTTTCGACTTCGGCGGTCAGAATATCGGCATTATAAGCCGAGAGACCAAGCGCCGAAACATAGCGCGCGCGCTTGGCATCAGGCAGTTCGGGCAGGCTCGCGCGGCAATCGTCCAGAAATGCGTCGTCCAGTTCGAGCGGCAGCAGATCGGGATCGGGGAAATAGCGATAATCGTGCGCGTCTTCCTTGGAGCGCATTGAACGCGTCTCATTGCGGTCCGGATCATAGAGCCGGGTTTCCTGCACCACCCGGCCGCCGTCCTCGATCAGATCGACCTGACGGCGCGCCTCCTGCTCGATCACGGCCATGACGAACCGCACCGAATTGACGTTCTTGGTCTCTGTCCGCGTGCCGAATTCATCGCCCGGCTTGCGCACGCTGACGTTCACATCGGCGCGCATCGAGCCTTCTTCCATGTTGCCGTCGCACGATCCGACATAGCGCAGGATCGAGCGCAGCTTGCGCACGTATGCCCCGGCCTCGGCGGGCGAGCGCATGTCCGGGCGGCTGACGATTTCCATCAGGGCTACGCCCGAGCGGTTGAGGTCGACGTAGCTCATCGTCGGGTGCTGATCGTGCATCAGCTTGCCCGCGTCCTGCTCAACATGGATGCGTTCGATGCCGATGACCTTTACCGCCTCGGGTTTCTTGTCATCAGGCGTGATCTCCAGCCGTCCCTCGCCCACCAATGGATGATAGAGCTGGCTGATCTGATAGCCCTGCGGCAGATCGGCGTAGAAATAGTTCTTGCGGTCGAACCGGCTCCACCGGTTGATCGGCGCATTGATTGCCATGCCGGTGCGCACCGCCTGACGGATGCATTCGCGGTTCAGCAC
>JANPPM010000300.1:0-25307 GCA_031428495.1 Novosphingobium sp.
AGCCTGCCTATAGGCCGCCGCCTCTGTTCCCGCGTGTGCTTGCACTGGGCGGGGCCTTTGGGTCGGGACGTAGCGCAGCCTGGTAGCGCATCACACTGGGGGTGTGGGGGTCGGAGGTTCGAATCCTCTCGTCCCGACCAATTATTCTACTGGCCCGTCCGGCTGGCGCCGCATCAGTGGTGTTTGCGGGCACTACTGGGCCCGATCTTTCCTACATAAACCGATTTGGTTATTTCAATCACCCAGCAAGGCGATTGGATTGTAGTGATGGCGACCAGCACAGTTGAAACTCCTGTGGATTTCACAACGGCGGCAAGTGCAGTTGCATGCCGTGCCGATGGTTCGCCGCTCGATCCCTTCGTGTCGCGCGCACGGCCCGCATTCCTTTACGTTGTCTATACAATGATCCTCACATCATTGCCGGTTGGAGCGATTGCCGCATTCCGGCCTGACATCGCAGCCGCCATTGCCGGGGGAGTCCGCGCCTATCTCAGTGCCTTTCCAGAGCCGCTCTACGCGCTTTTTGGCGCAGGCTATCTTGGTTGCACTGCGGCGAGGCAGTGGGGTAAAGCGGTCGGCAGCGATACTTAGATCGCCGCCGCCCACCACCAGTCCGACAAGATGATGCGGCAATCCGGTGGAGCAAGGCGATACGGCAGCTGCTCCCGATGGCGGCTCACCAAGCTAGTCCGAATCCGGTAATCACAACGGCTAAGGCCCACGCTTGCCTGACAGCCCATAGCGGCTAAGACGGGACATTATTTCTCAAGCCGCAGGTGCACAGCATGGCGAATCCGCTCGTCTATGTCCTCAACGGACCCAATCTCAATCTGCTCGGCACCCGCCAGCCCGAAATCTATGGCCATGACACGCTCGATGATATCGCGGGCATGCTTGAGGACCGGGCGAGCGCGCTTGGACTGGCCATCGACCTGCGGCAGTCGAATCACGAGGGCCACTTGGTCGACTGGCTGCATGAGGCGCAGAGCAAGGGCGCGAAAGCCGTGCTGCTCAATGCCGGGGCTTTCACGCACACCAGCCTTGCGCTATTTGACGCAATCAAATCGGTCACTATCCCGGTTATTGAAGTGCACCTGTCAAACCCCGCATCGCGCGAGGAATTTCGCCACCACAGCTATGTCGGAATGGCCGCGAAGGGGACAATCGCAGGCTTTGGTGCCCGCAGCTATTTGCTGGCACTGGAAGCGGCTGCGCTACTCTAGCGGTACGCCAGGCAACTGCTTGGCCGTCCGGATCGTCAGCGATGTCTTTACGCTTGCCACATTGGGCGCGGGCGTCAGCTTGCTGGTGAGAAACTCCTGAAAGCTTTGCAGGTCTTTGCTGACGATCTTGAGGATAAAATCGATCTCGCCGTTAAGCATGTGGCATTCGCGCACTTCCGGCAGCGCCCGCATGTGGTCCTCGAACTGGCGCAGGGCCTCTTCAGCCTGGCTCTTCAAACTGACCATCGCGAAAACCGTGATCGCAAAGCCCAACTTTGCCCCGTCTAGATCGGCGTGATAGCCGCGAATCATGCCGGCATCTTCCAGCGCGCGCACCCGCCGCAGGCACGGCGGCGCGGTCAGCCCGACACGGGCAGCCAAATCGACATTGGTAACGCGGCCCTCGGCCTGCAGTTCGGCTAACAATCGCCGGTCGATCTGATCAAGATTTGCCATTAGTGCGGCGCGGCCCCTGTATGTTGATAAGCGGCACTTGCCGCCGCTGTAACAATTGCCGTGCATAACGGCGACTGCAGACAATTTTATTACCTATGCGGTCAATCGTCCCGCTTTGCAACGCGCTGTTCGCGCCCGCTTTCGCTGCCCTGACAAGCTGCTAGGGTAATTCGACCGGCGCAGTTGCATGCGCCGGGTTCAGGGAACCGCAATGCATTTCGACGACCGCCTCGCAACTGTGCTGCGCCCGCGCACTGACGGGCCGGCAGTTGTGCGGATTCAGTATCGCCAGCTACTCGACCTGCTCGGCACGCTTCCGGTCGAGGCCAATAGCCCGCAAATCGATGCCGCGTATGACCGGCTGACGGAGCTTGGCGGCAGCCTCCCTGTTGCACAGCGCGCGGCAATGCTGCGCGATCCAAGTATGCGGCTGCGCAACCCCAGACTCATAGCTTTACTGGCTGGCGGCGAACCGGCGCTTGCCGCTGCCGCGATCGCGCGCGCGCAGCTTAACGAAGACGAGTGGATCGACCTTGCCCCCGCTTTGGCTCCCGGCACGCGCGGTATGGTCCGCCAGCGCGTCGATCTTGGCCCGCGCGCCGAGGCACTGTTTGACCGGCTGGGCATGATTCGCACCGGCCTTCCGCCCGCTGAAGCGGCTGTGACCGCGCCAGACGCCCAACCTGTTGTTCCGGTTGAACCAGTTGTTGCTGCACCTGCCGCCAAGCCGACCGGCATTGGCGCGATTGTTCAGCGGATCGAGGATTTCCGCAAATCCCGCGCACCCGCCGATGGCCAATCGCCCGGCGAAGCACCGCACCTGCCCTTTACCGATTCAGTGATGACTCGCCCGCCGCCGAAGATTCAAGCCTTCGATTTTGCCACTGATACGCAAGGCTGCGTGATCTGGAGCGATCCCGGCATGGCACCCTCTGCGATTGGCCTGCGGCTGGCCTCACGAGAGGCGGCCTCGCCAGCATCTGCCACGGCTGCGATTGCCCTTGCTTTACGCCAACGCCAACCGGTGCGCGCGCTACTGCTCGACATAGCCGGAGCGCCCGCAATAGCTGGGCTGTGGCTGATCGATGCTGCCCCATGCTTTGATCCGCTGAGCGGCGGCTATACCGGGCACGCAGGGCGAATGCGGCGCCCTCAGCAAGCCGCGCCCCCTGTCCCAGCCGCAGTGCCCGACAGCGAAACAGACCGCATGCGCCAGCTGCTCCACGAACTGCGCACCCCGGTCAATGCGATCCAGGGATTTTCCGAACTGATCCAGCAACAGCTATTTGGCCCGGTGCCGCATGAGTACCGGGCGCTGGCCGCGTCAATCGCAGGCGATGCAGCGCATATGCTGGCCGGCTTCGAGGAACTTGAGCGGCTGGCCCAGCTCGAGAGCGGCAAAATTTCGCTGCCCGAAGGTGAATGTGATCTCGCAGAGATTGCCGCCGCAACAGTCGAGCAACTGCGGCCTTTTTCAGAGCCACGCAGCAGCGGATTTCTGTTGCGTATTGAAGGGGATAGCGCCCTACCCGTCTTGCTCTGCCAATCCGATACCGAAAGGCTGATTTGGCGGCTGCTGGCGACCTTGGCGAGCTGTTCCAGCCCCGGCGAAGTGCTCAAACTGCGCGCGCGTCGGCGGGGTGCAGTGGTTAAATTGTCGCTTCAACTGCCCGCCGGTCTGGCGGTGCTGGGGCAAGAAGAACTCTTGCGCGCCGTTGCTGGCAATGGACCGCGCGCGCTGAGCGCCGGCATGTTCGGCACCGGCTTCAGCCTACGCCTGGCCACAGCCGAAGCGCTCGCGGCAGGCGGCGTGCTCAAGCGGCGGGACAAAACACTGCTATTGCGGCTGCCGGGCTTGACCACGGTAGAGGCGGACCATAGCGAAGCAGTGGCAGATCGAGCGGCGCGATAGGCTTTCAACTGGGGAGTAAGGCAACAGTGGCGGACGTACGCATCTGTGATGTACCGGTTTCGCCCGATTATGCACGGTTTGATGCAGGCTTTGGCCAGCGCTTCCTTTTGACTGTTGATACCGAGGAAGAATTCGATTGGGGCGCACCCATTGATCGGCACAAGCACCGCATCGAAGCCGTGCCAGCCCTGCGCAAGTTTCAGCAGTTTTGCGAAGGCTTTGGAATTGTCCCGGTCTATCTGATCGACTTCCCAATAGCTGTATCCGAAGGCGCAGGCGATGCGTTGCGCGAGGCGGTTCAGGCAGGCCGCGCCGAAATTGGTGTTCAGTTGCACCCATGGGTAAATCCGCCCCATGATGAAGAGATCAACGAGTTCAACAGCTTTGCTGGCAATCTCCCGTACGAACTCGAACGCGCCAAGTTCCGCCGACTGCGCGATGAGATTCAACGCAATTTTGGGGTCGCCCCGCTTATTTTTCGCTGCGGGCGCTACGGCGCCGGGGCGGATACTGCCGACATCCTGATTGAAGGCGGAATCGCCATCGACACATCGGTGCGGGCACGATTCGACTATTCTTCGGGCGGCGGACCCAACTACCGCGATCATCCTGTCCGGCCCTACTGGCTCGACCGCAAGGCCAGGTTGCTCGAACTGCCACTGACCACGACTTACTGGGGCCCGCTGCGCCAGCTGGGGCCATGGCTCTATCCGCTGATGTGGCGCGTGCCGCGCCTGCGCGGTGTGCTCGCCCATATTGGCATGCTTGAGCGTATTCCGCTCACACCCGAAGGCGTCAGCGCCAGCGAAGCCATCCGCGGGATCGATATTGCGATCGACGATGGTTTGCCGGTTCTGGTTCTTTCGTTCCACAGCCCCTCACTGGTGCCTGGCAACACGCCCTATGTGCACAGCCATGACGACCTCGACCGTTTTTATGACTGGTGGCGCGAAATTTTTGCCTATCTGGCCCAGCGCAAGATCGCTTCGACGAGTGTTGCGGGGATCATCGCTGCAGTGGAGCTTGCCTAGTAGGGCACACCCGGCTAACGCGCGCCGGACGATTAGTGATGGGGCCTGTAGCTCAGTTGGTTAGAGCCGGCCGCTCATAACGGCTTGGTCGCGGGTTCGAGTCCTGCCGGGCCCACCATCGCGGTATCGTCATAGGCCAATTTTGGCCCCCCGGTCGGGGAGTAGCGCAGCCTGGTAGCGCATCTGCTTTGGGAGCAGAGGGTCGGAGGTTCGAATCCTCTCTCCCCGACCATTATATCTGTCATCACGTCACATTTTTAAATTCAGGCGCAGCTACCCGTCGTTTCGGCGCTGAACCTTTCTATGCGCTGCCTTATTGGCAAATCCTGAAAGCAATCGCTGAATACATGCGGCCTGCCCCGCACCAGCACCTGCCCGTGCTTTCCTGCAAATCTGTTCATCTGGCGCTCACCTTCGCCAGCGCTGACCGCGCGTTCCCTTTCCTGTTTTTCGAGACCCAAAACTGCATGTCTATTTTCAACCGACTGTCTTTCAATTCGTCCGGCCTCGCCATTGATCTGGGAACCGCGAATACCGTCGTCTATCTAAAGGGTTCAGGCGTTGTTCTGGCTGAGCCGTCGGTCGTCGCCATCGAGACGAAAAACGGGATTCAGCGCGTCCTGGCGGTGGGCAGCGATGCCAAGCTGATGCTTGGCAAGACGCCGGACAGCATCAAGGCAATCCGACCGCTGCGCAATGGGGTCATTTCCGACCTTGATGTCGCCGAGCAGATGATAAAGCACTTCATCAACAAGGTGCTGGGCAATCAGGTGAGAATCGGTTTCGGGCCTGAGATCGTTATTTGCGTCCCCTCTGGCTCCACGCAAGTCGAGCGCCGGGCGATCCGCGATGCTGCTTCCAATGCAGGTGCAAGGAAAGTCCTGCTGATCGATGAGCCGATGGCTGCGGCAATCGGGGCCGACTTGCCGGTAACCCATCCGATTGGCTCCATGGTCGTCGATATCGGTGGCGGCACGACCGAAGTTGGGGTCATTTCGATCGGCGGCATGAACATGAGCATGTCAGCCCGTGTGGGCGGCGACACTATGGATGAAGCCATCACGCATTATGTCCGCAGAAACCACAATCTGCTGATCGGCGAGGCGACCGCGGAACGCATCAAGAAAGAGCTGGGAATTGCCATGCTGGATGCAGACAGCACGCCCTTGACCGCAATCATCAAGGGCCGCGACATAACCCGGGGTGTCCCCAGCGAAATCACGATTACCCAGGCTGAGGTTGCCGAAGCGCTGGCAGAATGCATCGGACAAATTGCGCAGGTGGTTCGCGCAACGCTGGAAAATACCGCCCCGGAAATCGCGGCTGACATCATTGAGGGCGGGATCATCATGACGGGCGGAGGTGCGCTGCTTGCCAAGATCGACACCTATTTGGCCGAGGAAACCGGACTGCCGGTCCGCATCGCCGAAAATCCGCTCAATTGCGTTGCGATTGGTGCTGGACGTACGCTTGAGGATCCGGCCTATCACGGCGTGTTGCATTCGACTTGAGGCGTTGACGGTCAGCTTTCCCTTGGCAGCGCGAAATCGACGGGAGGATCACCTTGCGTCCACGGCGCCACCCGCACCATCACCGATTCGAAAAGCGCAGATGAAAGGTAGCCGGCCAGCCAGTTCTTTAAATGTGGCAGTTGCTGATTATCGAACCATCCCCGGTCGACAGCGGCGAACTGGCGCACGAATGGCAGGATAGCGGCGTCCGTTAACCCGCGCGCAGGGCCGCAAAGATGTCCGGCACCAGCCAACAGAGCGTCTAACTCGCGAAGAAACGCCAAGCCACTTTCGCGATACACAGACGCGTCAACGCCGTGCCGATCCGGATATTTGTAGCAGTCGAGATCGTGTTTGAACGGGCCGTCATTTTTGGCGATCAGCGCCACATCATCATGCGTCAGCCATGCTTCGGGGTCGCGCTTCGCCAGCGACCAGCGCATGATATCGATGCTTTCATCGATCACCGAGCTATCTGAGAGGACTAGCACGGGAACCGTCCCCTTGGGCGAGGCCGCAAGCATCGCCTCTGGCTTTGCTGAAAGCTTGACCTCGCGCAGTTCGCAAGATGTGCCGCTAACCGCGAGCGCCAGACGCGCCCGCATCGCATAGGGGCAGCGGCGAAAACTGTAGAGGACGGGAACAGCCGCGCCCGTCATCGTTCCATCCCATCTGCCGGTTTACTAAGTACCGCTCCGACATGCGTGCGACCCTGTGCTGCGGCAAGGATCTCCTGATGCTGCCTTTCGCGATAGGACGCGCGCTGCTCATCCGTCCGTTCGGCATGGCATGCCGGACAGCTGACTCCCTCTTCATAAAGCGGCGATCCGCAGTCATCTGCGGTCACCGGGCGGCGGCAGGCATGGCAAAGCACATGACTGCCCTGAACAAGGCCGTGTTCGATCGTCACGCGCTGATCGAACACGAAACACTCTCCGCGCCACAGACTCTGCGCCTCAGGCATTTCCTCAAGGTACTTCAGAATGCCGCCCTTGAGGTGGAAGACATCCTCGACCCCTTCCTGCTTGAGGAATGCCGTCGACTTCTCGCAGCGGATACCGCCAGTGCAGAACATGGCGACCTTAGGGGGCTTACCGCCCGTGTCATGGCCGGTGGCGAACAACCTCTCACGCTCGCGGCGAAACCATTCGGGAAAATCGCGGAAGGTCGATGTTTTCGGGTCGATTGCACCCTCGAATGTGCCAACTGCCACTTCGTAGTCATTGCGTGTGTCGATAATGATGGTGTCGGGGTCGGAAATCAGTGCGTTCCACTCGTGCGGATCAACATAGGTTCCGACACTTGCCCGCGGATCGATGCCCGGCTCCCCCATGGTCACAATTTCGCGCTTTACCCGCACCTTCATGCGGTGGAACGGCATTGCGGCTGCGCTCGACATTTTGACGTCCAGATTGGCGCAATCCGGCAAGGCGCGAACAGCCTCCAGCACGCGCGCAATCCCGTCATGTGGTCCGGCGATCGTGCCGTTTATGCCCTCGGCAGCCAGCAACAACGTGCCGAAAATACCCTGCTCACGGCACAGGCGCTCAAGCGGTTCGCGAAGGCTTGCGCAATCCTCGAAGCGGGTGAACCGGTACAGGGCGGCGACGCTCAGCGGCACTTGGGACTCGCGGGTGGGAATTTGCATGCCAGCCCCATAGCGCGAAGGCGCACTTGCGTCAGCAGTTGTGGCTTCAGGCCTCAGAGATAGGGCGCGGCCGCATCCCGCGTCGGAATTGCGCCACTCCGGCAGACGCACCAGCCAGCCAGCCTGTGCCCGGCCAGCACCGCGTCCTCTATACTGTCGCCCCTTATTCTCGCGGCCAGATAACCACCGTTGAAGGCATCGCCCGCGCCGCTTGTATCGACCGGCTGCAGGACTTCGGGTGGCGGGCTTATGGAGCCATCAGGCAAGAGGGCGCCGTCTGCGCCCAGCTTCACGATGGTTTCGCCGCAACCAAGCGAGCGCCAATGCGCGGCTACAGCATCGGCGCTGATTTCGCCCGAGAGCATCGCTTCGTCTTCGAGCGTCGGCAACCCAATATCGGCGCAGGCAATCGCGGCATCGCGAGCCGCTCGCGCCTCGGCGCCATCAGTCCACAGGCGCGGGCGATAGTTGCCATCAAAGGCCACCATGCCGCCGCGCGCGCGAAGGCGTTGGCATAGGGCAAAGATTTTCTCGCGGGCCTCCTGCGGCAGGACGGCCAAAGTGATCAGCGAATAGGCGATCATATCGGCTTGTTCTGCCACCGCCAGTGCAGCCTCGATTCCGGGAAGCGAAAACATATCGCGCACCGCGCTGCTCTCGCGCCAATAGCTGAAGCTGCGCTCACCTTTATCATCGTTAGAAATGGCATAGAGCCCGGTGGTGCGCGCAGGGTGATCGAGGATCAGCGCGGTATCCAGCCCTTCAGCGGCCCATTGCGGTTTCAGACCCGCACTCAGCGGATCGCACCCCAGCGCGGTCAGATAGGCCACATCATGGCCAGCCCGCGCAAGGTGGATCGCGGTGTTCAGCGTGTCACCGCCATAACCCAGCCGCCACGCATCCCCCTCGCCCGCCCCCTTCGGCCGGGAAAGTTCGAGCATGGCCTCACCCATCAAAACGATGCGTTTGCGGATCATTGCTTCAGCCGCGCTAGTCTCAAAGTTTCGCCGGAGCGAGGCGCGGCGAGAGCAGATGGACCACCAGCAGTGCGACCAGATAGGCACTGGCGCAGATCGCAAAAAGCAGATCGTAGCTGCCGCCGGAACTGTCGAGAATATAGCCGGTAAACAGCGCCATTCCCATGCCGCCCAGCGCGCCGACAGTGCCGCCGATGCCGACCACCGAACCCACCGCACCGCGCGGGAAGGTGTCGGAAGGCAACGTATAAAGGTTGGCCGAAAACGCCTGATGCGCCGCCGTGGCGAGCCCGATCACCAGCACCGCTGTCCACACGCTATCAATGTCCTGCGCAAACCAGATCGGCGTGACGCAGAGAGCGCAGATCAGCATGGTCACCTTGCGGGCGAAGTTCGGCGTATGGCCGCGCTTGATCAGCCAGGATGAAAGCCAGCCGCCGCCGATGCTGCCGAAATCCGAGATCAGGTAGATCGCGGCGAGCGGCAGGCCGAAGGTCTTGAGATCCATGTTGTAGCGCTCGAACAGATAGCCGGGCAGCCAGAACAGAAAGAACCACCAGATCGGGTCGATCAGGAATTTGCCCAGCGCATAGGCCCAGGTTTCGCGCACGGTCAGCAGCTTGCTCCAGCTGACCTTTTCCGAACTGTCGGCCGGATCCTGCCGGATCCATGCCAGCTCTGCGGCGCTGACGCGGGGATGCTCGCTGGGATGGCGATAGACTTTCCACCACACGGCCAGCCACAAAACGCCGAACAGTCCGGTGATATAGAATGCCACGCGCCAGTCGAACCACAGGACCAGCGCCGGGACTAGCAGCGGGGTGATGATCGCGCCGACATTGGCCCCCGCATTGAACAGGCCGATGGCAAAGGCGCGTTCCTTTTGCGGGAACCATTCGGTGACCGCGCTGATGCCCGCCGGAAAGTTCCCGGATTCGCCAATTCCCAATCCGAAGCGCGCGGCGGCAAACGAGGTGACCCCGGTGGCCAGACCGTGCGCCATGTGGCTGATCGTCCAGATGATGATCGCGATGGTATAGCCAAGCTTTGAGCCGATCACATCGACCACACGGCCAAAACCGATGTAGCCGATGGCATAGGCCAGCTGGAACCAGAACACGATTCCGGCAAAGTCGCTCTCGGTCCAGCCGAACTCCGCGCTCAGCGTCGGCTTGAGCACGCCGATCATCTGCCGGTCGATATAGTTGATCGCGGTCGCGGCAAACAGCAACGCAACAACCACCCAGCGATAGCGGCCTACCTTGGCGCCCGCGTGATCTCCAACTGCCTGATCGCCGCCCATCCTGTATCCTCCCGACCGATCGATTATCTTATTGCGGCCTTGCCGCCACGATCCTGCATGAAACCGTGCCGTAACTGCCGAATGTCGCAACGGCTATCTGGCCGGGCCGGATCAGGTGCACCCCGGTTATCGCCCCGGTTGAGACCCAGCAACCATCCGACCAGTCGATGCCGCGTTGGTTCAGATTTTCCAAGAGGAAACGTACTGCACCGTAAGGACCGTCGAGCATGGTTGCCGCCGTAGCCTCGGCGATCAGTTCCCCGTCGATTTCTGTTTTTACCGGAATCGCGCAGAGATCGATCTCCTGCCAGCCCTCCAGCGGCGCACCCATGACCAGTCCGGCATTGTTGCCGAAGTCCGACGCGGTGACGCATGGCCCATCGGCATTGATCCCGGGATAGGGCGAACTGGCGACCTCAATGCCCAGCCGGATCGCATCGACCAGCGTCTTGGCTTCATCGAGCGTGGCGGGAAGCGAGCCTGAATGGCCTGCCCGCACATGCAGCAACAGCTCCGCCTCGGCAGCCGCAAAGCCCCCGGCAAAGACCGGCATTTCCGGTTCTGATGAGTCAGACGCATCCGCAACACAGTCGGCAAACACCGGGCCTGCCAGCCGGTTGGTCCCGAGCCGGGCATCGTCAGGAGAATTGATCTTGCCGACCTTCCAGCCAACGATTCCGCGGCCATCAAGCTGGATGGCGATGTCCTGAATTGCATAGGCTTCGGTGAGACCTTGCGGCAGCGTTCCGGGATATTCGGGCAGCGCACAACCGTCACGCCGGGCAGCGGTGAATGCCGAAGCGATTGCCAGCGCATTGTCCCCGACTGGCAAGAGTTCGCTCAATTCAGCCCCCAAAAAGCTATGTTCACCGGATTTTGGACTCGCCTAAAGGAAACCGGTGTCATTGGCAAGAACCCTTCGATATGCATTGCTTATGACCGCGCAAAATGGGCAAATCACAGGGTAACGCCACGCTTCCAGATCGCAATGCTGCGCTGGCCGCCGCGCTCGGCTGCACAAGGCTCGCCGCTGGCAATCGCAAGGATGCGCGACAGGAAATCGTCGTCCACCCCGGCACGGTCCTCATCCAGTGTTCGGCCCGCATCGAAGTCCACCCAATGCGGTTTGGCGAGGGCAAGCCGGTGATTGGATGCGACCTTCAGCGTTGGCACCGGGAAGCCCAAAGGTGTGCCGCGTCCGGTGGTGAACAGCACCAGCGTTGCACCTGCCGCCGCCAGCGCGCTCGATGATACTGCGTCATTGCCCGGCGATTCCAGGAGGGTGACGCCCGGCACCTGTGCCTGCCCGCCATAGGCGATGACATCGGCCAGCGGCGCACGCCCCGCCTTTTGCACCGCGCCGAGCGATTTTTCCTCCAGCGTTGTGATCCCGCCCGCCAGATTGCCCGGCGAGGGATTCTCTGAAACCGGCAAGCCCTGATCGAGGTAGTAGCGCTTGAAGCCATTGATCAGCGCTGCCGCCGCATCGAATACCGCACGGCTGATCGCCCGGTCCAGCAATGCCTTTTCGGCACCAAAAATCTCAGGAATCTCGGTCAGCACAACCCGCCCGCCCGCATGGGTCAAAACTTCGCTGAAACGGCCCAGCAGCGGATTGGCAGTCAGCCCGCTGAACCCGTCAGAACCGCCGCATTTCAGACCGACCACAAGCTCCGAGAGCGGCAGCTCCTGACGGCTTGCAGCGGCAGCGATCTCGACCAGCTGATCGACGAGCAGCCCGGCCTCTGCCAGTTCATCGCCTGCCGCCTGAGAGCTGAGCACCCGCAGCTTGGCCCGATATGCCTCGGGCACTGCCGCAATCAGCGCATCGAGCTGGTTCGACTCGCAGCCCAGCCCCAGCAGGAGTACACCTGCTGCATTGGGATTGGCGGCCAGCCCGGCCAGCAAAGCGCGGGTGCCTTCCAGATCGTCGCCGAGCTGCGAGCACCCGTGCGGATGGGCAAAGGCGTGAATGCCGTCGATCCGGCCAGTACTGATCAGGGTGGCATGTCGCACCTGTGCCTCGCGGGCGACCTGTTCAGCAGTCATTCCGACACAGCCCACCGTCGGCAATATCCACACCTCGTTGCGTGTGGCCGCGCGTCCATCTGCCCGGCGATAGCCCCGCCAATGCCGATCTGCGGCAGCCTGAGCCAGATCGCCGCCGCGAATAATGTCGCCGACAGCATAGGTCAGCTCCCCTGCCAGCGCGCTTGCAAGATTATGGCTGTGAACATGCTCGCCCGCCACAATGGCGCGCCTTGCATGGCCAATCGGCTGGCCGTATTTGATCACGGCATCGCCGGGCGGGTGATCGCTCAAGGCCAGCTTGTGGCCTTGCTGCACCGCTTCCAAGGCGGCCAGCCCCGACGCAATCACCTCGCCCGCCGCAATATCGCGCAGGGCGACGACAACGCTGTCATCCGCATGGACCTGTAACGCACATGGCAGTGATTGAGGGTTGGACGACACGGATTGGCCTGACTATGGAAACCGGTGTCACCATTGCCTCAGCCGCCAAGGCAAGGCAAGGATGCCGCCCAGATGAGGCACCACGGGGCCACAGCGCCGGCAAAGGGAACGACCATGGCACTTCGGGCCAAACGCACAGGCCAGCCGACAATAAACGATGTCGCGCGCCTGGCTGGCGTCTCCAAAAAGACCGTCAGCAGGGTGATCAACCGTTCGCCGTTGCTGGGGGGCGCAACCCGCGAGAAGGTCGAAGCCGTGATCGCCGAGATCGGCTATGTGCCGAACCCTCAGGCGCGCGCGCTGGCCTTGCGGCACAACTTCCTGATCGGCCTGATCCACGACAATCCCAATGCCCAGATGGTTCTCAATTTCCAGCAGGGCGTGCTGGAGGCAATCCGGGACACCGACTTTGCGCTGGTGGTCCGCCCTCTTGACCGCAAATCGCCCAGATTGCTGGAAGACGTGCGCCATTTCCTTGAGCGGCAGCGTCTTTACGGCGTGCTGCTACTGCCGCCTTTATCCGAGAATGATGAACTAGCCGCGCTGTGCCGCGAACTGGGCTGTAACTATGTCCGCATGGGCTCTGCCAAGCTCGACGATCCGGCGCATCTGGTGGAATCAAACGACCGGCAGGCGGTGGCAGCGGCCATCGGAGAACTGGCCAAAATGGGCCACCGGCGCATCGGTTTTGTCGCGGGGCCAGCGGGCTTTCGCTCTGCACATGAACGGCAGATGGGATACCGCGATGCCCAGGCAGAGCACGGGCTGGAACAAGGCGCGGAACTGGTGGCGGTGGGTGATTACACCTTCGATTCCGGCCGCGCGGCTGGCGGAGTACTGCTCGATTCAGCCCCCCGCCCCACCGCGATCTTCGCCAGCAACGACGAGATGGCCGCGGCCGTGCTGCATGCCGCGCGCGAACGCGGGATCGAGGTGCCGGGCGACCTGTCGATAGTCGGCTTTGACGATACCGCCATCGCGTCGCATATCTGGCCGCCACTGACTACCGTGCGCTGGCCAATCGTCGCCATGGCGCGGGCCGCCGCGATGAAACTGATCCGCCCGGAAGCGGCTGGCGAGCAGCCTTCGCTGTTCCTGTCCGACCTGATCCCCCGCGCCTCCGCCGCGCCGCCCAGGCAATCAAACTAGCGGCTTGCCTGCGCCTATGACACCGGTTACCATTGCGTAAGTAACAAGCGATTCAGTGGGAGAGCAATTCGTGTTTGCCAAGACCTATCACGCCACCCATCCAGACATGATGGAATGCGTGTCCAACGACGAATTGCGCGACCGTTACCTCGTCACCGGCATGTTTCGCGAAGGCGAAGTGGTTCTGAACTATTCGCACAACGAGCGCTTCGTCATCGGCGGGGCCGTGCCCGGCAAAGCGCCGCTGGCGCTGCCGCTCCAGACCGAGCCCGTCAGTGCAGCGGGCCATACCCTGCTGGAACGCCGCGAAATGGCGGCGGTGAATATCGGTGGCGCGGGCGCGATTACGGTCGATGGCCAGCGCTTTGATATGGGCAACAAGGAATGCCTGTATATCCCGATGGGTTCGCAGAATGTGACATTCGAAGGTCAGGGCGCGCGGTTCTATTTGGCTTCGGTGCCTGCGCACAAGGTCTGCCCGATCAAGCATATCACGCTCGCGTCGGCCAACCCGCTGGCCAAGGGCGACCTTGCCAATTCCAACCAGCGCACGATCTACCAGCTGGTAATTCCCGGCGTGTGCGAAAGCGCACAACTGCTGCTTGGTCTGACGGTGCTGGAAGAAGGCAGCGTGTGGAACACCATGCCGCCCCACCTGCATGACCGGCGCAGTGAGATTTACCTCTATTTCGAACTGCCCGAAGCCAATGACCGCATCTTCCACTACATGGGCGAGCCGGAAGACATGCGGCATATCGTCATCGCCAATGAAGAGGCTGTGATCAGCCCGCCGTGGTCGATCCACATGGGATCGGGCACCAAGAAGTACGCATTCATCTGGGCCATGGGCGGGGAGAACCTCGACTATACCGACATGAACGTGCTCGATATCTGCCAGCTGAAATGAGCATTTCGTTTGATCTTTCGGGCAAGGTTGCGCTGGTGACCGGGGCGAATACCGGGATCGGTCAGGCCATCGCTGTGGCGCTGGCACAGGCGGGTGCCGATGTTGCACTGGCCGGGCGCTCGGAACCAGCGGAAACGCTGGCCCTGATTGCGGCAACGGGGCGCAAGGCGGTCAGCATAAAGGCCGATCTGTCGTCCATCGAGCCGGTGGACCGCGTTGTCGGCGAGACGATAGAGAGCCTTGGCCGGATCGACATTCTCGTCAACAACGCCGGGATCATCCGCCGCGACGACCTTGAAACTTTCACCGAAGCCGATTGGGACGCGGTGGTCGATACCAACCTCAAGACGCTGTTTTTCCTCAGCCAGGCCGCAGCCCGGCACATGATCGCGCAGGGCAACGGCAAGATCATCAACATCGCCTCGCTGCTCAGCTTTCAGGGCGGCGTGCGGGTGCCAAGCTATGCTGCGGCAAAATCGGGCGTGGCAGGCGTAACCAAGGCGATGGCCAACGAGCTTGCGCCCAAGGGCGTGCAGGTGAACGCGATCGCGCCGGGCTATATCGCCACCAACAACACCGCCGCGCTTCAGGCCGACGAGACGCGCAATCGCCAGATCGTCGAGCGGATACCGACAGGCCGCTGGGGCAGGCCCGAGGATATTGCCGGGGCAGCGGTGTTCCTCGCCTCGCCCGCCGCAGACTATATCACGGGCCATGTTCTGGCGGTGGACGGTGGCTGGCTCGCCCGCTGAGGGTCACAGCCGCCGCGCGGTAATTGGCGCGGCTGTGGCCACTTCAATATGGCCGATGGCGGCTTTCGCCAGCCAGCCGACATCTGGCGACACGGCTCCTCCCGCCAAGGCATGGCTGGGCATCCGGTATGGCACAGCAGGGCGGTTTCAAGCGCCACAGCAAGCTCCCTTCGTGCGGACCGAACCCAATTCAGGTAGTTTCGCCCCCGCCTGCCCGCAGCCGGGCAGCCGCTACCAACCACAGTCTGAAGACTGTCTGTTCCTCAATGTCTGGACGCCCGCGATCCCGTCCCGCAAGCCCCGACCGGTGATGCTCTACATCCACGGCGGTGCCTATTCGAACGGTAGCGTAACCGATCCACGAAACAACGGCGCGGCGCTGGCTATACGCGGCGATATGGTGGTGGTTACGGTCAATCACCGGCTCAACGCACTGGGCTATCTCTATCTCGCCCGGCTTGACCCGCGTTTCCCCGATAGCGGCAATGCCGGCCAGCTCGATTTGATCCTCGCGCTCAAATGGGTGCAGCGCAATATTGACGCTTTCGGCGGTGATCCTGGGAATGTGACGGTGTTCGGCCAGTCTGGCGGCGGAGCCAAGATCGCGACCTTAATGGCAATGCCCGAGGCCAAAGGACTGTTCCACAAGGCTATTACCATGAGCGGCCAGCAAGTGACAGCATCGGGTCCGCTCAATGCAACCAAACGCGCTTCTGCTGTGCTGGACAAGTTGGGCGGCCGAGATCCTGCGCAGGTGCCGATTGCAGCGCTAATCGAGGCGCTTTCTGCCACCGATCCGATCCTGGGCGGCGATGTCTATATGGGTCCAGTGCTCGACATGCGGCATTTGCATCGCCACCCCTTCTGGCCCGACGCCGCGCCGCAATCGCTCCATATCCCGATGTTACTGGGCAATACAGTCGCCGAAACCCGAGCATTTTACCCGCCCACGCATGGCAAAATCCAGGGGCTGAGCTTCGACAATCTTGCCCAGCGCATCGGGCCGGAAATGCGAATCGATATCAGTCCCGAATGGGTCGCGGCGCAATTTCGCGCACGCTACCCGCAGGAAAGCGCCGAAGACCTGTTCCACCGCATCGTCACCGCCTCGCGCAGCTGGCGCGGGCAGATTGAGGAAGCCGAGGCACGGGCGCGCGCCGGAGCACCTGCCTTTGTTTACCAGCTTGATTTTGAAGCGGCGAAACACACGGACGATATTGATCTTTCATTTGGCACGATCCCCAACCCCACCCCTGCCCAGCGCCAAATGAGCGAGACCGTGATGGATGCTTTCATCCGCTTCGCGCGCACCGGCAATCCGGGCTGGAGACCATATGATGTCAGGTCACGGCAGACCATGGTATTCGACACGCAAAGCCACGTGGTAAGCGATCCGCGAAAGTGGGAGCGAAAGCTGTTTGCGCGGGTGCCCTACATTCAGCCGGGCACGTGACGCGGCTTACTGCGTGTTCGGATAGCTTATGATCAGCGACAGCGGGCGCCGGCCCAGTTGCCGTATGCCCACCACCGCACCCTTGTAGAGATAGGCCGCCATGCCCTTGCGCAGCACCGCGCGCTGTCCGTCCGACACAACTTCGCCCTCGCCGCCCAGCACGTAATAGACCTCGTCATGGGAAATCGGATGCTCACCGATGGCTGCGCCCAGATGGAGCACCCGGCGGCGGAATTCCATCGCCCGCGGCTGGGGGGCAGCATCGGAAATCCGGTAGGCGGTACTCATGCCGATGGCACCGTGCGGCGGGGCTTCCTCGCGGCGCACCTGCGCCTCATCGATCACCGCCATCGCGGGCGCGGCAGCGAGCAACGCGAGAGTCGCAAGATTCACTTTCCGCCCTCGCGCATCTGCACATCGCGCGCGGAGAGGTGCTCTTGCGCTCCAGCTTTCTGGCCGGGATAGCGCCCGGATTTAGGCGTCATGGTTTCAAGGTTCCACTCTGCTTCAACGAAAGGTGCAGCAGTCGGCGCAGCATGTGGATAGCCGCCGACTTCCTTCTCGTCGTCAATGATTTCGCCACGCCCTTCAGCAATGAAAAATAGCACGCGGATATCGTCAGGCGCCCGGTCCCACGGACGGGCACCGACATTGGCCAGCAGGCTGGTTTCGACTTCATTCGATGGCAGCACCGCATAGCCGGACAAGCTGGCGAGCGGCGCCTTTGCAGCGATCAGTCTGGCCTTGGTTTCCCCGTAGCGACCGAACTGCGGGAGCGGCACGCCATTACGGTCCACCGCGCGGTTGTCGCGGCCATAATAGGCCAGATCGCCATCGCCACCCAGCATCAGGAAGGGCAGGCCTAGATTGGTATCGTTGCCGCCGCGCATAACATTGCCCACCGCAGTGATTTCGCCCGTGACATAAGGTTGACCGGCCCATTCGAGCGCCATGAGGTTATAATGCACCGCGCGGTGGCCGGGGTTATAGATCAGATTGTTGATCAACAGCGCCTGCGCGCCGCCCTTGATCAACGGTGACCGCTCGACATTGTGAGCGAAAACATTTCGGTAAAATACGATGCCGGTGGCGTTGTCGTGGATCAGCCCCCCCTTGGAGTGTTCACCCTTGGGGTGGGTTGACTTCGCCAGACCTTCGGCAGCCAGATTATTGCGAAACACGATATTGTAGCTGGTTCCCGCGCGCCATTCGGCAAGGCTGTTGCCGGTAAAACGTGGACCCGAAGCCGACATGTTTTCATCGACACCCCACAGGAAGCTGCAATGTTCGACGACGACATTGTGCGCCGCCACGGTGGTGAAGGCATCAGCGGCTGTATCGATCAGGCCGCTGGTGGCATTTACCCCCTTAATAACCGCCCCTACGTTGCCCCCGGTCATCACCCGCAAATGGCTGAGCACGACATCATGGCCTTTCAGGTCGATCCCGCCCTTGATGATCGTGATGCCGGGCGAAGGCGCCGTTTGTCCGGCGATGGTCAGGTAGGGCTCTTCGATGACCAGGAGCTGCTGGCCCAGATCGATCACCCCGCCGACCTCAAACACGACGATTCGCTGTCCCTTTGCCCTGATCGCCTCTCTGAGTGATCCCGGCCCATCCGAAGCAAGCGTGTTAACGCGGATAATCCGTCCGCCCGCACCGCCGCGAGTCGCGTCGGCAGGGTGATCTCCGGCTGCGGCAGGGGCTGCTCCGGCAAAAACTAGGGTCATCGCTAGCAGCGCGGAATACAGGTGTTTACCCATCAGATTATCTCCCGTCAGCGCAGTTCTTGACAGACCATGCCATTCTCGGCAATAACAAATGACACCGGTTACCAAAGGTCAGGGAGAAGCCCGACCATTGGACAGAAATAACCGGAAAGTGCGCTGGCAACAGCGCGGGGAAAACAAGGGTGGAAAGGCGAGCTGCGGGTAACGCGGGCGCAATTTTGACACCGGTATCAGGACTTCGCCCCAGCGGCGATTCGAGGAGGGACAGACATGCGCCAGATCGTTTCACGCACATCGCTGATCAAGGCGACGCTCATTGCCAGTAGCGCGCTCGTTTCGCCGGTTGCGGCGCTGGCCCAGACCGCGCCGGATGCCGAGGTTGGCACAAACGAGATTGTCATCACCGGCTTTCGCCAAAGCCTTGAGAAGGCGCTCAACGTAAAGCGAGAATCAGTCGGCGCAGTCGATGCGATTGTCGCCGAAGACATCGCCAAAATGCCTGACCAGAACCTGGCCGAATCGCTGCAGCGCATCCCCGGCATTTCGATCTCGCGCGATGCCGGCGAAGGACGTTCGATAACTGTGCGCGGCCTTTCCAGCCAGTTCACCCGGGTTCGCGTCAATGGCATGGAGACGGTGGCCACCTCCACCGACGGAGCCGCAGCCAACCGCGACCGTGCGTTTGATTTCAACGTCTTTGCCTCAGAGCTGTTCAGCTCCATCGTCGTTCACAAGACCGCTGCACCAAGCCTGGACGAAGGTTCGCTGGGCGCGGTGGTCGATCTCAACACCGGCAACCCGCTGGCGGGCAAGAGCGGCATTACTGCGGTTGGCTCGGCCGTCGCCTCCTACAATACTCTTTCCAAGGATCTCGGCCCGCGCCTTGCTGGCCTTTTGAGCTGGAAGAATGATGCAGGCACTTTCGGTGCTTCTATTTCGGCGGCATATTCCAAGACCAAGACGCTGGAACTGGGCAACAATTCGGTGCGCTGGGCGCAGGCGCGCTTCGACCAGGTCGATGCCACACCGTGCTTCACCACACCCAATTCGGGCGGAGCCTACGTCGCCAGTGCAGCCTGCGACAAGGCCTCGCTCGCGTTCCACCCGCGCATTCCTCGCTACGGTGAAGTAGCACACGATCGCCAGCGGCTGGGGCTGACCGGATCAATCCAGTTTTCTCCAACCGATGCCACCAAGATCTCGATCGACGGACTTTATTCCAAGTTCGACGCGGCGCGCGAAGAGAAGTGGGGCGAAGTTCTGCTGCGCTCGAACGAGCGCTCGATCAATGTCGTGAACCCGGTTTATGACACAAACAACAATCTGATTTCAGCAACGCTCAACGATGCCTGGGTGCGCACAGAGCACTATCTTCGCAAGAGCACGACGGAGTTCCATCAGCTTGGCGCGAGCTGGGATCAGGACATCGGCGACAAGTTCCGCTTCACCCTCCAGGGCGGCTTTTCCAAATCCAGCGCCGACATCCCGATGGAAACGACCATCGTTTTCGATGACCGCGATGCGCAGGGCTATTCCTATGACTATCGCGACATGGCCTCGCCAAAGCTGACCTTCGGCACCAGCGTAACGGATCCGGCTAACTTCCAGCTCGCCGAAATCCGTGACCGGCCATCCAACGTCACCAACCGCTTCAAGACCGCACAGCTGCGCGCGGAATATGATGCAACCGATTGGCTGACCGTCAAGGCGGGCGCGGTGTGGCGCCGGTTCAATTTCGATGCGATTTCCTTCACCCGTGACACTGCCGTCTGCGGCAATGGCGGCACTAGCCTGGTCACCAGCACTTCAGGCACCATCGCTTGCACCGCAACCTCACTGTTCGGCCCGGCGGCCGTCTATGGCTTCCCTGTCACCTCCGCGCTTGCCGAGACCTTCACGCTTGGCAACGCCGGTCAACCCGCGGGCAACACCAATAGCTGGCTGGTCCCCAATTTGGGCGCGACAACCGCGTTTACCAATCTCTACAACCGTCCGCTGGTCGTCGATGCCGGCAACAATCGCGGCGTTCAGGAAACCACCAAGGGCGCCTATTTCCAGGCCGACATCAAGGGCGATCTGGGCGGCATGCGTTTCGCGATGAATGGCGGCCTGCGCTATATGAAGACCGATCAGAGCTCTTATGGTCTGGTCAGTGGCGTCAATGCGACTGTGACACGCAGCTATGACGACTGGCTGCCGTCGTTCAATCTGGCTCTGTTCCCGACAGAAAACCTGATCCTGCGCGGCGCTGTGGCCAAAGTGGTGACCCGGCCAACGCTGGGCGGGCTGACGCCCGGCGGCACGGCGGACGGTTTCAACTACCGCGTCACCAGCGGCAACCCGTTCCTCGAACCCTTCCGCGCGACCAATTTTGACCTTGCGGTCGAATGGTATTTCGCGCCTTCGGCGGTGCTGTCGCTCGCATGGTTCAAGAAGGACGTCAGCACCTTCACCCAGTCCGCTTCGGTCACCGGGGCAACCTTCACCCAGACCGGCTTGCCCGTCTCGGTGCTCAACCCAGCCTCGCCCGCCGCGCTCAACCCTGCGCAGCTCAGCCAGCCGATCTGGACGCTGGTGACCACGGTCAACGGTTCGGGTGCGACGCTAGACGGCTGGGAAATTGCCGCGCAGCTGCCGTTCAAGGCGTTCGCCGAAGGCGTGCTAGGCAATTTCGGCGTCATCGCCAATGCGACGTTCATCAATTCGACCGCCAATTTCAACCTGCAAGGCCCCGCAACAGTCTCTGGCGGCGCGCTCACCAATGTTTCGGTGACCAACACTCTGGCCTTCGTTTCGAAGCGCGCGTTCAACGGCACGCTCTATTATGAGGACGACAAGTTCACCGCGCGCGTCATGCTCAGCTATCGCAGCCGCTATCACGAAGGCGCCAGCGGCACTGGCAACGTATTGGAAGGCTATGGTGCGACGACCAACCTCGATGCCTCGCTGCGCTACAAGCTGACCGACTGGGTCGAACTGTCGGTCGAAGGCAGCAACCTGCTCGATACCTATCGCTATCGTTACGCCGATTTCGATGCCGACCGGAATTATGAGAACAACCACTTCGGCCGGACAATCCTGGTTGGCGCGCGCTTCAAGATGTGATGCAATTGAGCCCGAAAGGCGGGGGGATGCGATGACGCTTGATCGACGATCACTCATCGCAGCTACAATTGGCCTCGGGGTCGCAACGCGGGCGGGGGCACAAACGCCCCCGCCCGTTATTGCCGCGGCGCTGCCGCCGGGCCTGCCGCAACCGGCCGAGACCATTGACCTGTGGCCCAAGGGCGCGCCGGGCGCACCGGCCACACCGCTCACCGAAACTGTCGATGAACGCTCCACAGATCCCTTGGTCACCGACCGCGCAGTCTATGGCATCACCCGCCCGCGCATGGCCGTGTTCCGGCCGGACCGGCCTAATGGTGCTGCCGTCCTGCTGACTCCCGGCGGCGGCTTCCGCTGGGTGGTGGTGGACAAGGAAGGCTATGAAATGGCGCGCTGGCTGGCCGCGCGAGGATTTACCGCCTTCGTCCTGTTCTATCGCCTGCCGGGTGAAGGGTGGGCTTCGGGACCTGACACCATGCTTGCAGACGCACAGCGCGCCATGCGGCTGATCCGCCACCGCGCCCGCGATTATGCCGTGATGCCAGAGCGCGTTGCAGCTATGGGCTTTTCGGCAGGCGGGCATGTCTGCACCGATCTGGCGGTGCGGTTTGCAAGCAAGGTCTATGAACCCGTCGATGCTGCGGATCGCCTGTCTGCCAAGCCGGTCTGCGCGGCGGGAATCTATCCCGTGGTCAGCATGGACGCCGCTATTGCCCATCCCGGTTCACGCAGTCTGGTGCTGGGCGCTGCGCCCACACCCGAACAGGAAGCCGCGCATTCGCCCGACCGCAACGTGCCTGCCGATGCCCCGCCGCACTTTCTGTTGCACGGCGAAGATGACGACGTCGTCTCGGTTGAAAACTCCGTGCGGCTGCGCGCGGCTTTGAAGGCCAAAGGCGTGCCGGTCGAGACACATCTTTTCGCCAATTCCGGCCATGGCTTTGGCCTGCGAAAATCCATCGGCAAACCGGTCGAGGTCTGGCCCGAATTGTGGCGCGCCTGGGCGCGCACCACCGGGCTGGGGTGATGGCCCTCGACCGACGCGATGCGCTGAAGACCGCCGCGCTGGGGGTGCTCTGTGCCGTGAGCGCGCCGGTAGTCGCAGCCCCTGCCCCTGTCCCTGCCAAATGGCGCCGTGGCCACGACAACCAACGCATTGCTGATCTTGGCGACGGACGCTTCCTCAATCCCGTCCTCTCCGGCGA
The DNA here is from genome assembly GCA_031428495.1 of Novosphingobium sp. Lineage (GTDB taxonomy): Bacteria > Pseudomonadota > Alphaproteobacteria > Sphingomonadales > Sphingomonadaceae > Novosphingobium. Next base: position 22,835 of record JANPPM010000300.1, read on the forward strand.
CCGCCCCGACCCGGCGATCCTCAAGGATGGGCGCGACTATTACCTGACCTTCTCCAGCTTCGATTCCTACCCCGGCCTGTCAATCTGGCACAGCCGTGATCTGGTGAACTGGCAGCCCCGGCGGCCCGCCCTGACCCGCAACATCGGCTCGGTCTGGGCGGTCAGTCTTGAAAAGCACAAGGGGCGCTACTTCCTCTACATCCCGGTCAAGGCAGAGGTGAACGACATCTTCGTCATCTGGGCTGACCATATCGACGGACCGTGGAGCGATCCCAAGCCGCTTGGCCTGCACAAGCACATCGACCCCTGCCATGTCATCGGCGAGGATGGTTCGCGCTGGCTGTTTCTCTCTGGCGGTGACCGGGTACGCCTGACCGCTGACGGTCTTGGCGTCTCGGGCGAAGTGGAGCATGTTTACGATCCATGGCGCTATCCGGATGACTGGGACGTCGAAGGTTTCTCACTCGAAGGCCCCAAGATCCACCGTCACGGCGGCTGGTTCTACATGCTCACCGCCGTGGGCGGCACCGCTGGCCCGCCGACCGGGCATATGGTCATCGCCGCCCGCTCGCGTTCGGTCCATGGACCGTGGGAGCAGCACCCCGGCAATCCGCTTGTCCGCACGCAAAGCGCCACAGAGGCGTGGTGGTCGCGCGGGCACGCTTCGCTGGTCGAAGGTCCAGACGGCTCGTGGCACGCGCTCTACCATGGCTTTGAGGCCGGATTCTGGACGCTCGGCCGGCAATGCCTGCTCGATCCGGTTGAATGGACGCCGGACGGCTGGTTCCACATGACCGGGGGCGACCTTTCACAGCCGCTGGCCAAACCGAAAGGCGGAACGGCGCTGCCTCATGGCATGGCCCTGTCTGACAGTTTTTCCGCGCCGCTCGCACTGGGCAGCAAATGGAGCTTCTTCCGCCCCGCCCCGGATGAAACAGCGCGCATCCGGGTAAGCGGCGGTGCCCTGCATCTGGCCGCCAAGGGCGCTGCCCCGTCCAGCGGATCGCCGCTGCTGCTGACGGCGGGGGACCAATCCTATCAGTACGAATGCGACATAGAACTGGGGCAAGGCACCACGGCGGGCATGGTGCTGTTTTACGACGACAAGCTCTATTGCGGGCTGGGCTTCGACGAAACCCGCTTCGTCACCCACCAGTATGGTATCGAGCGCGGACGCCCGGTCAATCCACATGGCCGCAGGCTGCGCTTACGGGTCACCAACCGCCGCCATATCGTCTCGTTCCATACCAGCGGCGATAACGGACAGACCTGGAAGCGGTTCGACCGGGGCATGGAAGTTTCCGGCTATCACCACAATGTGCGCGGCGGCTTCCTGATGCTGCGCCCCGGCCTCTATGCCGCAGGTTCGGGTGAAGCTCTCTTTCGCGATTTCCGCTACACCGCGCTGGACGACTGAACTGCGGGGTACAGGGCAAGGCTGCACCAATTGGCAATTGCCAATGGCTGAATGCAGGGCCAAGCCTGCTTGTGTCACTTGGGAGAGTCACATGAGCCTGATCGAGTACCGCGTCGATGAAGCTGTTGCCATCATCACTCTGAACCGGCCGGAAGCCAGCAATGCGCAGAACCCGCCACTGCTGGCCGAGCTCGATGCTGCGTTTGACCGGGCTACCAATGACGATGCGGTGAAAGTTATCGTCCTCAACGCCAACGGCAAGCACTTCTCAGCCGGGCATGACATTTCAGCAGGTCGGCGCGACGATCCCGCGTGGGATACGATGTTTGGCGATGTTGACGAGAACGGCCTGCTGCGCATGTACAAGTGGGAATCCAAACACTTCCTTGGGCTTTCGCGCAAATGGCGTGACATCCAGAAGCCGACTATTGCCGCCGTGCAGGGCGCGTGCATTGCTGCCGGGCTGATGCTGGTCTGGCCGATGGACCTGATCATCGCGGCGGATAACGCCCGCTTTTCCGATCCGGTTGTCGTCATGGCGATCGGCGGGGTCGAATATCACGGCCACACGTGGGAGCTGGGCGCACGCAAGGCCAAGGAAATGCTGTTCACCGCCGAATTCGTCAGCGCCGAAGAGGCCCACCGGTTGGGCATGGTCAACCGGGTGGTGCCCGCCGATGAGCTTCAGGAACAGACACTGGCGCTCGCCAAGAAGATCTCGAAGATGCACCCGCATGGCCTGATGATGGCCAAACGCGCGGTCAACCAGACGCAGGACATTCAGGGCATGTATGCGGCGCTGCAAAGCGTGTTCGACATGCATTCGCTGGGGCATGCCAACGCCTGGGTCGCCCGCCCTGGCAGTCCCACACTGGCCAATCTGGCGGAAATGACGGCGGCCAACAAAGCACAGCCAAAGGCCTGATCTGCGTTTGCCTCAACTCCATAAATCCAAGGTGTCCGATGTCGCTACTCTATGATGAAGGCCAACTCGCGATTGCCGGGGAATCGCGCCGGGTTCTCGAGGCGCGGGTTGAATTTGCCCAATTGCTGCCG
>JANPPM010000301.1:0-6102 GCA_031428495.1 Novosphingobium sp.
TTGGATTTTGGCGAGCCGGAAAACCGGGCAATCGAGAGAGAGTTATGCCAGTCGGCCTGGTTTGTATGCCCAGGTTGATCCGCTCAATCTCCCGCCGCCCCGTCACTCGCATCCACCGATATCGATCAACGCTTGAGCGCGCTGGATCAGGTCTCGTACCTCGCTTGCCTGCGCTCGCGTCGCTGTCGTGTAGAGCCCCTTCTTGAGGGCATTAGTATTGCCCCTGGGCGCTCCGGATCCCCTACCGCCGTGCATCCGGCACCGCGCGGCGCCGACGATGCTGGGCGCCTGGCAGTGTCCACCGGCGCGCGTTCTGGCGCCGCAGCGCGGCGCGCTCTGCATGGGCCGGACATTGCGTGGGTGCGTGCTCGCCACAATCAGCTCTCCTCGCGCAGGGCCTTGCGGTGGCGATCCATGGTGGTGACGAGTTTTGCGTGGCAACTGGCGAGGTTGACCCCTTGCTTCAGTGAGGCTCCCTGGGCCTCTGGATCGTATGACATTTTCCTTGCCATGTCGAAACTGGCCTGGGCAAGTTCGAAGACCTCGTCCGTCATCTGATTGAGTTCAGTCAAGCGCTGGTCGAGAGGCACAGCGTCTCGCTGATGAGCAGCGGCTGAGGCTGGCCTTTGCGGTTTCGGCTTGGGCCGTGCGTCATCCTTTTCATTGTCGTTGGCGGCCAGCGGGCGATGAGTTTTGTCGTTTTCCATGACGCAAATCGTGTTGTCACGACCTGCAGGATGGAAAGCATTTCTGCGCTGGCGGGGTAGCGCCACCCTGCCAGGCCTACGGTGCAAGGGGTTGTTTTCTAATTTGGCCGCAAGGGTTCGTTCCCATGCTAGTTCCTACGGTGCCTGGGGTTGTTTTGGCTAATAGGCACGCGCCTGCTGCGCCGGCGGGTCAAGAGCGACTTTGATCATTTCAGAGGTTACGGTGATCGCCACATTCTCATCAGGCAGCCTCACGGATTTGTGGGCTCAGCAATGCCTCGGCCGCAGCGACGATCCGCTCGTGCCAGGCCAGCTTCCCGAGCCAACCGGCCGGGATGGCCGAGGCGCCATAGAGCGCGCCGGCAAGTTGCCCGGCAATCGCTGCGGTGGTGTCGGCATCCTCGCCCAGATTAGCAGCGGTGAGCACCGCATCGGCAAAGGTGCCACTGCGCCCGACGCTCCACAGCGCTGCCTCAAGGCTGTGCACGACATAGCCACTCGCGCTGATTGCTGGCCGCAGCTTGCCGCGCCAGCGGCCAGCGACGATGTCGCCGATCTGCCCAATGTAGGCAGAGGGACGGGGCGCCAGCACCTCTCGTGTGGCCTGGCCCGAGATCGCATCGGCCAGGATCTCGGCATAGGCAACGCAGGCATCGACCGCTTCCGGCGCGCCGTGGGTGGTGCGGCTCTGACGAGCGGCGCAATCACGCAAGCGCCTCCGATCATGCCAGTAGCGGATGGCCACAGGCGCTAGCCGCATCAGGCTGCCGTTGCCGGCAGACCAATTATCGGTCGAGCCCGCGATGGGATCACCGGTGCGCTGGAACCGGGTCAGGGCACCGCGCACGGTATTGCCGATGTCGAAGCAGCACCCGGTGCAGCTGTAGTCCCCCCGTTCCTGCCAGCCGACGAACCGGTTCATCAGCGCCTGCTCGTCGAACCCCGCCGGGTCAGCCAGTGTATCGGCGAGAGCCAGCGCCATGCTGGTATCGTCGGTCCATTGCCCCGCCTTGAGCCGGAACGGTCCGCCGCCGACCATGTCGATGAGCAATGCGTAGCTATCGCGCGGCTTGAACTCGAGCGTGGTGCCCAACGCATCGCCAACGGCAAGACCAAGCAGCGCCCCAACCGCGCGGTCGCGGATCGCAGCAGGCGAGGTATCGGGCCGCGCCCACCCTACAGGCTGCAGGCTCAGGACATGCTGCGCCTGCGCGGCTGTTTCGATCGCGCCAGGACGGACGCGGCGTACCGCGCTGATGGTCTGCTGAGCGTCCAGTCCCAGTTCGACGAGCAGGCGGGCGGCGATCATCCCGGCCCGGCCCAGCCCGCCCTTGCAGTGAACGAGGACCTTGAAGCCACTTGCGATAATCGAGCGGAGTTCGGCGCCTGTCTTGAGCCAGGCCTGTTCGAAGGCGGCGGATGGGACCGACACATCGCGGATCGGGATATGGTACCATATCATGTGCCGGGCCCGCACTGCCTCGCCGAGACCGGTTACCTGCAGGCTTTCAAGCTCCTGCGCCTCGACCAGGGTGACGAGCGCTGCCGCACCCCAGTCGCGCACTGCATCAAGATCGATGGCGAGATCGCGCTGCCACATGCCCGTCATGGCGCCGGGCTGGACCTTTCCAGGGCAGAACGTGATGCCGACTGCCCCCATGCCGGGCAACGCCGGCACCTCGGCGATTTGCAGCGGATGGCTGTGACTGGTGCGCAAGGTCATGTTGGTTCTCCTCGAGTTCATAGAGTTCGGCCTGGTGGTGGTGCCCCCGGCGAAGGCACCGCTCGGCAGCAGCCTCTGACCGTTGGACAAGGCGTTAGCCGGTTGAATTTGACCGCGTTGTTGAATGCGCAGCATGTCAGCCAAATCCGAGACACTGTCGCTGCTCGCTCCAGTTCATAGGGAGATCGACGTCGAGCAACATTTGCGCGGTCAGCACAGCCGGTTGCCGTCCGCCGAGCACCGCCTCGATTATGTCCGGCGCCAGGCATGACAAGGAGACCATCTTGGCCAACCTTTCCCTCCCATTCTCAATCCCGTCCGCAGTGCTGGCGGTTGGTTGTGTAGGTCGCGAAAGGACAATCTGTTGGGCGTGCTGAGCCTCAGCCAAAAGCTTTACCAACTGATCATCTGGGCGAACGTGCCCTGCGGGGACGCCGTTCGATTGCGAGCTGGCCGGCCCAGCGATAACCAATCGCAATTGCTGACCGCACCGTATCTTGTTGGCAGTACAAGAGATGATCACGGGCTTGCGGTGAACAATTCCGTCGCAGGGCAAGCCCAGGGCGTTCGCCAGTTTTGATCCGCCAAGCGCGATATCTATGCCATCGCTGCGAAGCGCGATGCGATCGATCAGAACCGGAAGCAGCTGCCGCTTATTTTGGGCCGTGCCGTTTTGCAGCTCGGCGTGCAAAGTTCCTGCGTGCGCGAACATCCGCTTGACCACCTCGCCCGAAACCTCCCCAGCAAGGTCACAAAGCGAATGCTGATTGGCAAACAAGTCGCCCAGCTTGTCGCAGACGAGCTGTTCGAGATCATCAGCCGGAACCCGCCACGCCTCAGTGCCGCCGAGGAGATCGGGCCTGGTGACATAGTAACGATAGCGCTTGCCAGATTTGGAAGCGTGACTGGGGGTCATTGCCCTTCCTTCACCATCGAACAGCAACCCGACCAGCAGGCTCGGCTGCTTGGCCTTCACCCGCCGGGCTGTTCCCGAGGCATTGGCTGCGAGTTTCTCCTGGACTGCATCCCAGAGCAGCGGCGCTACGATGGCATCATGCTCGCCAGGAAATGACTCGCCCTTGTGAACCATCTCGCCGATGTAAATGCGGTTCGCCAGAAGGTGGTAGAGCATGCCGCGACTGAATTGGCAGCCACCCTTGTGGGGCCCGCTCGACCGATGCTGCACCTTGGTCTTTAAACCATCGGCGTTGAGCTCGTCACCCAACTGCGCCACCGAACCCAGGGCAAGGTAGCGCTCCATGATATGCTGGACGAGCTCCGCCTCCTTTTGATTGACCACGAGTTTGCGGCTATCGACCTCGTAACCTAGCGGCACGGGACCACCCATCCAAAGCCCCTTGCGTTTCGAAGCGGCGATCTTGTCGCGGATACGCTCACTGGTCACTTCGCGCTCGAATTGCGCGAATGATAGCAACATGTTGAGCGTGAGGCGCCCCATGCTGGTGGTCGTGTTGAAGGACTGGGTAATCGAAACAAAGCTGGCGCCTGCCTTGTCAAGCACCTCGACGATCTTGGCGAAGTCGGCGAGGCTGCGCGTCAGTCGGTCAATCTTGTATACTAGGATGATGTCGATCTCGCCGGCGGCAACGTCAGCCAGCAGTTGATGCAGACCCGGGCGCTGCATATTCCCGCCCGAGAAGCCGCCATCATCGTAGCGCCCCGGCACCAGCAACCAGCCTTCATGCTTTTGGCTAAGGGCGTAGGCGGTGCACGCCTCGTACTGGGCATCGAGGCTGTTGAATTCCTGCTCAAGCCCGTCCTCGGTCGACTTGCGGGTGTAAACGGCGCAGCGCAGGACTTTATCAGCCACCGGCGCGCAGCCCAAAGAAGCGCGGCCCCGACCACTGCGCACCAGTCACTTCGCGCGCAATTGCGCTCAGCGAACCATAGTGCCGCCCCTCCCACAGGAACCCGTCCTCTTGTACGTGGACAGTTACGGTCTGACCGTTCCATTCGCGGATGAGCCGGGTTCCTGCGCCCGGTGCCCGGTGCTTTCGCGAGGGCCTCAGCGATGCCACACGATTCGCGGCCCGCTGTAGTGCGCGCAAGGCGCGCGGCGGCAGACTGCCATGCCGTTTTTCCTGCATGCGTTGGGCCACAAGCCGGCAGAGCAGGGCTTCCGATACACAAGGCGGTTCGCCTTCGCCGACCGAGCTCCACAGCCCATGCAGCTCTGCCAGGGACATCGCCGGGAGCGCGGAAAGAATCGTATCAAGTCCATCCTTACGCCTTGTCGTCTCCCCCTCCGCAGACGTTGGCCGCTCACCAGCCATTGCGCTTGTCCTGCCGCGGCAGCGCATCGGTGAGCGCGTTTCGTTGACTGTTGCCCGAACAGATAGTCGGGTCGGCGGAACCTTGAACAGGCGAGGTGCGGCATTCGGTAATATGGAGCAGATAGGTAGTGCAGGTCCTGTTCGGCAAAGAATGTTGCCTCCTTCAGTTGGCGCGGGACAGCTCGAGCCGGTAAAGCTCAGCTGGCCGATGGCGGGCGGGACGCGAGAAGAGGCCCGTCGGTATCAGGCGGCGACCGTCGGCAAATGTGCGGTCGAGCATTTTCTTGCGGAACGGCGGCTTGAGCAGCGGGCGGCCGAGGATCAGCTCATGCACTCTTTGCAGGTCGAACAGTGTGAACTCATCCGGCAGGAGCCCGAAGGCCACTAGAGACCAGTCAAGCTTGCCGCGCAGCCGCTGCAAGGCGGTGGCGATTATGGCATAGTGATCGAAACCGGGATCGAGCGGATCGCCCCCTAGCGTTAACCTGAGGCCTGCTGCCATTTCTGGCAGCTCGCTTACCAAATTCCTTTGGTCCGGATTGGTCGCAATCGTAACAAGCCGCAGGCCTGCACCCTCGTTCATCGCCGTGACCAATTGCTCGCATGGGACCACGGCAAAATAGGCGACAGTAACGACCCAAGCGCGAGGGTCGCGTTCCGGATCACTGAAGCTGTACAGCTGTTCGACCGGGACGCCGGTAAGTCCTGTCTTGCAATCAAGCACCCGCCGGGCCGTGTCGTCGAGAGACTCACCTGGATGAACGAAGCCGCCAGGCAGTACGAATTGACCGGCGAACGGCGCCTCACCGCGCTTGACCATCATGACCTTGAGTTCGCCCTCGCAGATGGTCAGCAGGACGAGATCGACGGCGAGATGCGGTGCCGGATACGAGGCAAGATCGGAAGAATGGGCGAAGGGGGTGCGAGCCATGAAGACTTATAACAATCGTATTAGTTATAAGTCAATGGTATTTTACTGATGGCGAATTGCTCTCAGGAGTGGGCGGAGCGTACCGGCACGCACGTCGCCCCGGCACCCACCTCTGCGGGACCGCGAGCAGCAGTATATTTGGAAATGATATACCATAACGTAATACGTGGTATTTCTCCTCGCCGAAGCTATCAAGCGAGGGAAAACCGGACCTGCTTGCTACGCCAGTAAACAATGCGTTGAAACGGCGACCTGGGGTGTTTTCACCGCGCGATCAGATCTGCATCAAGAACATTCAACGCGCGGCAAGCCGGGCCGCCGGCCGCGCGCTCCGAACAAGCTTTCGTCCCACCAATCGGGCCACAGGTGGTCGTGCGGCCTGCGCGTGGCCAGCATGACAATCCGTTGCTGGTCCGGGCTTAACCGCCGGTCGCCCAGTCGGCTGAG